>DASPXX010000167.1:0-14932 GCA_035637095.1 Thermoanaerobaculia bacterium
TGTTCCCTGCGTTCGGCACGCCGGAGAGCACGAGTCCGGCAGCCAGGAGCGCGAGCGCGGACAAGAATCGAGAACCGTCCTTTGTTTTCATGGGCTCAGCATAACCCGAGGCCCCGCGGCGCTTTTCGTAGCATCATAGCCCACGGGTCCTCACGGGTTCGCCTCCTGAGGACCGAGGAAGGACTGCGGCACCGTGTGTGGGTTCATGGACACCGCGATTTAGTGGCAATGTCGAGTTCCCTTTTAAGGTATCCTTTTCTCATGGAAAAGAATCTTCTGCGCACTACCTCTCGGGGACCCTTCCGTGCCGACCAGATTCGTCCCGGTGATCCGTACGAGCTTTCCAATGGCCACCCCATCTACTGTATGCCCATGGGCGGCCGGGGAGGGAAGGCGGCGAGCGTGGGAAACAGCGTGCTCGCGAGCGATCCCGCGGTCGAGGAGGTTGGCGTCGACGTCGGCTTTTCGCCGTCCCCGGAAACCCTGCGCGCCCCGGATCTCTCCGTCGGCCAAATCTCGGACCAGCCGGGATGGAGCCAGGGCGCCCCTACGCTGGCGGTCGAGTACGCCGACACCGACCAGGACGAAGCCGATTTGCAGATCAAGATCCAGGAGCTCCTCGCTGCCGGCACCCGCCATTTCTGGGTGGTGCGGCTGACCGGCCCGTGGGTGGAGGTGCACCAGCCGGGCCAGAAGCCACGGATCGCGCATCCCGGCGAGGATCTCGAAGCGCCGGGAGCTCTTGCCAATCCGGTGCCGGTGGAGGCTCTCTATGACCGCGATGCAGCGCGCCGGGTGATCTTCCGCAATCTCCTCCAGCGCCAAGGTTCCGCCTACGCCAGCCTGGCTTGAGCCGCATCAATACGCCGGTATTGGCGGTCTACGATTTCCCCTTTCACGGCCTCGCTCGAGAACGGGGCCCGCCACCCGGCGAGGTGGCTCGCCAGCGACCTATCGGAGGGGTGTTAAACTGCCGTTGGACAAGAGGATGCCGCGTCCTTGGAGAACTCGACGCAAGACCGTCCCATCGCCCTGCTCGCCGGCTTCGACGCCGTGACCGCCGAGGTCTGCCGGCGGCGGCTGGAGGGCGAGGTGCGGGTGCTCACCGCCGCGACGGAGGAGGAGGCGCTCCAGGTCCTCACGGAGCGGCGGGTGGCGGCGCTCTGCCTCGGAGCGGGCTTCGCCGAGGGCCGGGCGCTCTCTCTTCTGGAGCGGTCCGAAGCGCTCCCCGAGGCCGCGGGCCGGGTGAATCTCGTGCTCGCGGGGGGACCCGATCTCTCCGCGTTCCAGGACTGGATCGACCAGGACCGCCTCTTCTACCTGACCGCAGAGCCGATCCCGGCCGACGACGTGGCCGCCCTGCTGCGGAGCGCCCTCGAACGCCGCCGCTCCGCCTTTCCCGTGCTGCGCGGCGAGGCCGACACCGCGCGGCGGCTGGCGGCAGCGGTCGGCGCAATCGCCGCGGCACACACGGCGGCAGCGGCCGGCCGGGCTCTCGCCTCGGCCGCGGCCGAGCTCCTCGAGGCGGAGCGGACCTCCTGTCTGTTCCACGATCCGGCGCGGGACCTCCTCTGGGCGGGCGAGGAGGGGGACCCCGACGCGCGGCGCGAGAGCGCGGCGGTCGGCCTGGTCAGCTTCGTGGCGCGGACCGGTCTCCCTCTCGCTCTCGAACGGATCGGGCGCGATCCCCGCTTCGACCGCGAGGCCGACGATCCGCCGGCCGAGGGGGACGAGCGCTTCGCCGCCGTGCCGGTGCGGGTGGCCGACGGCGAGCCGGTCCTGGCGGTGCTCTCCGTGATCCGCGCCGCCCAGAGCCCGGCCTTCACGCCCGGCGACCTCGGGCTGCTGCGCCGGCTCGCCGAGCAGGCCGCGCCGCTCCTCGCCCGCCTCCTCCCCACGCCGGAAGAGGCCGCGTCCGCGGGTGCTGCGCAGGCGCTGTTCCGCGAGCATGCGCTGCGCATCCATCAGGCCGGGATGCGGATCGAGGGCGACCTCCTGCGCGCCGATCCCCGCTGGATGCAATGGACCTACCGGCTCCTCGTCGCCGTCCTCGTCGCGACCCTCCTGTTCAGCGTGCTCGGCACGGTGCGCGAGTACGCCTCCGGCCCCGCCGTGGTGCGCCTCGGCGGCCGGACCGACCTGCGGGCCACGGCGGCCGGCACGGTCAGCGAGGTGGCGGTGGCGCGCGGCGACCGGGTGGCGGCCGGCCAGGTGCTGGTCCGTCTCCACGGCGTCCAGGAGGCGGCCGAGCTCGAACGGATCGAGCGCGAGATCGAGCTGCAGCTGATCAATCGGCTGCGCGATCCGTCCGACGCCGCGGCCGAACGGTCTCTCCTCTCGCTGCGCGCCGAGCGCGAGCTGGCGCAGGCGCGCGTCGCCGAGCGCGAGCTGCGCGCTCCGGCGGCCGGCGCGGTCGAGGACGTGCGGGTGCGCCCCGGCCAGCCGGTCGCTCCAGGGCAGGTGCTGGCCACTCTGGCCGGCCCGGGGGGCGAGCGCTCGGTGATCGCCCTCCTCCCCGGCGAATACCGGCCGATGCTCAAACCGGGGATGGAGCTCCGCCTGGAGCTCCAGGGCTACCGCTACGCCTATGAGCATCTGTCCCTGGTCGAGGTGGGGAGCGAGGTGGTGGGGCCGGCCGAGGCGCGGCGCTATCTCGGCGAGGAGATCGCCGATGCGGCGACGCTCGGCGGCCCGGTCGTCCTCGTCACCGCCCGCCTCCCCTCCCCCACCTTCGAGGCGGAGGGCAAGACGCGGCGCTTCCACGACGGCATGTGGGGGCGGGCCGAGGTGCGGGTCCGCTCGGAGCGCATCCTGGTCGCCCTCATCCCGGCCTTGAAGGCCCTCGTCGAGAACACCGAGAACGACGACTGATGGCTGAGCCCGAACCCCCCACCCCCGAGCCGCTCGACCGCCGCTTCCCGGCGCTGCGCCGGCTGGCGTTCAACCGCCGGCGGACGATCCCCTACGTCCAGCAGACGACCGCCAGCGACTGCGGCGCCGCCTGTCTCACCATGGTGCTCGGGTACTACGGCAAGCACCTGCGGCTCGACGACGTCCGCAAGGTCACCGGCTTCGGGCGGGACGGTGCGGACGCCCTCGCCCTGGTCAACGCCGGCCGCGTCTTCGGGCTCCGCGGCCGAGGGGTCAAGATCGACGAGATCGAGGACCTCCGCTTCCTCGACCGCGGCTCCATCCTCCACTGGCAGTTCAACCACTTCGTGGTCTTCGACCGCCTGCGCGCCGGCGGCGCCGAGCTGGTCGACCCGGCGGTGGGGAGACGGTGGGTGTCGCAGGAGGAGCTGGAGCGCTCGTTCACCGGCGTGGCGCTGGCGTTCGAGACCGGCGAGGACTTCCTCCCCGAAGAGGGACGGCCGCGCAACGTCGGGCGCTACCTCCGGCTGTTCCTCGAGCAGGCCGGCGCTCTCCGCCGCATCCTGGTCACCTCGGCGCTGGTGCAGCTCTTCGCCCTCGCCGTGCCTCTCCTCCTCGGGCTCCTCGTCGACCGGGTGATCCCGCGCGGCGACCTCCACCTGCTGACCGTCTTAGGCGTCGGGATGGCCGCGCTGGTCGCCTTCCAGTTCCTCGCGTCGCTCCTGCGCTCCTACCTTCTTCTCTATCTGCGCACCCGGCTCGACACGCGGATGACGCTCGACTTCCTCGACCACCTGGTCGACCTCCCTTACGCCTTCTTCCAGCAGCGCTCGGCCGGCGACCTGATCATGCGCATGTCGAGCAACGCCACGGTGCGCGAGATCCTCACCTCGGGAGCGCTGTCCGCGGTGCTGGACGGCACACTGGTGACCCTCTATCTATTGCTGCTGTTCGCCGCGAGCTGGGGGATGGGCCTCCTCGTCCTCGCTCTCGGCGCGGCGCGGGTGGGCCTCTTCCTGCTCACCCGGCACCGCCAGCGCGAGCTGATGTCGCGTTCGCTCCAGGCCGAGGCGCGGTCGCAGAGCTTCCAGGTGAACCTCCTGGCCGGGATCGAGACGCTCAAAGCGGCGGGCGCCGAGCACCGGTCGGTCGACCAGTGGTCGCACCTGTTCGTCGACGTGCTCAACGTCTCTCTCGACCGCGGCCGGCTGACCGGGATCGTGGATGCGGCCCTGGCGGCTCTCGCCACCGGCTCGCCGCTCCTCATCCTGGTCCTCGGCGCCGTCCAGGTCCTGCGGGGGGACCTGACGCTCGGCACCATGCTGGCGCTGAATGCCCTGGCCGCCGGGTTCCTGACCCCGCTCTCCCAGCTCGTCCAGACCGCCTTCCAGCTGCAGCTCCTCGGCAGCTATCTCGACCGCATCGACGACGTCCTCGACACGCCGCGCGAGCAGGACAGGAGCAAGGTCTCATCCGCCGGGCGGCTCAAGGGGAGCATCCGGCTGGAGGGGGTGAGCTTCCGCTACGGCCCGCTCGCTCAGTACGCGGTGCGCGACGTATCGATCGAGATCACGGCCGGCCGCTTCGTGGCCCTGGTCGGTCCATCGGGGGCCGGCAAGTCCACTCTCGCGAGCCTCCTCGTGGGTCTCTACCCGCCGAGCGAGGGGCGGATCCTGTTCGACGGCCGCGATCTGACCGAGCTCGATCTGCGCACGGTCCGCTCGCAGGTGGGCATCGTGCCGCAGCATCCGTACCTGTTCGGCACCAGCATCCGCGCCAACATCGCGCTCTCCGATCCCAGCCTGCCGCTGGCGCGGGTCGTCGAGGCGGCGCAGCGGGCCCACATCCACGAGGACGTCCTGGCGATGCCCATGGGATACGAGACGCTGCTCGCCGACGGCGGCGCGTCGCTCTCGGGCGGGCAGCGGCAGCGCCTGGCTCTGGCGCGCGCGCTCGTCCACCGGCCGGCGATCCTGCTGCTCGACGAAGCGACCAGCGCTCTCGACACGGTGACCGAGTCCGAGATCCAGAAGGAGCTGGCCGCGCTGCGCTCGACCCGGATCGTCATCGCTCACCGCCTGAGCACGATCCGCGACGCCGATCTGATCCTGGTCATGGACCAGGGGAGGGTCGTCGAGGAGGGCAGGCACGAGGAGCTGCTGGCCCGCGGCGGCGTCTATGCCCGGCTGGTGGCCGCCCAGCTCGAGAAGGAGCGGCGCCAGGTTGCCGAGGGATAGACCGCCGAGGGATAGCCGGTCTCGCATCTGCTAGAATCGTCTGCCCCGCCGGGGAGTCAATCGCCATGATGAACATCGTCCGCCTCCTTTCCTTCCTCCTCCGGCTCTCCAAAGAGATCCGCTTCTCGCGCTTGCGCATCGTCCTGATCGCGATCACCGGGATCATCAGCGGCGTGGCCAGCACGTCGATGATCGCCCTGGTCACGCAGATCCTGTCCCGGCAGGAGAGCCGGACGGCGCTCTTGACCGGCCTGTTCATCACGCTCTGCCTGGTGCTGCCCCTCTTCCGCTTCCTCTCCCAGATCCTGCTGATCGATCTGACGCAGAAGAGCCTGCTCTCGCTCCGTCTGCGCCTGGCGCGGAGCATCCTGGCCGCACCCCTGCGGCATCTGGAGAGGGTCGGTCCGCACCGGCTGCTCGCCACGCTGACCAACGACATCAACGTCATCGTGGACGCGATGGCGATGATCCCGCTCCTGGTCATGCACGTGGCGGTGGTGCTGAGCTGCCTGACCTATCTCGGCTGGCTCTCCTGGAAGGTGCTGCTGGAGATCGCCGGGTTCATCGTGCTCGGCGTGGTGAGCTACCAGATCCCGGTGATCCGGGCGATCCGGCATTTCGTGAAGTCCCGCACGATCTTCGACGAGCTGGTCAAGGATGTGCGCGCGCTCACCGAAGGGACGAAGGAGCTCAAGATGCACCGGCTCCGCCGGCGGGCCTTCCTGACCCACATGGAGGAGACCGCGGACGCCTTGCAGCAGGAGAACCGCTCCGGCCTCGTGGTCTTCACGGCCGCGGCGAGCTGGGGGCAGGCCCTCTTTTTCGTGGTCCTCGGCCTGCTCGTCCTGCTGCTCCCCCGGTTCCAGCCCATGGATAGCCGCACCATGATCGGCTTCACGGTCATCCTCTTCCAGATGATGGTCCCGCTGGAAGTCGTGATGAACTCGCTGCCGAACCTGGGGCGGGCCCTGGCCTCGGCGCAGACCGTCGAGGAGCTCGGCTTCACTCTGGAATCGGAGACCCGGGAGAGGGAAGGGTCGGCCGAGCTGGCGTCGCTCAGGGGTTGGGGAGGGCTGGAGCTCTCCGGCGTGACCCACAGCTACCGACGCGAGAACGAGGAGGAGAGCTTCCTCCTGGGACCGATCGACCTCACCTTCGAGCCCGGCGAGCTGGTCTTCCTGGTGGGCGGCAACGGCAGCGGCAAGACGACGCTGGCCAAGCTCCTGCTCGGCCTCTATGCGCCGGAAGCAGGAGAGGTCCGCTTCGCCGGCCGGACGATCGACGACAGCAACCGGGAGGAGTACCGTGAGCACTTTGCGGCGGTCTTCTCGGACTTCTTCGTCTTCGAGGCGCTGCTCGGCCTCGATGCCGGCGCCCTGGATGACGAGGCGCGCAAGTACCTGACCAAGCTCCACCTGCAGAAAAAAGTGGAGGTCAAGGACGGCGCGCTCTCCACGATCGAGCTGTCCCAGGGACAGCGCAAGCGGCTGGCCCTGCTGACCGCCTATCTGGAAGACCGGCCGATCTATCTCTTCGACGAGTGGGCGGCGGACCAGGACCCGATCTTCAAGGAGATCTTCTATCTGGAGCTGCTGCCCGAGCTGAAAGCGCGCGGCAAGACGGTCCTCGTGATCAGCCACGACGACCACTACTTCCACGTCGCGGACCGCGTCCTCAAGCTCGACTACGGCAAGATCGAAGCGGACCTGCCGGTCGACGAGTTCCTCGACGCCCGCCGGCCGGTGGGAGTCCACGTGGCCGGGTAGGGGAGCCATCGGATGCCCGCCCCCTTCTCCTTCGCCATGATCGGCCTGCTCGCCGGTCTGGTTCATGCGCTGTCCGGGCCGGACCACCTTTCGGCGGTGGCTCCCCTGGTGGTCCAGGAGCGGCGGCGCGGGTGGACCACCGGGCTCCTGTGGGGGATGGGGCACAGCGTGGGCGTCTGGGTCGTCGGCCTCCTCGCCCTGGCGCTGCGCGGCCTCCTCCCGATAAACCGCCTCTCGTCGATCAGCGAGCGCATGGTCGGCGCGGTGCTCATCGCAGTCGGGTTGTGGGGCCTGCGCCGGGTATGGCTGGCGCGGTATCCGGCCGAGGGAGCGGCGGACGAGACCCCGCACCATCACCACCTGCCGGCCCGGCCGTCGCTCGCGGCGCTGTGGATCGGGACCCTGCACGGCCTGGCGGGGAGCTCCCACCTGCTCGGCATCCTGCCGGCTCTCGCCCTGCCCTCGCTCTCGGCGTCCGTGGCCTACGTCATCGCCTTCGGCCTCGGCTCGATCGCCGCCATGGTCGCCTTCTCCTCGGTCCTCGGGCTCGTCGCCGTGCGCCTGACAGTCCGGGGCCCCGGGGCCTACCAGGTGCTCCTCGGCACCTTCTCGGCGGTTTCGATCGCGGTCGGGGGGTGGTGGCTGATCTGGTAGACTCTCCCGCCATGCCGGAACCCGTCCGCCGCCCGCGTGTGGGCATGATCAGCCTCGGCTGCCCGAAAAATCTCGTCGACAGCGAGATCATGCTCGGCGAGCTGTCGCGCCGCGGCTACGAGGTCGTCCAGGACCTCGATCGCGCCG
Organism: Thermoanaerobaculia bacterium; assembly: GCA_035637095.1. Taxonomy (GTDB): domain Bacteria; phylum Acidobacteriota; class Thermoanaerobaculia; order Multivoradales; family UBA5704; genus UBA5704. The sequence goes on from DASPXX010000167.1 coordinate 7,676, forward strand.
ACACGGTGGTGGTCAACACCTGCGCCTTCATCGAGGAGGCCCAGCAGGAGTCGATCGACACCATCCTCGAGGTCGTGGGGCGCAAGGGGCAGGGGGTCGACCGGGTCCTGGTGGCCGGCTGCATGGTCAACCGCTTCGGCGACCAGCTCGCCAAAGAGATCCCGGAGATCGACGGCTTCGTCGGCCTCGACCAGCTGCGCGAGGTCGGAGACGTGGTGCAGCTCGGCGGCGGGCCGCCGCTGCCGGCGCCCTCCCACATGGTCTTCGACCACACGGCGCCGCGCCTCCTGACCACCCGCGGCTTCGCCTATCTGAAGGTCGCCGAGGGGTGCAACAACCCGTGCACCTTCTGCGCGATCCCGCTCTGGCGCGGACGCTTCCGCAGCCGCACCATCGAGAGCCTGGTCGCCGAGGCGCAGCAGCTCGAAGCGGCGGGGATCGTCGAGCTCAACCTGATCGCCCAGGACACCACCCGCTACGGCGAGGACCTGGGGATGCGCCGCCACGGTCTCGTCCGGCTCGTCGAGGCTCTCCTCGCGCACACCTCGATCCCCTGGATCCGCTTCCTGTACGCGTATCCAACGACGCTCGACGAAGACCTCCTGCGCCTGATGGGGAGCGAGCCGCGCTTCTGCTCCTATCTCGACATGCCGCTCCAGCACAGCCATGGCGAGATCCTCAAGGCGATGCGGCGCGGCGGCGATGCCCGGCGCTATCTGCGCCTTCTCGAGCGGGCGCGGGAGCTGGCTCCCGACGTCTTCCTGCGCTCGACGTTCATCGTCGGGTTCCCCGGCGAGACCGAGGAGCATTTCCAGGACTTGCAGCAGTTCGTCCAGCAGGCCCGCTTCGACCACCTGGGCGGCTTCGCCTACAGCCCGGAGGACGGAACTCCCGGCGCGGGGCTGCCGGGCCGGGTGCCACGGCAGGTGACGCGGCGGCGGCTGCGGCAGCTGCTGGAGGCGCAGCGACCGATCGCCCTGGAGAGCCGGCGGCGGCTGATCGGCCGGCGGCTGCCGGTCCTCGTCGAAGGGGTCTGCGAAGAATCCGAGCACCTCCTCCAGGGCCGCCATTACGGAATGGCGCCGGAGATCGACGGCCGGCTTCTGATCAACGACGGGACGGCGCCGGCCGGTACCCTGGTGGAGGTGGAGATCACCGAAGCCTACGCCGGCGACCTGGTCGGGCAGATCGTCGGGCCCGAGGGGGTCGCCGGCGTTGAGATCGCGGAGATCGCGCTCGCCGCCACCGTCTAGCTGAGCTCGACCTGTTCCATGCTCGTCGTCCAGGACGCGTACACCAGCCAGAACACCGACCTTCCCCGCGGGGGGATCGGCACGATCGGCAACTTCGACGGCCTCCATCGCGGCCAGCGCGCCATCGTCGACCGGATCGTGGCGCGTGCCCGCGAGCGCGGCGCGCCCGCGGTGGTGATCACCTTCGACCCCCATCCCATGGCGGTTCTGCGTCCCGACCAGGCGCCGGTGCCCCTGACCACACCGCAGCAGAAGGAGAAGCTGCTCGACGAGGCGGGCATCGACGTCGTCCTGATCCTCCGCTTCACCCCCGAGCTCGCCCGGGTGCCGGCGCGCCAGTTCGTGCGCGAGCTCCTGCACGACCGGCTCGACCTGCGGGAGATCCACGTCGGCCGCAGCTTCCTCTTCGGTCACAATCGGGAGGGCAATCTGGAGCTCTTGCAGGAGATGGGGAACGAGCTGGGCTTCCAGGCGTTCGGCGTCGACGAGGTGATCTGGGCGGGCGAGCGGATCTCCAGCACCCGCATCCGCCGCGCCATCGGCGAGGGGAAGGTCGAGGACGCCGTCGCCATGCTGGTGCGTCCCTACGCGGTCTCCGGCGTGATCGCCCGAGGCGACCGCATGGGCAAGCGGCTCGGCTGGCCGACGATCAACGTGGTGCCCGACAACAAGCTGGTGCCGCTCGACGGGGTCTATGCCGGAAGGGCCTTCTTTCCCAGCTTTCCCGCCACCTTCGACTGCGTGACCAACATCGGCACGCGGCCCACGGTGTACGAGAACTACCAGAGAGTCGTCGAGAGCCATGTCCTGGACTTCAAGGCGGACGTCTACGGCAAACGGGTGGAGGTCTCATTCCTCAAGCGCCTGCGCGAGGAACGGATCTTCCCTTCGGTGATGGACCTGTCGGCCCAGATCGCCCGCGACGTGGAAGCGACGCGCGAGTACTTCGCCCGGAGGCGCGCCCTGGAACAAGAAGGGGCGCCCGCCGAGTTGTAGGAGACGGCAGGAGCGTACGGCCACTCGCTGCACCGCTTCCTGTCACCAGAGGGAGACACATCAAGATGGCCAGCGAAAAGATCGTCACGATCACGCAGGATAATTTCGAGAACGAGGTGCTGAAGTCGGAGACGCCGGTCCTGGTGGACTTCTGGGCCGAGTGGTGCGGCCCCTGCCGCCGGGTGGCTCCGGTGCTCGACGAGATCGCCGGCGAGATGGACGGCAAGGTCCGCATCGCCAAGCTGAACGTCGACGAGAACCAGCAGATCGCCTTCCAGTTCCACGTCTCGAGCATCCCGACCTTCATCCTGTTCAAGGGCGGGCAGATGGCCGACCGCATGATGGGCGCGGTGCCCAAGTCGGCGTTCCAGAGCTTCATCGAGCGCAACCTGTAAAGCGATGGCGGACCGCCTCGCCGAGCTCTCTGCCCGGCTCGCCGAGCTGGGCTGCGAAGCTCTCCTCGTTCTGGCCGGCTCTGCGCAGGATCCGGATCTGGCCCCGTTCGTCGGCGCCGTCCACCTCGGGGAGTGCCAGCTGGTGGCTCCCCGGGGCGGCGCGGCACGCCTCGCCTTTCTCACCCCCATGGAACGCGAAGAGGCCGCCGCGACCGGCCTCACCCTGATCACCCCCGAAGACCTGGAGCATACGCGCTGGCAGAGCGAGGCCCTGGAGCCCGCGGACTTGGCCGTCTGGGTGGCTACGCGGGCGCTCCAGCTGTCGGGCCTCTCCCCCGGCCGGATCGCGCTGGCCGGGCACGGACCGGCCGGGGTGGTCCAGGCCGCCTGCGCCCGCCTGGCGAAGGACGGCTGGGTCTGGGTCCCCGGCAACGGCGTGGTCCTCGCCCTGCGCAAGCGGAAAACCGCGGCCGAGGTCGAGGCGATCCGCGCCGCCGCCACGGGCACCTGCGAGGCGATGCGCGCCGTGGCCCGGCTGCTCTCCGCAGCCACGGTGACCGACGGTGCTCTCTGGCTGGAGGGAGAGCCGCTCCGGATAGCCCGCCTGCGCACCGCCGTCGCTCAGACCCTGGCCCAACAGGGCTTGGAGCAGCCGAAGGGGAACATCATCGCTCCCGGAGACGAGGGAGGCGTGCCGCACTCGATCGGCACCGACGAGCGGGTGCTCCGCCCCGGCGAGTCGCTGGTGGTGGATCTGTTTCCGCGCGGGCCCCTCTTCTTCGCCGACTGCACGCGGACCTTCTGTGTCGGCGAGCCGCCGGAGCCGCTCGCCCGGGCCTGGGCCGCGGTCCACGCCGCGGTGGAGCGGGCGCGGGAACGGGCCGTCCCCGGCGCCCGCGGCTGGGACATCCAGGAATCGGTCTGCGCTCTGTTCACCGCCCACGGCGAGCTCACCCCCATCTCGTCGCCGGGCACGACCACCGGCTACGTCCACAACCTCGGCCACGGCGTTGGCCTGGTCCTCCACGAGCAGCCGATCTTCAAGAAGGTCTCCGGCGCGGAGGGGGTCCTCCGCGAAGGGGACGTCTTCACCCTGGAGCCCGGCCTCTACCACCCCGAGCAGGGGTTCGGCGTCCGTCTCGAGGACCTGGTGCGGCTCGATGAGGATGGCGCGCTGGAGAGCCTGACGCCGCTGCCCTACGATCTCGACCCGCGGGCGTATCTGTAGGTCACCGTTCCTACCCCTGGGATTGGTCATGCCGAGGGTCGGGATGCTCGTTCCTACCCCTGGGATTGGCCGTGCCGAAGGTCGGGATGCTCGTTCCTACCCCTGGGATTGGCCGTGCCGAAGGTCGGGATGCTCGTTCCTACCCCTGGGATTGGCCGTGCCGAGGGTCGGGATGCTCGTTCCTACCCCTGGGATTGCTCATGCCGAGGATAGGGAAAGACCAGCCGGTTACTGGGTCATGAAAAAAGGGGGGCGCACCCGGGCGTCCTCCCTCTGGTGAGAAAGGAATCAAGGGAAGAATCAGGTGGTGGGCTTGGTCGTCTGGGTGGCGGCGGTCGTCGGATAGCCTTCTTTCCACCTATGCTGCTGCCAGGGGGAGCCGGTCCCTGCGGTCCCGGAGCCGCGAGGGTTAAAATAACTCTGTGGACCCTCTCTGGGACGTCTTCCTCTCTCATGGCTCGCCGGACAAGCCGTGGGTGGAGAGTCTGGCGGCGGAGCTGCGGGTACTGGGGCTCCGGCCGTTCCTCGACGCCGGCGAGATCGCGCCGGGTGACAGCTTTCCTCATGTCCTGAGCGACGGGCTGGCAGAGCGCTGAGAGCGCTTCATGCAGATTGCATGCGTTGGCGAGAGCTGCTACCCTCGCACCATGGCCGTTCACCTCCAGATCCGCGATCTGCCCGACGAGCTCCATCAGACCTTACGTCGGCGTGCGGCAGCGCGCGGGTTGAGCCTACGGCAATACGTTCTCGAGGTTTTGCAGGAGCATTGCCGCCAGCCGACCTTGGACGAGTGGCTCGACGGCCTGAGCCGGTTGACGCCGGTTCCGCTCTCCACTCCGGCGGCCGAGGCTGTTCGCGAAGCTCGCGAAGTGGAAGACGCCGCATTGATCGATGCCCTCAGTCGTCCTTGACGCCTCGGCGGCCATTGAGCTCCTGCTGCGGACGCCGGCCGGAGGTCGGACAGAAGCCGCTCTACGGGGGCATCAGGTCGTGGTCCCGGCTCATTTCGATGCCGAAGTATTTTCAGCGCTCGGCCGTCTCATGCGCGAAGGGAAGCTTGCGGAGAGGTTGGTGGAACCGATCCTGGACAAGTTGGCCCGCGCACCCTTCGCTCGCTACACCCTGCAGCCTCTGCTCGCTGCCGCCTGGAGGCTCCGCCACAACCTGGCATTGCGGGACGCGCTTTATATCAGCCTGGCGCGCCAACTGGGAGCCGCGTTCGTTACGGCGGATGGCCGTCTCGCGCGGGCGCCGGCTCTCGGGGTCGAGGTGGTTTTTGTAGGATAGGCTCCCTCTCTGGAGGGGACCCACCATGGCGGACGACACCTCGGCGTACGAGAAGCTCGGCGTCTTCTATCTCGGACGCGCGTACGACCTCGATAAAGGCGAAGCGCAGGCGGAGCCGCTCCTCTACGACTCGCGCGACCTGGTCACCCATGCCGTCATGGTGGGCATGACCGGCAGCGGCAAGACCGGGCTCATGCTGGCGCTCCTCGAAGAGGCGGCGATCGACAAGATCCCGGCCCTGGTGATCGACCCCAAAGGGGATCTGGGGAACCTCCTGCTGACGTTCCCGGATCTGAAGCCGGCCGATTTCGCCCCCTGGGTCGATCCCGATGCCGCGGCCCGCGCGGGGGTTACTCCTGAGGAGTTCGCGGCGCAGCAGGCCGAGACGTGGCGCAAAGGTCTCGCTCAGTGGGGGCAGAGCGGCGAGCGCATCGCGCGCCTCCGCGAGGCCGCGGACTTCGCCATCTACACCCCGGGGAGCGAGGCCGGCTTGCCGATCTCGATCCTTTCGTCGCTCGCGGCGCCTCCGCCCGAGGTGGTGGACGACGGCGACCTGCTGCGGGACCGGGTCCAGACGGTGGTTTCCAGCCTCCTGGCCCTCCTGGAGATCGAATCCGACCCGATGCGCGGGCGCGAGCACATCCTGCTCTCGAACATCTTCGACCAGGCGTGGCGCGCCGGCCGCTCGCTCGATCTCGCCGGGCTCATCCAGCAGATCCAGAAGCCGCCGATCGACCGCATCGGCGTGCTGGACCTGGAGACCTTCTATCCGGCCAAGGAGCGCTTCGAGCTGGCGATGGCGTTCAACAGCCTGCTCGGCTCGCCCGGCTTCGGCGCCTGGATGCAGGGGGAGCCGCTCGACGTCGACCACCTGCTCTACACTCCGACGGGCAAGCCGCGGATCGCGATCCTCTCGATCTCCCATCTCTCCGACCGCGAGCGGATGTTCTTCGTCTCCCTGCTCCTCGAGCAGGCGATCGGCTGGATGCGCAGCCGGCCGGGGACCACCAGCCTGCGTGCCCTGATCTGCATGGACGAGGTGTTCGGCTACATGCCGCCGGTGGCGAACCCGCCCTCCAAGCGGCCGCTTCTCACCCTGCTCAAGCAGGCGCGCGCCTTCGGTCTCGGGCTGGTCCTCGCCACCCAGAACCCGGTGGACCTCGACTACAAGGGGCTCTCCAACGTCGGCACCTGGTTCCTCGGCCGCCTGCAGACCGAGCGCGACAAGGAGCGGCTCATGGACGGTCTCGAAGGGGCGGCCGGCGGCGGGCTCGACCGCGCAACGCTGGAGAGGATCCTGTCGCGCCTCGGCAATCGCATCTTCCTGCTGCACAACGTGCACGAGGACGCGCCGGTGGTCTTCCAGTGCCGCTGGGCCATGTCCTATCTCCGCGGCCCGCTGACCCGCCCCGAGATCAAACGGCTGACGGATCCTCTCAAGGGGAAAGCTCCCGCGCCAGCCCCCCCGGTGCAGGCCACAGCAGCACCGGCTCCCGCCACACCCGCCCCGGCAGCGCCGAGCAAGGGCCTGGCCTCGGCCGCTCCCGTGCTGCCGCCGGAGATCTCGCAGCGGTTCCTGCCGGTGCGCTCGCGGCCGGAGGCGACCGTGTACGAGTCGGCTCTCTTCGCGGCGGTCGCCGTCCATTTCATCGAGGAGAAGAAAGGGGTCGATCACGCCGAGGAGCTGTCGCTCCTGGCCCCGCTCGGCGACGAGGTGGACTGGTCGTCTGCCGAGACGGTGGATCTGGGGAAGGAGGATCTGGAGGAGGAGCCGGTGGAGGGAGCGTCGTTCGGCGAGCTGCCGGACGCCGCGGCGCGGGCCAGGAGCTATGACGGCTGGCGCAAGCAGCTCGAAGACACCCTCTTCCGGACGCGCCGCTGCGAGCTCTTCCGCAGCCCCTCGCTCGACGCCCTGTCGCAGCCCGGGGAGAGCGAGCGCGACTTCCGCATCCGCCTGGGCGATCTCGCGCGGCAGAAGCGCGACGCGCAGGTCGAAGCGCTGCGCAAGAAGCACGCGCCGAAAGTGGCCCAGCTCCAGGATCGCATCCGTCGCGCCCAGCAGGAGAAGGAAAGGCAGGCGGAGCAGGCGCGCGGCCAG
>DASPXX010000168.1:0-19357 GCA_035637095.1 Thermoanaerobaculia bacterium
AGACCGACCTCCTCGTCCTCGACACGAAGCCGGGCGCGGCGGCCCGCAACCTGACGGAGCGCTTCGACGGCGATATCGACAGCGGCCTCGGCTCCGACCAGCACGCGCCGCGGGGAGGGAATCCCCAGCCGATCCTCTGGAGCGCCGACGGCCGGTCGGTGATCGTCGTGTCGGCCGAGAACGGCCGGGCCAACCTGAGGCGCTTCGATGTGGCGACCGGGGCGTCCGAGCCGGTCACCACCGGCGACCAGGAGGTGGTCGCCTACTCGGCGACCCCGGGCGCCTCGCGCATCGCCATGGTGATCTCGACGCCGACCGTGATCGGCGACCTCTACTCTCTCGACCCTGCGACGAAGCAGCGCAAGCTGCTCTACGAGCCGAACCGCGAGCTCTTCTCGGAGGTCTCCCTCACCGCGCCCGAGGAGATCGCCTACAAGAGCTTCGACGGCCGGCCGATCCAGGCCTGGATCCAGAAGCCGGCCGATTTCGATCCGCAGCGGAAATACCCGCTGATCCTCGACATCCACGGCGGTCCCCATTCGGCGTTCGGCTATGCCTTCTTCCACGAGTTCCAGTGGTTTGCCGCCCAAGGGTACGTGGTGCTCTACGCGAATCCGCGCGGCAGCTCCTCCTACGGCGAGGAGTTCGGGAACGTCATCCAATACAACTTCCCGGGCGATGATGCCAAGGATCTCCTCGCCGGGGTCGACGAGATGGCGAAGCGCCCGTACGTCGATGCGCAGAAGCTCGGCGTGACCGGCGGCAGCGGCGGCGGCATCCTCACCAACTGGATCGTCACCCAGACCGGCCGCTTCAAGGCCGCGGTGGCGCAGCGCTCGATCGCGGACTGGTCGAGCTTCTGGTACACGACCGACTTCACCCTGTTCGACGCCTCCTGGTTCCGCGGCGCGCCCTGGGAGGACCCGCAGGACTTTGCGCGGCGCTCGCCGATCACCTACATCAAGAATGTGACGACGCCGCTCATGCTCATCGAGGGCGACGCGGACCTGCGCACTCCGCCGGCGGCAGGCGGAGAGCAGATGTTCCGTGCGCTCAAGTATCTGAAGCGGCCGGTCGTCATGGTCCGCTTCCCGCGCGAGTCCCACGAGCTCTCGCGCAGCGGCGAGCCCTGGCACCGCATCGAGCGCCTGCGCCACATCCTCGGCTGGTTCGACAAGTACCTCCAGGGGAAGAACACGGACGCCTACGACGTGCCCGACGTTCCGGCCCGCTCCTCCGTAAACGGTTCGAGCTAAAGTTGTTTCGAACCGAAAAGGAGGGCGGTCTATGACACCCTGGACTCATCGCCTCGTGCTCTCCCTGCTTCTGTTCGTCTCTCCGGCTGCCAGCGTGGCGGCGGAGGGCCGGTGGGCTTCCGTGGGTCCCTTCGGGGGGACGGTGTGGAAGATCGCCGTGGCGCCTGGTGCGCAGCGGACCTTCTATGCCGCCACCTCGGGCGGCATCTTCCGCAGCACCGACGCCGGAGCGCACTGGAAGCCTGTCGATGCAGGGCTTCCGCAGACCAACGTGGCGAGCCTGGCCGTCGATCCGTCCGACGCCCAGACCGTCTACGCGGGACTCTATGTCACGCAGCAGAACATGTCCGGGGTCTACAAGACCACGAACGGTGGCTCGCGGTGGGAGGCCGCGGGTCTCGAAGGCCTTCCGACCTATGACCTCGCGGTCGATCCGAGCGCCCCGTCGACGGTCTTTGCCGCGACGTACGGCGGGCTCTACCGGTCCCGCGATGCCGGGGGCTCCTGGGAGAAGATCGACGTGGCCATCTCTGGTACGTCGCCGCGGATCGTCTTCGATCCCTCGGCTCCGGAGAGGCTCTGGCTCGCCTCGCTCGACGGAGTCTTCGTCAGCGAAGACGGCGGGGACACCTGGACCTCCGGGAACCAGAGCCGGCCCGGCCTGGCGGTCGGAGCCTTCGCCGTCTCCCGCTCGGGCGTTCTCTACGCTCTCCAGGAAACCAACAAGACCATCTGGCGGAGCGCGGACCACGGGGCCACCTGGAAGCGCGCCGGCCGCATCCCCGAGGAATTCACCGTCCACGCGTTGGAGGTCTCTCCCGACGAGACCGCCCTCTATGCCGGTGGCGACCAGGGCTTCTATCGCAGCACGGACCGGGGGAATACCTGGATCCGCCGGGCGCCGGTGCAGAGGAGGGACAGCGTCCTCTCTCTGGCGGTGACCTCCGACGCCGTCTACTCCGGCTTGCTCTATCGCGGGATCGCGAAGAGCGCCGACCGCGGCTTCACCTGGAAGCTGGCCAACCAGGGCCTGTCGGCTCTGAGCGTCCTCTCCGCGGCGATCGCACCCTCCGATCCCCGCGTCCTTTATGTGAGCGCCGAGGGGCCGATGGTCCTGCGGACAGAGAACGGCGGCCTCACCTGGAAGGAGGGAAGCGGAGGAAAGAATTTCCCGCGCCTCCTGAAGCTCTCGGTCGATCCGCGCGACGCCCGGCAGGTCGAGGGCGTCGGAGACTTCGGGCAGTTCTGGCGAAGCGCCGACGGAGGAGATACCTGGGAAGGAGGGGGAGTCCCGGCGGCCGGGTGCGTCTTCCCGACATCCCTGACGCGCAGTCAGGCCGAGCCCAGCCTGCTCCTCTGGACCGGTGTGCAGACGAGCGCCTGCCAGCACGGGCACGAGGACACCTGCCACAACTTCGAGTCGACCAATGGCGGCGCGAGGTGGCGTTGCCTCCGGGAAGTCCGCGACGAGAGCTTCCGCACGCTGGTGGCGGACCCGCGCCATCCCGACATCTACTATGGCGCAGGCGGGAGCGGTGTGATGAAGAGCACCGACGGTGGGGACACGTGGACGCCGACCGGATTCACGAACGACGCGATCGCGTTCGCCGCGAGCCCGCGAGGCGACCTGTGGGCCGGATGGGGCGGCGGCCTGTTCCGCAGCAACGACGGAGGCGCCACCTGGACCCAAGTCACGGCGGGCCTCCTGCCCTTGACGGGGATCTGGCGCATCGCGATCGCGCCGTCCGCTCCTTCCGTCCTCTACGCGGAAGGCGCGCTCTTTGACCAGGATGCCGGATATTTCTTCGACCTCTACGTCAGCACGGACGGCGGGGCCACCTGGCGCCTGCTCTCTGCAGCGGGCCTCCCGCCGGCGGGATATTTCGGCTACGACCCCCTCCTGGTCGACCCGAAGAACCCGGGGCGGGTGTACGTCGGCACCGCGGGAGGGCTGTACCGGCTGGATGGCGCCAACCGTTGAAACGAATTCTCCGGAAGTGACATCATCTCTTGCAGAGATCACGAAAACTCCCGGAGGTCCTCCAATGCCCAAGCTCCGCCGGTCCGCCGTCGCCCTCCTCCTCTGGCTCGCCGCCACGGCCGCCCAGGCCGCACCGGCGGCGCCGGACCCGACCTATGCCGCCCTCCGCGCGGCCCGCCCCGACGGGCGGCGCATCCAGGTCCATGGCCTGGTGCTGGAGCGCGATGCGTTCCGCTTCCAGTTCGATTCCGGCGCGTTCTACCTCCTGTCTCCGGTGGCGGGCCGCACGTTCGGCGCCGTCTTCGTGGGGCAGGGGAGCTACCGGCTGACGCCGGCGACCCGCAACGAGAGGCAGCATCTCGCCCTGGTCTCCGGCGGGGGCGTCGATTTCGAAACCCTGTCGGATACCTTCGAGGATCTCGTCCTCCTCTTCGCCGACGACACGGCGGCCGAGCTGCAGCTCCACGCCCCGGTCGAGACGGGACCGCTCGATCAACAGGCCGGTCAGGTCCTCGGCAAATGGCTCGACCGGCAGCGGAAGGACTTCCAGACCAACTTCCACCTGCGCATCCTGCGCGACCTGGTCAACAGCCCCAACCTGACGAGCGGCGCGTTCCTCGCCCTGGTCCACGGCAAGAAGTATCCGCCCGCCCTGGCTGCGGTCGATCCGGACGGCGCCGAGGCCCTGGGCTTCGGCGGCCGCCTGGGCGGCGAGGACACGCTCCTCTATGTCGCGGACGAGAACCGTGGCGGTTTCTGGTACGACTGCGACCGGCAGGGCGAGGTGACGCGCGGCAAGGCGCTGCCGCAGAAGCGGCTGACCGACGCTCTGGACTACCGCATCGAGACCGAGATCGCGCGCGATGAGGACCTGAAGGGCACGGCCACCGTTCGCTTCAAGGTCCTGGTGCCGGGCCTGCGGTTCGTGCCGGTCAACCTGCTTCCGGAGCTCCGGATCTCCGAGGCCTCGTACGCCGTCGAGACCGCGGGCACGGAGCCGGCCTGGAAGCCGCTGCCGTTCATCCAGGAGGCCGAGAAGGAGGACGCCGATGCCGCGGTGGTCTTCCCCGAGCCCCTGGCCAAGGAGGCGACGGTGCTCCTGCGCCTCTCCTATGCCGGCGACAAGGTCCTGGAGGACGGCGGCGACAAGAACTACTTCGTGGGCGCTCGCACGAGCTGGTATCCGAACCTGGGCGTGTTTTCCGATATGGCGGATTTCGACCTCGAGTACCGGGTCCCCGTGGGGAACGAGGTGATCTCCGTCGGTCGCAAGACCGGCGAGCGGACCGAGGGCAAGCAGGTGATCACCACCTGGAAGACCGATACTCCCGCGCAGGTCGCCGGCTTCAACTACGGCAAGTTCAAGAAGCTGGAGCAGGTGGATGCGACGAGCGGGTTGACGGTCCAGGTGTTCACCAACCCCGGGACGCCGAACTTCATCAGCGGTCTACGCGATTCCTACTCCGGCGGCTTTGACGAGGACAGCGGCGAGGTCGACGAAGGATTCAGCGGCCTGGGGCAGATCAACGCCGGACGGCTCGCGGACTCGGCGATGGCCGACGGTCTGAACTCCGCCCGCCTGTTCACCACCTGGTTCGGCCCGCTCCCCCAGAAGCACGTCGCGATCACCCAGCAGTCGCAGGCGTTTTCCGGCCAGTCGTGGCCGACGTTGATCTTCATGCCCTACATCTCGTTCCTCGACGGCACGCAGCGGCAGCGGCTGGGCCTGGCCCAGGCCAACGAGTTCATCGACAGCGTCGGCTATCACGAGTTCGCCCACCAGTGGTGGGGCCATCTCGTGGGCGCCGCGACCTATCGCGACCAGTGGCTCGAGGAGGGCTTCGCCGAATTTTCCGCGGCGCTCGCCGTCCAGCACGTCAAGGGGTGGGGGGCCTACGATCACTTCTGGAGCGAGGCCCGCAAGCGGATCCTCGACAAGTACCCGGGCAACGACCGGCCCAACTGGCAGGCCGGGCCGATCACCCTGGGCTACCGGCTCTACACCCAACGGACGCCGTCGGCGGGAGCGGTAGTCATCTATTCGAAGGGCGCCTACGTCCTCCACATGCTGCGCCTGCTGATGCGCGAGCCGGCCGCGCCCGACCCGGACGCCCGGTTCATCGCCCTGATGCGGGACTACACGGCGACCTACGCCGGCAAGCTCGCCACGACCGCCGATTTCCAGAAGATCGTCGAGCGCCACATGGTGCCGGCCCTGAACGCCACGGGCGACGGCAAGGTGGACTGGTTCTTCAATCAGTGGGTGTACGGCACGGAGATCCCCCGCTACGTCTCCGACCTGAAGGTCGAGAAGGCGGACGGCGACCAGTGGCGGATCTTCGGCCAGGTGAAACAGCAGGGCGTGGGCAAGGAGTTCCGCGCCGTGGTCCCGCTCCAGGTCGACTTCGGCAAGAACGAGACGGCCACCATCGGTCTGGTGCCGATGATCGGCGAGACCTCGGTGCCGGTCGACGTGAAGATCAAGCTGCCGAAGAAGCCGAAGAAGGCGCTGGTCAACGCCCACGGCGAGGTGCTGGCGAGGGACTAGGGCCGCCCTGGGACCAGGATCATCCCAGCGAATTCCAGAGGTGGAGCGTCGCGTACGCCCGCCAGGGTCGCCAGCGCTCGCCGAGGGCGGCGATCTCGGGGAGGGTGATCCGGTCCCCCTGCGGCGTCAGGGCGCGGAGCGCCTTGATCACGCCCAGGTCGGAGGCGGGAAAGGCGTCGCGGTCCCCGAGGGTCCGCATGCGGACATAGGACGCGGTCCACGGTCCGATTCCGCGCAATCCCACCAGCGCGGCGTGCGACTCCTCGGCCGTCCCGGCGCGCAGCCGCTCCCAGTCGATCCGCCCGTCGAGCACCGCGGACGCCACGGTCTGGAGGGCCACCGTCTTGCTCCGCATCAGGCCGGCCGCGCCCAAAGACTCCGGGCTCGCCGAGGCCACCGCCTCTGGCGTGGGGAAGGCGAGGAAGCGGTGCCCGTCGAGCGCAGGTGCGGGCTCGCCGAGGAGCCGCACCAGGCGGTCGATCGTCGTGGCCGCTCCCGCGACGCTGACCTGCTGGCCGATGATGGCTCGCACGATCCCCTCGAACGGATCGAGGAGCTGCGGCAGACGGATCCCCGGCCGCCGCGGCACCAGACCGCGCAGGACCGGGTCCGCCGCCGCCAGGGAGTGGAACCCGGAGAGGTCGGCGTCCAGGTCGAGCATCCCGACGACCAGCCGCCGCGCCTCTCCCGCGGAAAGATCCGGAGCCGTCCGCACCTCCAGAACGGCTCCGCCGCCTCGCCGGGTGCCCGGGCTGAGCGCGAGCGTCACCGACCGGCCGCCGGCGCGGAGGCTCCGCCGGTATCCGTCCCCATCCACCGCCTCCATCGACGGAACCGTCCGCGCCGCCAGGAAGCCCAGCGTCCAGTCCAGGTCGAAATCCGGAGGGAGCGCAATCCTCACGCCGGCCGGTCCTGCCTCTCCCGCTCGCCGGCGAGGATCCGGCTCTTCCGCTCGGCGCCCCAGCGGTAGCCGCCCGTCGCGCCGCTCCCGGAGACCACCCGGTGGCAGGGGATGGCCAGCGCCACCGGATTCGTGGCGCAGGCGCGGGCGACCGCGCGAGCGGCCTGCGGCTGGCCGAGGGCCGCGGCGATCTCGCCGTAGGTGCGGGTCTCGCCGGCCGGGATCTCTTGGAGAGCTTTCCAGACGCGCTCCTGGAACGCGGTCGCCTGCACGTCGAGCGGGAGCGCGAGATGCGGCGAGGTCCCGGCGAGGAAACCGAGGACGGCCTCGATCCGCGCCCCGAGATCCGCCGCGCCGGGCTCGGCCCGCTCGATCACGGCTTTCGGATACTCGTGCCGCAGCGCCGCCGCGAGCTCCTCGTCCGTATCGCCGAGCGCCACGGCGCAGACTCCCCGCTCCGTGACGGCGACGAGCAGGCGCCCCAGAGGGGAAGCCGCGGTGGCGAAGCGGATGCGCATGCCCGTGCCGCCGCGCCGGTAGGTGGCTGGAGTCATACCGAGCCGCGCGTCCGACCGTTCGTAGACCCGGCTCCCGGAGCCGAACCCCGCCTCGTAGGTGGCGGCCGCCACGTCGTCGCCCTGCTGGAGCCTCTCCTTGAGGCGCTCCATGCGGCGGGCGCGGACCATCTCCTTCGGCGAGACGCCGGTCAGCCGCTTGAAGGTGCGCTGTAGGTGCCAGGGGCTCACCCCGACCGCTTCGCCGAGCGTCTCGAGCGTGACCGGCTCGTCGAGGTGGGCTTCGAGCCAGGCGCAGGCGCGCTCGACCAGGCGGGCCTCGGGGGCCGCGCCGTCCCGCGGATGGCACCGGCGGCAGGCCCGGAACCCGGCCCGCTCGGCGTCCTCGGGGGTGGTGAAGAACCGCACGCTCGCGCGCCGCGGCCGGCGCGACGGGCACGACGGCCGGCAGTACACCCCGGTCGTGGCCACCGCATACACGAACTGGCCGTCCCGGCGGGAATCCCGCCCCATCACCGCATCCCAGGCAGAAGCTTCGTCGATCATCGTCCGTCCCGACAGAAGTGTAGCGCTCATCGTGTCCTCCCTTCGTGTCATGGGAGGAAGGTACCGGAACGCCGGAGGACGAGCCATCCGGTTCTTGCGGTCAAAACGAAAGGCCTGGGAAATCTATTCTGGCACCCCGGATCGCCGGCACCCTGCCCAAGGCGTTCCGGCACCGGATGCTGGGGCTGGTGGACGCCTATGTGATGCACCGGTTCCTGGGCGAAGAGGAAGGGGAAAGGACCTAAAGGACATCAAGGACCCAAAGGACAACAAGAAAAAACTCGACGACGGGCCGGGTCGTCCTTTGGGTCCCTTGAGTCCTTTAGGTCCTTGGCTGCTTTCCGTTAAGCTTATGCTATCATTCCACAACATGCAATTCCGTCCCGGCCTGCTGGCCCTTTCGCTGCTGGTCGGCGCCGCGGCCGCTTCGGCGGCGCCGCTGACCGTGTATGACGATCAGCTCCGCAACGGCTTCGCCGATTGGAGCTGGGCGGCCCACAACCTCGCCCAGACATCCACGGTCCATGCCGGCTCGGCCGCCATCTCGTTCGAGCCGGATGGCTGGGCGGGGTTCTTCCTGCACCGCGACCTCGGGATCCGCACCGAGGACTGGGAGGCGGTGGAATTCTGGATCCACGGCGGCCCCGGCGGCGGCCAGAACCTGACGGTCGCGCTCGTCTCCGGCGGCACCCCGGTCGGCGAGGGCGCGCTCGCGCCGTTCATTGCCGGCGGCGCCGTGCCGGCCGGGCAGTGGGCCAAGGCCTCGATCCCGTTCGCCAGCCTCGGCGTCACCGCGGGCACGTTCGACGGATTCTGGTTGCAGGACGGCACCGGCGGCAATCAGGCCGCTACCTATATAGATGACATCGTCCTGGTCCCGCGGCCTCCCTCTCCCCCCACGCCGGTCACCGTCGCGGTCGATCCGGACGCCGGCCGGCGGCGGATCGATCCGCGGATCTACGGCGTCAACTTCGGCTCGGCGGCCCAGATGTCGGACCTCCACTGGCCGGTGCGGCGCTGGGGCGGCAACGCCACCACCCGCTACTCGTGGCAGCACGACATCGCGAACCGGGCGAGCGACTGGTTCTTCTACAACATCGAAGAGGACAACCCGAACCCGGGCAACCTGCCGAACGGCTCGGCCGCGGACCGCTTCATCGACGAGACCCGCACCGGCGGCGGCGAGCCCCTGATCACCGTGCCCCTGATCGGCTGGACCCCGATCGACCGCCAGCGCCGCTGGGGCTTCTCGGTGGCCAAATACGGCGTCCAGCAGCAGACCGAGTGCACCCTCACCGGCACCCCCTGGTGCCAGCCGGACGCGGGCAACGGCCTCCGCCCGAACGGAGCGCCGGTCACCGGCAACGACCCGCACGACACCTCGCGGGAGATCGGTCCGGACTTCGTCACCGGCTGGATGGCCCACACCGCCGGCAAGGTGAAGTATTTCGCCCTCGACAACGAGCCGATGCTGTGGAGCTCGAGCCACCGCGACGTCCATCCGGCCCGGGTGCACGACACCGAGCTCTGGCAGCGCACCCTCCAATATGCCGCCGCCATGAAGGCCGCGGACCCGGAGGTCAGGATCTTCGGCCCGGACACCTGGGGCTGGTGCGACCTCTTCTACTCGGAGGCGGACAACTGCGCGCCAGGGAGCGATTACAACGCCCATGGCGCGTTCCTCCCCTGGTACCTCGACCAGGTCCGCCAGGTCCAGCAGGCGCAGGGCGTGCGGCTGATCGACTTCGTGGACCTCCACTACTACCCCCAGGGGACCAACGTCGCCCTGTCGAACGACGAGTCGGAAGCGACGGCGGCGCGCCGGCTGCGCTCGCTCAAAGGTCTGTACGACCCGGCCTATGTCGACGAGTCGTGGATCGGCCAGCCGGTGCGCCTCCTCCCGCGCGTCCGCGAGTGGATCGCCGGCCATCTGCCCGGCGTGGGCCTCGCGGTCACCGAGTACAACTGGGGGGACGGCGGCGTGTCGAGCGCGCTCGCCCAGGCCGAGGCGCTCGCCATCTTCGGCCGCGAAGGGGTGGACGTGGCCGCCCGCTGGGTCTCCCCGGCGGCGAACAGCCTGATCGAGGACGCCTTCCGGATGTATCTCGACTACGACGGAGCGGGCGCCCGGGTGGACGGCGACAGCGTCCAGGCGGTCAGCTCGGACGTCGATGCGGTCGGGGCGTACGCGGTCCGCGGCACCGGCGCGCGCCTCTGGCTCCTGCTCTTCAACAAGGATACGCAGGCGCGGGACACGGCCGTGGGCCTCCCGGCCGGCGTCCAGCTCGTCTCCAGCGCGACGCTCTACCGTTTCGACGGCGCCCACCGCCTCGGGCCGGCGGGGACCGTGGCGGCGACCGGCGGCCAGCTGGCCCTGACCCTGCCGGGCCGTTCGGCGACCCTGGCGCAGCTCGAGCTCGCGCCCGCGCAGCCCGCGGATTTCTACACCCTGCCGGCGCCCTGCCGGCTGATCGACACCCGGACGAGCGATCCGACGAACGGCGGGCCGAAGCTCACGGCTGGAGTGGAGCGCCTCTTCGCCGCCACCGGCCGCTGCGGGCTGCCGGCGGCGGCGCGGGCGCTCGCGGTGAACGTTACGGTGGTGGGCCCGACGGCCGGCGGGTACCTGACCGGCTACCCCGGAGGCTCGGCGCCGCCCATCACCAGCCTGGTCAACTTCCGCGCCGGCCAGGCCCGCAGCAACAACGCCGTCCTGAGCCTCGCCCGCAACGGCGCCGGGACCCTCGCCCTGCGCGCCAGCTTCGCGGACCTGGACGTCGTGGTCGACGTGACGGGGTGGTTCCAGTAACCCCCCGATCTACCTTCCCACCGGCGCCATCTGGTGGGCGAAGACCTCGACCATCGCCTTGTTGAAGGCCGGGATGTCGTCCGGCTTGCGGCTGGTGACGAGGTTCCCGTCGACGACCACCTCGCTGTCTTCCCACTGGACGCCCGCGTTTTTGAGGTCCGTCTGGATCGTGTGGTAGGAGGTCATCTTCCGGCCCCTGGCCACGCCGGCGTCGATCAGCGTCCAGGGACCGTGGCAGATGGCCGCCACCGGCTTGCCGGCGTCGAAGAACGACTTCACGAATTGCTGGACCTTCGGCAGGCGCCGCAGCTTGTCCGGATTCATCACCCCGCCGGGCAGGAGCAGCGCATCGAAATCGTCGGCCCGGGCCTCGTCGAGCGGCAGGTCGACCGGGAGCTCGTCTCCCCACTCGGTGTGGTTCCACCCCTTCACCTTCCCCTGGGCCGGCGAGACGACCACCGTCTCGGCTCCGGCTTCGTCGAGCGCCCTCTGCGGCCCGGTCAGCTCCACCTGCTCGAACCCGTCCGCCACCAGAATCGCGACTTTCTTCCCGTTGAGCTCCTTCATGAGGCACCTCCTGGATGTAGGTCCAGGGCAAGAAAGAGCAACACCGATGCCAGGAAGAGAGGTGGGGAGTTTTTACACGCGGCAGGGCAAAGCAAAAGGGCGCCCGACCAGCGGGCGCCCCGACTTGACTGCTTCTTGAACGTCTCTTGAGGGCTTACTGAGCGGGCGGCGGGGTCATGTCGGTGCCCATCGGCTCCGAGGATCCCATGTCGGAACCCATCGGCGCCATGCCCCCACCCATGTCGGAGCCCATCGGGGCCTCCGTCGTGGCGGGTTCCGACATCGCGGTGGTAGTGCTCTCTTCGACCTCGGCCTCATCCTTGTGGCAGCCGATCATCGGAACCGCCAGAGCGACCAACAGACACAGAAGCGACAGGTGAACAAACAGCTTTTTCATTGTCTTTTATCTCCCTTGTTAAAGGAACTAGATGAAGAGATCAGGGCGCCCGCTACGTCTGGTCGCCCACCTTGATCAGGTTGATCACCCGCCTGACGCCGCTGGTATCGCGTGCGTGCTGCTCGGCCTTCGTGCGGGCATCCTCCTTGGCCACCCGGCCCTGGAGCGTGACGACACCTTCGTTGGTGTCGACATCGATATTGAACGGATTAATGTCACCGTCTGCCGCCAGCTTGGCTTTCACCGCAGCTGTGATGGCAGCATCATCCACTTGTGTGCCTGCGGTCCGCGTCGAGCTGCACGCAGCCAACCCCAGAGCGATCACCAGTGCCAAACCGACGACCGTAATCCGCAGCATCGACTTGTTCATGGCATCCTCCTCGTCACTGTGAGCTTTGTTTTCGTTTGTGGGTCTGTGGCTCAGACTCATACCGTCAAGAATCCCTCTGAAGCAGAATTTGTGCCACAACCTCCTGAAAACAAGTTCTCAGCGAGTCGTCGGACGGAGGGGGAGTATACATCCTGCCGTGCGACTCCTCAAGAGGGGTCTTTCGCTTCTCCTGGATCGTCGGTTTCCGGTCCGTGGCGGGCTTCTACACGTCCCGGTAGCTGTTGAGGCGATTGTAGAGCGTCTTGAGGCTGACGCCTAGTATGTCGGCCGTTTTCCGCTTGTTGCCGCCGTGGGCGTCCAGGGTGGCCATGATGAGCCGGCGCTCGACCTCCTCGATCGAGGTGCCCACCTGGAAGCACAGGCTGCGCTGGAGCCCGGCATCGCCGCCCACCTCGCGGGGCAGAGCGCGCGGCGAGATCTCCTGGTCGGCCATGATGAAGGCGCGGTGGACCACGTTCTTGAGCTCGCGGACGTTGCCGGGCCAGCTGTGGCTGCGCAGCCGCTCCAGGGAGTCCTCGGTGAACCGCTTGCCGGTGGCCTGCCGCTCGTTGAGCTGCTCCAGGAAATAAGTGGCCAGGAGCTCGACGTCGTCGCCCCGCTCGCGCAGCGGCGGCATGTGGATGGGGAAGACCTGCAACCGGTAGAGGAGGTCCTCGCGCAGCTTCCCGTCGTTGACCGCCTTCTGCGGGTCGCGGTTGGTGGCGGCGATGACCCGCACGTCGACCTCGACCGGCTGATCGCCGCCGATGCGGTTGAGCTGGCCGGTCTCGAGCACGCGCAGGAGCTTCACCTGCAGCTCGATCGGCATCTCGGAGATCTCGTCGAGGAACAGGGTGCCCAGGTGGGAGCGCTCGAAGTACCCCTTGTGGCGGCGGGCCGCGCCGGTGAAGCTCCCCCGCTCATGGCCGAACAGCTCGCTCTCGATCAGGGTCGGCGAGATCGCGCCGCAGTTGAGCGGCATGAACGGCGCCTTGGAGCGGTGGCTCAGCATGTGGAGCGTCTGCGCCGCCAGGTCCTTGCCGGTGCCGCTCTCGCCGACCAGGAAGACCGAGGCGTCGGTCGGCGCCACCCGGTTGAGCATCTCGTACACCCCCTGCATCGGCCCCGAGGCGCCGAGCAGCAGGCCGAGCCGGTCGGACTGCCGTTCCTCCTCCTCCTGGGGGGCGGCGGCCGCCGCCGGGGCAGCCGGCTGCTGCACGCTGGCGACGTTGGCGAGGATGCTCTTCAAACGCCCGATGTCGAGCGGCTTGGTCAGATAGTCGCTGGCCCCGAGGCGGAGAGCCTGCACGGCGCTCTCCACATCGGCGTGGCCGGTCATCAGCACGACCTCGGTCGTGGTGCCGAGCTCCAGATCCTTCAGCAGGTCGATGCCACTCCCGTCCGGCAGATAGAGGTCCACCAGGGCGACGTCGGGGATCCGGTTGCTGACCTGCGCGCGGGCGTCGCGGAGGTTACAAGCGGTGTTGGTCGTGAACCCCTGTCCCTCGATCAGCTCGGCGAGCGCCGAGAGGAAGTTGGGATCGTCATCGACCGCCAGTGCATGGGGCATCAGCTACTCCTTCTCCTGTGAGACTGTGTCCTGGAGCAACCATTCTACCTCATAGGCCTGGGGTCCCTCGCCGGGATCCGGCCGCACCTCTCCTCCCTGGGAGGCGAGAATGGAGCGCGCCACCCGGAGCCGGGCTTCAGAAGGGACCGGCTCGGGACCGGCTCCCTCCACCGATCCCGCGGCGCCCGCCAGGCGGCAGCGCGCCCGGCCTTCCGCGGCCTGCAGCCCGATTTCCAGGACGCCGTCGCGCGGTACCGTGCCGAGGACGGCCAGAGCGAGATGCAGGAGCGCCTGGCGCAGCAGGTACCGGTTGCCGTGCAGCAGGACCTTCTCGGCCGGCAGGCGGGCCTCCACCCGCGCCTGCTGCTTGCGCGCCGGCCCGACCAGCAGATCGGCGAGCTCCTCCAGAGGCTCGCGCAGGTCCAGGATCTCGTCGCGGTCGCCGCGCGGCGAGATCTGGGAGATGAACGTCTCCATCCCGCGGTGCAGCCGGTGGAGCTCCTCCTTGAGCACGTTGACGTAGCGGAGCTGGCGCTCCTGTCCCCCCGGATCGGCGCCCCGCCCGGAGGCGATCGTCTCCTTGAGCACCTCGATGTTGAACACCATGGCGTTGATCGGCGCCCGCAGGTCGTGCGCCACCGCCGGGGTGATCTGGGTGAGCGAGCGCATCAGGGAGATCAGGCGCAGATCGGTCTCGGCCCTTTCCGCGGTCGCGCCCTCGGTGACCAGAAGCACGCCGCCGCCCGCCCCGTCGGCGCGGAAGTCGAGGCCGAGCCGGTTCCCGGAGGCGCTCTCCCCCTGCGCCGCCGAACGCGGCACGCTGCCGTCCCAGCACAGACCCGCCGCATCCAGGTACGGCCCCAGGTCGTCCTCGGCGCCGCCCAGGAGCTCGCGGGCCCGCGCGTCCACGAACACGGCGGCGCCGTCGCGGATCACCGCCACTCCCGGGTCCGGCGAGCCGGACGCGGGCCGCATCGCCTCGCCGGCGCCGCTCTCCGTCGTGGCGGCGGGCTCCGCGGCAGGCCCTTCCTTGACGGACACCGTCCTCATTTCACGCCTCCAGCGCTCCCCTCCGCGGGGGAACGCATCACAGATAGCTTCTCAGGTCGGACGTCCCGCCCCGGGGCTCGCGCAGCGCCGCGGCGAGAAAAGAGTCCGCCCACCAGAAGATGTCGTGCCTCTGGACCTCGTCGCGCAGGGCGGTCATCCGGGCGGTGCGCTCCGCCGGCTTCATCCGCAGGGCGCGGACCAGGGCGCGCGCCGTCGCCTCTCTATTGTACGGATTGACCAGCAGAGCGCCGCTCCCGAGCTGCGCCGCGGACCCTGCGAACTCGGAGAGGACGACGACCCCGTCCCGCTCCGTCCGGGCCGCGCAGTACTCCTTGGCGACCAGCTCCATGCCCGCCTTGAGCGGCGTCACCAGCAGCACGTCCGCGGTCCGGTACCAGGCCTGGAGCGCGGCCGGCTCGATCCCCTGGTGGATGTAGAGCACCGGCACCCAGCCCGGGACCCCGAAGCGGCCGTTGATCTCACCCACCCGCTGCTCGATCTCGGCGCGCAGCGCCGCGTGCCGGGGCAGAGTCTCCCGCGCCGGCACCACGATCTGCACGAGCGACACCTTCTCCCGCAGGTCCGGGTGCCGCGCCAGCAGCTCGGCGAAAGCGCCGAGCTTCTCCTGCAGCCCCTGGGAGCGGTCGAGGCGGTCCACCCCGAGGACGATCCGCCGGCCCGCCAGCGCCGCGGAGAGCGCCGCCGCCCGCCCGGCGACCTCGGGCCGCTCCACACCCTCCGCCAGGTCGCGGAAGTCGATCCCGACGGGGAAGACCCCCACCTCGGTCCGGCGCGGCCGTTCCCGGCTGTGGTGCCGGCCCGCCACCTCGACCGACCAGAGCCCCTCGGCGCCGCGCGCGAGCAGCGCCGCGGGAACGAGCGTCCGCACGCAGGCGAGGAAATTCGCCAGGTCGGTCGTGGTCTGGAAGCCGATCCGGCCGTAGGCGAGGAGAGCGGCGAGCAGCCGGTCCCGCCAGGGGAGCCTCAGGAAGAGATCGGGAGAGGGGAAGGGGAGATGGAGGAAGAAGGCCGTCGGCGCCGAGACGCCGTAGCGGCGCATCTCGAGGGCCACGTTGATCAGCGGATGGTCCTGCACCCACACCAGGTCCGAATCGCCGGTGACCGACACCGCCCGGGCCACCGCGCGCGCGTACCGGTGGTTCATCCGCCGGAACGCCTGCCACAGGGCGTGGTCGAAATTGCACTCCATGGGGAGCCCATGGAAAAGAGGCCACAGGACCTCGCCGCAGAACGCCGCCCCGCCCGTGCGGTCGCGCCCGGTGAGCGCCACCGGCCGCAGGGAATAGCCCCCCTCCTGGATCGCGCCGGCCAGCACGCGGCGGATGCCGGGGAGCTCCTCGACCGTCACCCCCGGCCAACCGATCCACACGCCGCGGCGGTCGCGGAGCACCGGCGACAGGGCCGAGATCAGCGCGCCCCGGGCCGGCGCGGCCCGCCAGCGCGTCCCTTCCTCGCGGGTCAGGACGATGGGGAGCCGTTCGGAGACGACGACGATCCGTCCCGGCGGGCGCGACGGCGCCTTGACGAGACGGCGAGGCTCGGCAAGATTCGCGATGCTGGAGTGACTGCTCATGAAGACCCTCGCCTGAGATTTCATCGAAGCCGATCGGCCCGGCCGCGGCATGCCGGGGCTGGTTCCGCAAAGAACGGCCTGTCCGGCCGGTGGTGCGCAGCCGGGAAAAAGCAGGACCCGTGCCATCTCCTCCGCCGCTCCGCTCGATCGGTGAAAAGCCGCTGAAAAGTCAGGGCTTGCCGTTTCCGGCACGTCCGATGCAAGAGGCCGGGAGCGAACGGGGCGGGATGGTTTTCCCCCGCGGCCCCGCTCCCGGACCTCCGGGAGGGCGGCGAGCGGGTATTTTTTACACCTGTGTCTTGCCGGTGGCTGGAAAGGTGTTGTTCATGCCGGTCAGCGAAGCAGAAAGTATCGGCTCCGGTCTCACCATCGCCATCTACGTCGATCCCGTCGAGAGCGCCCGGGCGGCGGGCCTGCGCTGGGTCTCGGACGACTCGCCGGGGATCCGGCGCCGCAAGCGGGGCAAGGGGTTCGGGTACATCCTGCCCAACGGCCAGAAGCTCACCAGCCCGCGGGATCTCGAGCGCATCCGCAAGCTGGCGATCCCGCCCGCGTGGACGGACGTCTGGATCTGTCCGGCCGCCAACGGGCACCTCCAGGCCACCGGCCGCGACGCCCGCGGCCGCAAGCAGTACCGCTATCACCCCGAGTGGCGGAGCTTCCGCGACGAGACCAAGTTCGGCCGCATGATCCATTTCGGCGAGGCCCTGCCGAGGATGCGCCGGCGGATCGAGGAGGACCTCGCCCAGCGCGGTCTCCCGCGCACCAAGGTGCTCGCCGCCGTCGTCCGGCTGCTCGAGACCACCCTCATCCGGGTCGGCAACCGCGAGTACATGAAGCAGAACAACTCCTTCGGCCTCACCACCTTGCGCGACGGCCACGTCGACATCAACGGGTCGAAGATCCGCTTCGAGTTCCGCGGCAAGAGCGGCAAGGACCATTCCGTGGAGATCCAGGACCGCCGCCTGGCGCGGGTGGTCAAGCAGTGCCGCGACCTGCCCGGGCAGACGCTCTTCCAGTACATGGACGAAAACGGCGAGCAGCAGAAGGTGCGCTCGGAGGACGTCAACGCCTACCTGCGGGAGATCTCGGGCGAGGATTTCACGGCCAAGGACTTCCGCACCTGGGGAGGGACGGTCCTGATGCTCGCGGCGCTCCTCGACGCGGGAGGGTGCGACTCCGAGGAGGAAGCCGGCAAGACCGTGGTGCAGGCGGTCAAGCAGGTCGCCGAGAGCCTGGGCAACCGCCCGGCGATCTGCCGCAAGTACTACATCCACCCCGTCGTGATCGACACCTACGTCCACGGCGAGCTGGTCGACGCCCTCTCCGGAGCGGTCGAGGAGACGGGAGGCGAGGACGAGGGGAACGGCCTGCGGAGGTTGGAGGCCGGGGTGCTGGCGCTGCTGCGGGGGTGAGGGCCCGGAAGGGCGGATGAGCACAAAAAGAGGGCACCCCTCTCGGAAGGATGCCCTACCTGGAGCTCGTGGAGCTCACCTGGCGGGGGAGCTCCGGCAAGCTCGCCGTTGTCGTCAATCCACCTGGCGCAACGCACCCCCGAGCCCCGGCTCTTCCTCTCCGGGAGCGCGCCCTCCCTGGGGAAGTGACGGGAGATCCAATCCTTCTCTCATGACACCCAGCGCTCCTCACGGTACATGAACACCAGGTTGTCTTCCTCGAAACGATCGAAAAATTCGTCCCAGGAGATGACCTCGAGCGGCTCTTCTTCCTCTCCGGGGAAGTTCGGGAAATCGATGCGAATCTCGCCGGGCTCGCTCCCGGCAACTTTGGCGGGCTTGCCGCCTCTCTCTTCCGCCCAGCGACGGATGATTGCGTGATCTGTTGTGGTCTTGCTGTCCTGCACGGTTGTCCTCCCTTCGCTAGTGCCTTCAGCCGTTCACCACCTCGCCACCGTTTGGATGCAGCACCTGTCCAGTCATATACGACGAGTCCTCACAAGCCAAGAACACATAACAGGGGGCCACTTCTTCCGGCTGGCCGGGGCGGCCGAGCGGGACGTCCCCGCCGAAGGTCCTCACCTTCTCCTCTTTGAACGAAGCAGGGATCAGCGGCGTCCAGATCGGACCCGGGGCGACTCCGTTGACTCGGATCTTGCGCCTGGCCAGATTGGTTGACAGCGAGCGCACCAGCCCGACGATGGCTGCCTTGGTCGAGGCGTAATCCATCAAATGCTCGCTGCCGCGATACGCGGTGACCGACGTCGTGTGAATGATCGCGCTCCCTGCCTTGAGATGCGGAAGCGCCGCCTTGGTGATGAAGAAGTGCGAAAAAATATTGGTGCGGAACGTCCGTTCCAGCTGCTCGGCGGAGATGTCTTCGAGGTTCTCCTGCTCGTGCTGCTCGGCCGCGTTGTTGACCACCACGTCGAGCTTGCCGAGCTCGCGCACCGTCCGCGCGACCGCCTCGCGGCAGAACGCCTCGTCGCCCAGGTCCCCGGCGATCAGCACACAGCGCCGTCCGCTCGACTCGACGCGCCGCTGCGTCTCCCGGGCATCCTCGTGCTCGTCGAGGTAGACGATCGCCACATCGGCGCCTTCGGCCGCATAGGCATAGGCCACGGCCCGCCCGATGCCGCTGTCGCCGCCGGTGATGAGAGCGACCTTGTCCTGCAGCTTGCCGCTGCCGCGGGCGGGCCCGGCTTTGGGGCGCGGCTCCATCTCCGCCTCGATGCCGGGCTGCCGGTCCTGGTGTTGCGGCGGCAGGATCTGCTGCTCCTTCTCCTTCTCGGCCATTTCGCCTCTCCTCCTCGCACGCTGTCTCGCGCCCCGCCCCCTTCCCCCCGCTGCCGGGGGGGAGGGGGCGGAGAGAGGGGGTTCAATGCCCGACCAGGGCCTCCTGGTTGACGTGGGACTCGGCGAGCTGCGTGAGCTTCTCGTCGGTCATCTCTTCTTCCTGGAGAGTCCGATTGAGCAGCGTCACGTGCTGCGACTTGCCGAGCATCTCGGCGTAGGTGCGCAGAGTGCCGTAGCCGGCGATCTCGTAATGCTCCACCCGCTGGGCGGCGGCGATCAGACCGGCGTCGATGACGCTGTCGTCGCCCTGCATCTTGATCATCTCCGAGCCTTCCTTGATCAGCCCCTTCATCCCTTCGCAGGTGTGTCCCTTGGGGCTGTCGCCCAGGTCCTGGAAGATCTGCTCCAGGCGGCGCACATGCTCCTCGGTCTGCCGCAGGTGGTTCTGGAAGCCTTGTTTCAGGTCCGTTGAGGTGGCCCGCTCGGCCATCTTGGGGAGCGCG
>DASPXX010000169.1:0-48621 GCA_035637095.1 Thermoanaerobaculia bacterium
TCCGGCTCCCCGGCCGCCGCCGCGCCTCGGTCTCCGGGTCCGGCCGCCGGAAGCCGTGCTCGTCGGTGCGCACCCGCGCGCCCATCAGAAACGCCTCGGCGTTGGGCTGCTGCTCCTCGACGACGCCGGGGCGGTCCGAGACCTTCTTGATGAAGCGGGCGTAGCGCCACATCTCGACGTCGAGGATGCGCAGCCAGTGCTCGGAGACCAGGCGCAGGCCGAGCTCGGCGACCGCGAAAGCGGCGAGCGTCGAGATGCAAAGGATGCCCAGGGCCCGTTTCTTCATCGGGTGTCGAAATCGTCCGGCGGGAGGCCGACCAGCTCCATCAGCTTGAGCGCGTTGGTGGTCGTGGCGATGCCGGGGCGCATTCTATAGTCGAACGTCATGGCCGTCTCCTCCCCCGGATGGAGCGTCTCGCGGAAATGCACGGGGCGGCTCGCCGCGGAGAGCTCCGGGATCTCGGCGACCTGCAGGTCGTGCGAGGAGACGGCGCCGATCGCGCCGCTTTTGAGCAGATGGAGGATGACGCGGCGCACCGCCACCTGGCGCTCCGAGCTGTTGGTGCCGCGCAGGATCTCGTCGAGCAGATAGAGGAGGACGTGTCCTGCGGCCCGGCTGCGGTCCGCCGTCTCGACCACGCCGCGGATGCGCAGCAGCTCGGCCATGAAGAACGAGACGCCGCCCGCCAGCGAGTCCTCGACCAGGATCGAGGTGGCCAGCTCGACCGGTGGCATGCGGAGCGCCTCCGCACAGACCGGCCCCCCGGCCTGCGCCAGGACCGCGTTGAGCCCGATCGCCCGCAGCAGCGTGCTCTTGCCAGACATGTTGGAGCCGGTGACCAGGAGGAACGTGCCGGCGGGGCCGAGCTCCACATCGTTCGGCACCCGCCGCTCCTCCGGGATCAGGGGATGGCCGAGACCGCGGGCGGCGAAGCGGTCCTCCCCCGGAGCCACCACGGGGAGGTCCCATCCGGGGTTGTCGTGGCGCAGGCCGGCGAGAGCCGAGAGGGCCTCCAGCTCGCCCAGGGCTTCGAGCCAGCCGCGGGCCTGCTTCCCGGCCGCCTGCTGCCAGCGCTCGAGCAGCCAGAGAGCGTGGAAGTCCCAGAGGAACAGGAGCTCGATCGGGAGACGGAGGATGGGGTTGCGCCGGGCGTCGGCGAGCCCGATGCGGCTGTCCAGGAGCTTCATCCAGGCGTGGGCGGGCCGCCCCGCGAAGCCCAGGGTCTCGGCGGTCCGCCGCAGCGCCGGAGCGGCGGCGCTCCGGGAGACCGCCATCGCCATGGCCTCCGCGTAGGTGCGGAAGTCCCGCTCGCGCGCCTCGACCTGGTTGAACGCCCCTTCGAGTCGCTCGCCGCAGCGGTACATCAGGAAGAAGTTGACGGCGATGGCGAGCCAGGCGGGATAGGCGGGGAGCGGTGTCATGAAAGCGGCGAGGATCAGCCCGACCGTGACCGGCGGCAGGACGCGCGTCAGCCAGACCAGCCCCGGCCGCGCCAGCAGCCACGGCTCCGCCTCGGCCCAGCGGAGGAACGGCTCGACATCGGGGGGAGCGCTCTCCATCGGGCGGGTCCGCACCTCGAGCTGCTGGCGGAACTCGACGTCGGGAGCGAGCTCGCGCACCGCCGCCTGCCGGAGCGCGATCTCGTCCGGGAGAGCCGGCCGGAGGAGCCACCCCGCGAGGCGGAGCCGTCCCGCCGGCGTGTGGGCGGTCCCCAGGAGCTGGACGAGCGAAGCGCGGCCGAACAGATCGAGGTCGCGAGCCCGATGATCGCCGGCCATCACCTCCGGCACCCGCGGGACCGGCAGAAGGTCCCACTCCCGGCCGAGCCGGTGGAGAGCCTCCTCGTTCAAGTCCCGCAAGGCGGCAGCCCGCCGCTGCCGCTGGATCACCCGGTCATGCCACGGCAGGACGAGGAGGAACGCGACCAGCCACCCGCCGGCGAGGAGCCACAGCCGGGCATCCGCCAGCGAGGCGCGGATGAGAATGGCCAGCAGCGTGGCAACGAAGCCGAAGAAGAGCGAGCCGCGCCCCACCGAAAAGCGGAACGAGATCCGGGCCAGCCGCCGCTCCTCGGCCGAGAAGGCGGCGGCGCGCTCGCGGTAGGTGGTGGCGGGCACCCCCTACTCCACCGTCACACTCTTCGCCAAATTCCGTGGCTGGTCCACGTCAGCTCCCCGCCGCACCCCGGTGAAGTAGGCCAGGAGCTGCAGTGGGATCACGTTGACGACCGGCTGCAGCAGCGGCGAGACGGTCGGCACCTCGATCACTTCGGTGCAGATCCCGCCCAGCTCCTCCGCATCCCGGTCGGAGAGGGCGATCACCACGCCGTCTCGGGCGTTGACCTCCTGGATGTTGCTCTTCACCTTCTCGAAGATCAGGTCGCTGCCGGTGGCGATGGCCACCACCGGCATCTCCTCGTCGATCAGGGCGATCGGGCCGTGCTTCATCTCGCCGGCGGGGTAGCCTTCCGCGTGGATGTAGGAGATCTCCTTGAGCTTGAGGGCGCCTTCGAGCGCGATCGGATAGTTGATGCCGCGGCCCAGGAAGAGGAAGTTCTCGGCCCGGTGGTATTTCTTGGCCAGCTCCGCCATCGGCCTCTCCTGCCGCCGGATCACCTCGTCCACGGCGTGCGGCAGGCGGGCCAGGTCGTCGAGATATTGCCTCTCGACCTCGCCGGTGTGCAGCTGGCGCAGGTAGAGCGCCAAGAGATAGAGCGCCACGAGCTGCGTGGTGAAGGCCTTGGTCGAGGCGACCCCGATCTCGGGGCCGGCGTGGGTGTAGATCACCCCTTCGCTGATCCGCGTCGCCTGGCTCCCCTGGACGTTGCAGACGGTGAACAGGCGGGCGCCGCAGTCGCGCGCGGCTTCCATGGCCGACACGGTGTCCGCCGTCTCGCCCGACTGCGAGATGCCCACGGCCAGCACTTTGTCGTTCGCGATCGGGTCGCGGTAGCGATACTCGGAGCCGTAGTCCACCTCCACGGGGATACGGGCGATGTGCTCGATCAGGAACTTTCCGATCAGCCCGGCGTGCCACGAGGTGCCGCAGGCCAGGATGTGGATGCGCTCGATCCGCTTGAGCTCGTCCTCCGGGAGGAGGATCGTGTCGAACAGGATGCGGGCGTTCTCGAAATCCACGCGGCCGGCGAAGGTGTCCTGCACGGCCTGGGTCTGATCGTGGATCTCCTTGAGCATGAAGTGCTTGTAGCCACCCTTCTCGGCCTGGATCGGATCCCAGGCGAGGTGCTGCACCGGCCTCTCGACCGGCTTGCCCTCGCGGTCCTGGATGTCGACGCCGGCCGGGGTCAGCCGCGCCAGGTCGCCGTTCTCCAGGAAGACCACGTCCTTGGTGTGGACCAGGAGCGCCGACGGGTCGGAGGCGAGGAACTGCTCCCCCTTGGAGAGGCCGATGACCAGCGGCGGTCCCTGCCGGGCGGCGACGATCTCCTGGCCCTCCGTCGCGGTGGTCACCACGGCGAAGGCGTACATCCCTTCGAGCTCGCGCACCGCTCTCGCCACCGCCTCCCGCAGGTCGCCGTTCAGATAGGACGAGATGAGGTTGGCGACCACCTCGGTGTCGGTGTCCGAGTTGAAGGACCAGCCCTCGGCGATCAGCCGTTTCTTGAGCGGCAGGAAGTTCTCGATGATGCCGTTGTGGATCAGCGCCAGGCGCCCGCGCGAGTCGACCATAGGGTGGGCGTTGCGCTCGCTCGGCGGACCGTGGGTCGCCCAGCGGGTGTGGCCGAGGCCGTACTGGCCGGCCAGCGGGTGCTTCTCCAGCTTCTCCTTGAGGCGGTCGAGCTTGCCCTCGGCCTTGGCCGTCAGCAGCTCGCCGTCCAGCACGGCGACCACGCCGGCCGAGTCGTAGCCGCGGTACTCCAGGCGCCGCAGGCCGTCCATCAGCAGGGGCACCACCTCGCGATGCCCCACGTAGCCGACGATTCCGCACATCTTCAGGGTTCCTCTCGGAAGTCCTCACGCGCGATGAGGAGGTGGTGGATGCGGGCCAATTCGGCCTGGTCGTTGACTCCCTGCGCCTCGTCCGGGTCGTCCAGGGGGACCAGGCGGACGGGCCGGCCGTCACGGGCGGCCGCGGTGACGGCGTCGGTCAGGTAGAGCTCGCCCTGGGCGTTGTGGGTCGTCAGCCGGGCCAGGTAGGTGAAGATCTCCGGCGCGGGGAGGGCGTAGATGCCGGCGTTGATCCGCCGCACGGCCAGCTCCTCCGGCGTGGCGTCCCGCGCCTCGACGATGCGGTCGAGCCCCCCGTCCGGAGCGGTGAGCACGCGGCCGAGCGAGCCGGGATCGTCCAGGTCGGCCACGGCCATGGCTCCCCAGCCGGCTTCCGCATCCGCCGCCAGCCGGTCGAGAGTGGCCGGGGTGACCAGGGGAACGTCGCCGGAGAGGACCAGCAGGGTCGCCGCCTCGTCGACGTGACCTTCGACCTGGGCCAGGGCATGACCGGTGCCGCGCTGCTCGGCCTGCAGGACCCAGCCGATGCCGTCGTCCCGGATGGCCTGCCGCACCTGCTCGGCGCCGTGACCGACGACGGCCAGGATCTTCGCGCAGCCGGCGGCGCGGGCCGCGTCGATCACCCAGGCGAGGAGGGGCCGGCCGGCCGCTTCGTGGAGCACCTTGGGGAGAGGGGAGCGCATGCGCTTTCCCTTGCCGGCGGCGAGCACCACGGCGATGCGCGGGCGTGGTTGCGGATCGCTCATTGGATCGATCTCACGCGGCTGCGGCCCGCTCGCGCTCGGCGAGGTCCATGACGGCGCGGGCGAGCTTGGCGGAGTCGTGGCGGATCAGCTCCCCCTCGGCCAGGAGGTCCGCCTCGACGACCTGGATGCCCATGGCTTCCAGGGCCTCGCGCTCGACCGCGACCGGCTCCGAGCCGGCCTCCCCGTAGAGCTCCAGGAGGTGCCGCGGGATCGGCGACGAGCTCGCCAGGACGATGTCCGCCAGCCCCTTGCCGGCGTGGCGCTCGATCGCCTGCAGGTGGTCCGCGCCCATCATGCCGTCGGTCTCGCCCGGCTGGGTCATCAGGTTGAGCAGGAGGACCGTGCGGGCGCGCGCCTTGCGCAGCGCCTGGCGGATGCCGGGAATCAGCAGGTTGGGCAGGATCGAGGTGTAGAGCGACCCGGGACCCAGGAGGATGAGGTCCGCCTCCTCCAGCGCCTGCATGGCCGCGGGAAAGGCCGGGGGCACCGGCGGCTCGATCTCCAGCCCGGCGAGCCGCTCGCCGGAGGTCCCGACGGCCGACTCGCCGTCGTAGATCCGGCCGGAGACGCCGCGGCCGCGCAGCACCACGTCCTGGAGCGTCGCCGGGAAGATCCTGCCGCGCACGCGCAGCACCCCCTCGGCGGTGAGGATGGCCTGGTGGAAGTCGCCGGTGATCCCGGTCAGCGCGGTCAGGAAGAGGTTGCCGAACGAATGGCCGACCAGGCCGCCGCCGTTGGGGAAGCGGTACTGGAAGAGCCGGGTCAGCAGGTCCTCGTCGTCGGCCAGGGCGGCGATGCAGTTGCGGATGTCGCCCGGCGGCAGCACGCCGAATTCCCGGCGCAGCCGTCCCGAGGAGCCGCCGTCGTCGGTGACGGTGACCACACCGGTGATCTGCCGGAGGCCGGGGCCGAGGTGGTGCTTCAAGCCGCGCAGGAGGGCCGAAAGGCCGGTGCCCCCGCCGATCGCCACCAGCGCGCAGCCGGACGTTGACGCCTCAGGAGAGGCCGAAGAGCTGGCGATGCTCGGGGTCCCTGCGGAGCTCGGCGAAGTCGGGATCGTGGAACGCATGGACGCGATTCTTGGCATTCAGCTCGACCGCGCGCGCCAGGATCTTGGCCGCCTCGTCCTTGCGCCCCTCGGCGGCATGGATCGACGCGGCGAGATACGCGAAGCGCTCGTCCTTCTCGCCGCCGTGCTTCTTCACGAGGTCCAGGGCGGCGGCGTAGTTGCCCCGGTTCTTCTCGAAGACCGCTCGCAGGTAGGGGTCCACGTCCGGAGACGGACCATCCTCCCCTTTGGCCTTGTGCTCCTGCAAGCGGCACGCCGCGAGATACTGGCGGGCCCGCTCGCGGAGCTCGGGCGTGTCGGTCTCCTGGATGACGCTCTCGAACAGCTTGGCGGCCTTGGCCCAGCTCCCCCCGTGGAGGGCTTCGAGAGCCTTGTGGAACGTCGCGAGCACCGGATCGACGGCAGTGGTGGCGGCGGCTTTGGGCATGCTCCCCCTCTTCAGCGCTTCTTGAGCTCGATCAATATCTGTTTGGCCACGGACTTGAGTGTGTCGAAGACCCCGACCCCGGTGGTGGCGACCGCCTCGAACGTGGGCTCCCGCTTGTAGTTCAAGATGCGGTACATCTCGTCGACCGGAACCACGCCGGGAAGGTCGCGCTTGTTGAACTGCAGGGCATAGGGGATCGTCGCCAGGTCGAACCCGTGCTCCTTGAGGTTGGCCTCCAGGTTGCGGATCGATTCGATGTTCGCCTCCATCCGCGCCTCCTGGCTGTCGGCGACGAAGATCACGCCGTCGACCCCCTTCAAGATGAGCTTGCGGCTGGCATCGTAGAAGACCTGGCCGGGGACGGTGTAGAGATGGAATCGGGTGGTGAAGCCGCGAATGCTCCCCAGGTCCAAGGGGAGGAAGTCGAAGAACAGCGTGCGGTCGGCCTCGGTGGCGAGCGAGATCATCTTGCCCTTCGACTCGGGCGCGGTCTTGTTGTAGATGTACTGCAGATTGGTCGTCTTGCCACACAGGCCGGGGCCGTAGTAGACGATCTTGCAGTTGATCTCCTTGCTGGCGTAATTGATGAAAGTCATGTCTGGCTCGCTCCTTCACCCGATCGCCGAGGGGCTCGCACGGGCGCGCCGGTCCTTTCGGCTCGGCGGCTCCGTTACTCCCCGAAGAGAGCGTCGATATCGTCGTCGGTGATCTCGGAGAAGGGGCTCGCGGGTCCCACGCCGACTCCCTTGTCGCTCTTCTGGGCCATGGTGTCGAAGATCTTCTCCAGGTCGACGCTGGCGCGCTTGACGCGCAGGCGCACGAGGCCCAGGGAGGAGCGGTCGTCGAAGATGACGACCAGGATGGCCCGCTTGGCGACGATGGAGATGTGGATGTGGTCCTGCTGGCCCTCGTGGAAGAGCACCGAGAACTCGCGCTCGCCGATCAGCTTGGCGAGACCGTCGGTGGCGGCCACGTTCCCCGCGGTCAAGGAGGCGAGCGAGGTGGTGTCGAACTGCTCGATCTCCCCGGCGGAGGCGATCTGCTGCCCGTTCTTGTCGATCAGGAAGACAGCTTTGGCATTGGCTTCCTGCCGCAGGCGGCGCAGGGCCTCCTCCAGATGCTTGAACTCCTCTTCGTAGAGCACGAAGTCGGCCATGGCTACCCTTTCCGGACCGCGCGAAGATACACCATTGCGGGCGGGGCCGTCAAAGCGCTGATTCCACGCGAGTTGGCCCCGTGGAGCGACGGGCTCAGTGGAACAGCCTCCAGCCCTTCAGAATGTCGGCCTCGGCGATGACCACCTCGTCGCCGTCCACCTGGTGCTCCAGAGGGACGGGTTTGCATCCGCCGCCTCCGGCGTTGACCTCGGCCAGCCGGAACGCTTTGTCGCACTTGTTGCACACCAGCCACTCGCCCTCCGGCCGGAAGCCGCGCTTGTTCTTCGCGCAGTCCTCGCTGGCGTCGAAGGCGACCGCGACGTGCCCGGCGGGGTCGCGGCCGACCAGGAAGTGGACCTCCTGGTTCCCCGCATTGAGGAACTGGTAGAAGCGGACCTGGAGCGGCTGCAGACCGGCGAGGGAGATCCGCACCATGCCGTTGCGGTCGGGGGACACCCGCTGCATCTGGGAGCTGGCGAGCTTCCCCTCGAAGGCGAGCTCGGCGAGCAGCACCACCCCGACGAAGAGGAGGACCAGGACGATTCCATGGACAGGTTTGAAGCGGCGCATCGTTAGACCTCGCATGATACATCAGGGAGCGGTCCGCTCGCTGAGCAGCCGGCAAACCCATGCCGCCATCTCCGCCGCGGCGGCCGCGTGCCCCCGCTCGTTCCAGTGTCCCTCGCCCGGCGCCGTGTTCGGAAAGCCGTGCAGGAAGACCTTCTCCCGCTCGGCGAGCCGCTGCAGCGCCGGTGCCAGGGTGAGGACCGGGATCCTCTCCCGGCGCCCGAACGCGGCGAGCCGCTCGTCGGGATAGAAGAGAGTATCGATTCCGAGCTGTTTCATGAAAGCCTGGCGCACCGCCGGATCGGGGTTGACCTGCATCGGCGTCGTCAGGGAGACCATGCCGAAGGGGGTGCGATGGGCCGCCGCCTCGTCGCGGGCGGCGGCGAGGATCGCCTCGGTCGCCCGCCACGCGCCGGTCCACTCGGGGTCCTTGGGCGGCAGGTAGACCGCGTCGTCGAGCCCGAGCTCGGTCCCCGCCGGCCGCTCCTTGACCTTGCTCGCCTTCCAGGAACCGATCCAGCCGTCCGAGGCGCTCTTCGCCTGCTTGCCGAGCTGCATGAGCCGCGAGTGGTCGAACGCCCAGTAGACGAGGTTCGCCGCCCAGGTCCGGCGCAGCCGGTACCCCCCGGTCTCCCGGAAGGAGTCGTCGAGCGCCAGCGAGCCGTCCGGGCGCGGTATCAGATAAGGACGCGCCGGGTCGAGCTCCAGCGGGCGCCAGTTGTTGCGCACGTCGTTGCCGCTGTAGAAGGCGAGGAGGACGAGATCGGGATCGTACCTCCACACCCGGCGCCGCAGGGTGATGAGCTCCTGGGCCGTGCCATACCCCGAGACCCCGAAGTCGAGCGCCTCCACCTGCTGTCCTGCCACCGCCGGGCACCGCGCCAGCTCCTTTTCGAGGAGAGACCAGAACGTCTTCTCGACCGGGACTTGGAGGGACTCGACGCAGGAGTCACCGAGGACCGCGATGCGCAGCTCGCCGGGCGGCTTGGCCACCGGATGCTCCTCGTCGCGCATGCCGTCGCGGTTGAACCGGACGTCGGCGTCCCCCTCTTTCCGCCACCGCCCATGCCCCCCCGGCCGCAGCGCCCACCCGCGGTCCGGGTCCGGCCCATAGAAGTTGGGATAGGACATCCCCGCGATCCGCAGCGCCACCTCGGCGACCAGCAGGGCGAGCACGGTCGAGACGAAGAGGGCGAACAGGCGGGTGCGGCGGGAAGGGGCGCCCAAGGGTGTTTCGGGCGCCCGCCTCAGAACAGCGTATAGATGAACGGCGCCGTGGCCTGGCTGGTCACCACGAGGAGGATGACGAGACCGAGGATCAGCACGAACGGTACGATCCAGTAGACCTTGTTGTGCTTGGCGAACTGCCAGATCTCGCCGAGCAGCGATCCGAAGTATCCGAGCTTGCGCATTTCCTTCTCCTTCGCGCTTCCTGGACGCGAAGCCTAGTCGAGTTGATAGTCCTGGCGCCAGTCCCGCTTCTCCTGCCAGTCGGGCTGCGCCGTCTTGTCCAGGAGGAACGGGCCGAGCACCAGGTAGTCCATGTCGGTGCGCATGAAGCAGCGATAGGCGTCCTCGGGGGTGCAGACGATCGGCTCGCCGCGCACGTTGAAGCTGGTGTTGACGATCACCCCGTAGCCGGTCAGCTTCTCGAACTCGGAAATCAGCGACCAGTAGCGCGGGCTGACCTCACGGTTCACCGACTGGATCCTCGCTGAATAGTCTACGTGCGTCACGGCCGGGATGTCGGAGCGCAGGCGGTTCACCCATTCGAGCAGGTTCTCGCTCCGCTCGTCTCCCTGCATCGGGAGGCGCCGCCGCTCCACCACGTCGGCGACCAGCAGCATGTAGGGCGACGGGCGGTCGAGCTCGAAGTAGTCGCCGATCCGCTCCTCGAGGACGCTCGGCGCGAACGGCCGGAAGCTCTCGCGGAACTTGATCTTCAGGTTCATGATCGACTGCATCTTGGGCGAGCGCGGATCGCCGACGATCGAGCGGCTTCCGAGGGCGCGCGGCCCGAACTCCATCCGCCCCTGGCAGAGGCCGACGACCTTCTCGCCGGCCAGGATCTGCGCCACGCGCGGCGCCCAGTCCTCCTCCGCCAGCTCCTCGGCCGGATAGCCGCGGGCGTCGAGGAACTCGCGGATCTGCTCGCGGGTGAACTCGGGACCCAGGAGCGCGCCCTGCATCGAGTCGCGGCCGGGCCTGCCGGAGGACACCGTCCGCGGCTTGTCCAGGGCGTTGTACCAGTAGGCGAGCGGTGCGCCGAGGGCGCCGCCCGCGTCGCCCGCCGCCGGCTGGATCCAGAGGTCGTCGAAGATCTTCTCGCGCAGCAGGACGCCGTTGGCCACGCAGTTCAAAGCCACGCCGCCGGCCAGGCAGAGGTTGCGCTTGCCGGTGATCTCCCGGGCGTGGCGGGCGAGCTTGACGACGATCTCCTCGGTGACCTCCTGGATCGACTTCGCGAGGTCCATCTCGCGCGGCGTGATCCGCGACTCGGGCGACCGCGGCGGACCGCCGAACAGGGCGGCGAAGCGGTCGTTGGTCATCGTGAGGCCGTCGAGGTAGCCGAAGTAGTCCATGTTGAGGCGGAACGAGCCGTCCTCGCGGAGGTCGATCAGCTCGCGCTTGATCACGTCGGTGTAGCGCCCCACGCCGTAGGGGGCGAGCCCCATCAGCTTGTACTCGCCCGAGTTGACCTTGAACCCGGTGAAGAAGGTGAACGCCGAGTAGAGGAGCCCCAGCGAGTGCGGAAAGGTGATCTCGCGGATGAGCCGCAGGCGGTTGCCTTCGCCGACGCCGATGGTGGTGGTGGCCCACTCGCCGACGCCGTCCAGGGTGAGCACCGCCGCCTCCGCGAACGGGGAGGGGTAGAAGGCGCTCGCCGCGTGCGACTCGTGGTGCTCGGTGAAGAAGACCGGCACGTCGGCGCCGAGGCCGCACGTTTCCACGGCCTCCTGGATGCGAGGCGGAATCCACAGCTTCTCGCGCAGCCAGAGGGGGACCGCCTGCACGTACGAGCGCAGGCAGCGCGGCGAGACCGTGAGATAGGTCTCCAGGATGCGATGGAACTTGAGGAGCGGCTTGTCGTAGAAGACCACCCCGCCGAGGTCGCCGGCGGTCTCGACGCCGCCTTCGGCCAGGCAGTAGCGCACCGCGTTGAGGGGGAATCCGTCGTCGTGCTTCTTGCGGGTGAAGCGCTCTTCCTGAGCCGCGGCGACGATCTTGCCCGCGTCGATCAGGCAGGCCGCGGAGTCGTGGTAGTAGCAGCTGACGCCGAGGAGCTTCATGGTCAGAACTGCCGGCGGTAGGACTCGGGGGTCCGCGCCTTCTCCCGCTCTTCCGTCGAGGTCCAGTAGGTCGGCCGGCGCGGGTCGAAGCCGCGGGTGACCGCGAGCTTGCCGCCGGCCTTCAGGAGGAGCCCCGCCGGCAGGAAGAGGAGGTAGTAGAGGAGGGTCATGAGCACCCAGGTGACGGCCGTGCCGACCATGTGCGCGAAGCGGTCGAGCACGCGGGCCACGCCGCGCCCGGCGGAGAGCGGCGCCACGAGGGCCGGGAGGGAGAGGAGCAGGGCGACCACGGCGATCACCGCGGCCGGCACCGGCTTCTTCCCGAGAAAGAACACCAGGAGGGCGAACGCGAGACCGATCGCGCCGCCGAGGAGGCCGCGCCGGCGGATTTCGGAGGTCTCGCGGGCCCGCCGGGACTCTTCGTCGTCGCCGCGGCGCCAGTCCCACACGACGGCGGAAGGGAGGTTCTTCGTCTGTGACATGCGGCCCGGTATACTAAACGAAAAGCTCCCAACTCCCAAGCCGGGAATGCCGGGGCGGCATTTTCTGTTGCGCGGCCACCGTTTCCGTCTTACAATCATTTCAATTTCAGGAGGAACGCGGCTCGATGACCATCGAGCCACCGCCTTATCAATGGCAGCACCCGGCAGGAGGTCCAGGAGCATGAGGAGGACATCGGCGCTCATCGGATTCTGTGCATTGCTCGCGGGGGCGGTCCCCGCCGTGGCCGGCGAGGTCTACGTTCCGTTCGCGAGCAACCGGTCGGTCGGCGGTGCCACCTACCAGACGAAGGTCTGGGTCACCAACCCGAGCACCGCCGCGCGCCAGTTCAGCGTGCGCTTCATCAACCAGAACACGGACGGCACCCAGGGGGCGGGCGGTGGCGACAAGCTCAACGTGCCGGGCGGCGGCACCCTGCTCTTGGGGAGCGTGGCCCCCGGCGGCTCGCTCGGCATGGTCGAGATCAGCGGCGCGCCGCAGCTCGTGGTCAACGCCCGGATCGACGCGATCGGCGCCAACGGGAACGTCCTGTCGAGCGCCAACGTGCCGGTCGTCGCTCTCGGCAACCTGCTGAAGGCGAAGTCCACGGCGCACATCCAGGGCCTGGAGCTGACCGGCCGCGGCACGCTCAGCGACTTCGGCATCATGAACGTCTCCAATGCCGGGGCGCAGTGCACGATCAAGGCCTACCGCTCCAACGGCAACCAGATCAACCAGACCTCCATCATCACCCTGCTGCCGCTGTCGGAGCGGCATTTCGAGAACGTCCTGGCCGTGCTGGGAGAGACCGCGATCTCCGACGCGCGCGTCGAGGTGACCTGCGACAAGCCGTTCTTCCCTTATGCGGCGGTGTACAAGCCGGGAGGGCCGGAGACCGACTTCGTCACCTCCTCCTACGCGCTGGACGGCGACCTGATCTCCGGCGTCGGCGGCACGCCGGGCACCGTGGTCGTCGAGGCGGCGGGCATCTACCTCAACGCCACAGCGGGCAACTCGTTCAAGCAGTACGACATCCCGCTCGTCGACGGGGTGCGCTACAAGAAGGCCACGATCGAGTTCGACCTCTTCGTCGACAAGTTCCCGGCCGGGATCTTCGCCGGCGTCACCTCGCTGCGCCGCACCGACAGGACCCTGTTCTACGGCTTCATCGTCCGCGGCGGCCGGTCGAAGGGGATCCTCGACATGGGCGTGACCGACGACATCGTCGACGGCAACAGCGGCCCGTGGAAGGAGAAGACCAACTACCACCTGATCTTCGACTACGACACGGTCACGGGCAGACTGGTCTTCAAGACCATTCGCGAGGGGACCCTGGTCGAGACGCTCTCCGGCCCGATCAACCACCCCGATCTGCTGACCAACGGCAAGACCATGCGCGTCGACTTCGGGATGACCGGCATCGCCGACGGCGCCTACTTCCCGCCGATCGGCTGGAAGTACTCGAACCTGAAGGTGACGTTCGAGCCGGCGGATTAGCCGACGAAGGCCAGATTTCCCGCCAGGACCAGGGTCAAAGCGAGCTCCAGGACGAGGAGCATGCCGGTCCAGAGTCCTCGCGGACCCCAGCGGCGGACGGCTTCGGCGGCGGCGAGGAGGCAGGCGAAGGGCATCAGGAAGAGCCAGATCCTGCCGACCTCGCCGCGCACCGTGCCCGAGAGGATCAGGGCGAGCAGCAGCGCCCACCAGCCCCAGGCGAGGGCTTGGTGGGCGAGGCGCTTCCCCTCGTCGCGGACGAACAGGCCCGCGGCGGCCGGGATCAGCACGGCCGGCCCGAGGAGCAGCAGGAAGTCGTAGGGATTCCAGACCAGCCAGGTGCCGTAGCTCCTGGTCGCCACGGCGATCGCATGGTGGTTCTCCGTGGCCATCCGGAACGAGGCCCACGGGTCGTAGCCGGTCGCGAGGGCGAGCGCGATCCAGGGGAGGAGGAAGCCGGCGGCGAGGAGGAGCCCCCTCTCCACGGGGCGGGGCCTGGCCGTGAGGGCAAGGAGGCCCACGAGCGGCACCGCGGCCAGATATCCATAGGAAAAGAAGACGGCGAGCGCGAGGAGGCCGCCGGCCAGCAGGGCGCGCCAGCGGCCGCCGGAGGCCGCCATCCAGGCGGCGGCCACGACGAGGAAGGGGAGCGCCTGGTCGAGCGACGGCGTGAAGACCGTCCGCGCCGGCACGGTGAGCCAGAGCGCGGCGGCGAGGAGGGCCGCTCCCGGCTCCATCCCGAGCGCCGTGGCGAGCCGGTGGACCGGCCAGGCGGTCAGCGCCGAGAGAAACGGCAGGAGGAAGGCGAGCAGGACCAGGGTGCCCGGGGCGGGGAGCGCGCGCGGCGTCCTGTGGCTGCGGAGGGCGACGCGGGCGACCTCGCGCTCCAGGCTCTCGGCGGCATAGGAGACCAGGCCGCGCTCCCCCTGCGGCTCGGATGGCAGCCGCCGGCCGAGGAGGTCGAGCGCGCGCACGGCGAGGAGCGGTCCGGGCGGATGGGTCTTCGAGTGCTGGTTGAGCCCGGCCGCGACCGCCGGCCAGTCGGCGAGGAGCGCCCGGTTGTCCGGAGCGAGCCCGGCGTCGAGCACGAATCCGAACGTGTGGCGCGAGGCGAGAGCGTCGAAGATCCGCGGGAACCCGCCCGGCTGCGCCTTGGCCAGGTCGAGGAGGAGGACCCAGCCGAGGATCACCAGCAGGGGGACCGACCAGAGCCAGTCCCAGCGGTGCTCGTGCGACGCCCAGTAGCCGAGCGGGATCATCAGCGCGGCGGCGAGAGCCAGCCCGATCCCGGAGAGCCCGGGGCGGTGATACGGCCACTGCCACTCCGCCGGACCGTTGGCGGACGGCACCTGGGACGAGATCAGGAAGATCAGGACAGCCGTCGCCGCGGCGATCAGGAGAGGGAGGAGCACGCGTCGCATTTGCAGGAAGACGCTAGCACAGGGCCTCGATAGAATCACCGCGATGACCTTCCCGCCCCTCCCCCTGCCGTCGCGCCGCCTGGAGATCCCCGGCTTCCGGATCGGCCACGGCTCCGATCTCGCGGGCATGACCGGCCTCACGGTGATCCTCTGTCCCGAGGGGGCGACGGCGGCCGCCGAGGTGCGCGGCACGGCCACGGGCACTCGGCAGTTCGACGCGCTGGTCGCCGGGCAGCACATCTCCAGCCGGGCGCACGCCGTGGTGCTCGCCGGC
Source organism: Thermoanaerobaculia bacterium (assembly GCA_035637095.1). Lineage (GTDB taxonomy): Bacteria > Acidobacteriota > Thermoanaerobaculia > Multivoradales > UBA5704 > UBA5704. The sequence continues at coordinate 14,895 of DASPXX010000169.1, forward strand.
GGCAGCGCCTTCGGCCTGTCGTCCGCCGACGCCGTGGTCGACTGGCTGGCCCTCCAGGGGTACGGCTTCCAGACCGGGATCGTGCCGGTGCCGCTCGTCCCCACGGCGATCCTCTTCGACCTCGGCTTCGGCGATCCGGCGGCGCGGCCGGGCCGCGCGCTGGCCGAGCTGGCGCTCGCCGCCGCGGCCCAGGGCGAGGTCCCGGTGGGCAGCGTCGGAGCGGGCACCGGCGCCACGGTCGGCAAGATCCTGGGCCGCGAGAACGGGATGAAGGGCGGCTTCGGCTTCGCCAGTCTGACGGTGCCGGAGGGGCCGGCCGTGGCCGCGGCCGTGGCGGTCAACGCCTTCGGCGACGTCCGCCGGCTCGACGGCACGCTCCTCGCCGGCTGCCGGACGGCGCCCGCTTCCCGCGAGCTGGCGAGCGCCGAGAGGGTCCTGGCCGTCATGCCGCCGGATCCCGCGAACGTCTGGGACGGCAACACCACCCTGGCGGTGGTGATGACCGACGCCGTCCTCACCAAGGCCGGGGCGCTCAAGGTCTGCCAGATGGCGTTCGGCGGCTTCTACCGGACCCTCTCCCCCGCCCTCTCCCTCTACGACGGGGACCTGGTCGTCACCCTGGCGAGCGGCAAGCGGCCGGCGCACGTCCACCAGATCGGCGTCCTCGCCGAGCGCGCCGTGGCCGAAGCGATCCTCACCGCCGTGGTTGCCGCCGACGGCTTCGGGCTGCTGCCGGCGGTGCGCGACCTGGGGTGACCGCTCGTCTGTTAAGATCGCGCCGCTTGACGATGAGCAACAACTCCGCGAACGCGCGAAACCTGTTGGCCGGTCTGCGGGAGCGTGCCCGCAAGGCCGCGGCCAGCATCGTCCTTGCCGAGGGCGAGGACCCGCGCGTGCTCGCCGCGGCGGAACGGGCGGCGGCCGACGGGTTGTGCCGCATCGCGATCGTCGGCGATCCGGAGCGGATCGAGGCCGCGGCGGCCGAGGCGGGCCTGCGGCTCACCGTGCCGCTCCTCGATCCGGTCCGCGAGCCCGACCTTCTCCATCTCACGGCCCGCCTCGCCGAGCGCCTGGAGGCGCGCGGCCTCTCTCCCGGGAACGCCGAGAGCCTGGTCCGCGATCCGCTGTACTACGCGGCGCTGCGCGTCGCCACCCGGCGCGCCGACGGCGCGGTCATGGGCGCCCTGGCCACCACCGCCGAGACCCTGCGGGCCGCTCTGCGGGTCGTCGGTCCGCGGCCGGGCCTGCGCGTGGTCTCGTCCTGCTTCCTGATGGTCCTGCCCGACGGCCGCGGCCTTATCTATAGTGATTGCGGCGTCGTCCCCGATCCCGGGCCGGAGGAGCTGGCCGACATCGCCGAAGCGGCGGCGGCGAGCTGCCGGACGCTGCTCGGCGAGGAGCCGCGCGTCGCCCTCCTCTCCTTCTCGACCAAGGGGAGCGCCGAGCATCCGCGGGTCCACAAGGTGCGCCGCGCCCTGGAGATCCTGCGCCGGCGCGACGTGGCCTTCGCCGTCGACGGCGAGCTCCAGGCCGACGCCGCCCTGGTCCCGGAGGTCGGCCGGCGCAAGGCCCCGGGGAGCCCGGTGGCCGGCGAGGCCAACGTCCTCGTCTTCCCCGATCTCGACGCCGGCAACATCGGCTACAAGCTCACCGAGCGGCTGGCGGGCGCCCGGGCCGTTGGGCCGCTCCTCCAGGGGCTCGACCATCCGATCAACGACCTGTCGCGCGGCTGCTCCGTCGAGGACATCCTGGATGTCGTCGCGATCACCGCGCTGTCCGCCGCCGAGCGGAGGAACCTATGAAAGTCCTGGTTGTCGGAGGGGGCGCCCGCGAGCATGCCCTTTGCTGGAAGCTGCGCCAGAGCCCGTTGCTGGAGGACCTCTATTGCGCGCCGGGCAACCCGGGGATCGGCGAGATCGCCGACCTGGTCCCGCTGGCGGCCGAGGAGGTCCACCAGCTGGCCGACTTCGCCGAGGAGATGAAGATCGACCTGACCGTGGTCGGTCCCGAGCTGCCGCTGACCCTCGGCCTGGCCGACGATCTGCGGGGGCGCGGCCTGGCCGTCTTCGGACCGAGCCAGCGGGCCGCCGAGATCGAGGGGAGCAAGGTGTTCGCCAAGCAGTTCATGGAGCGGCACGGCATCCCCACCGCTCCCTTTGTGGTGGTCCACGACGCCGCCGAGGCGCGGGCGGCGAGCGGCCGCTTCGGCTGGCCCGCCGTGCTCAAGGCCGACGGCCTGGCCAGCGGCAAGGGGGTGATCATCGCGCGCGACGAGGCGGAGTACGACGCCGCGGTGCGCGAGATGTTCGAGGAGCGCCGTTTTGGCAGAGCCGCCGACCGGGTTGTCGTGGAGGCGTTCCTCGCCGGCGAGGAGGTCTCGCTGATGGCGCTCTGCGACGGCGAGCGGGTCCTGCCGCTGGCGACCGTCAAAGACTACAAGCGGATCGGCGACGGCGACACCGGCCCGAACACCGGCGGCATGGGCAGCCACAGCCCGGCGGGAGTGCTCTCCGCGGAGACCGCCGCCGCGGTCTTCGAGGCGATCCTCCACTCCGCGGTGACCGCCCTGGCCGCCGAGGAGCGCCCGTTCCTGGGCGTGCTCTACGCCGGCCTCATCCTCACCGCCACGGGCCCCAAGGTCCTGGAGTTCAACGCGCGGCTCGGCGATCCGGAAGCCCAGGCCCTGCTCCTGCGCCTGGAAGGCGACCTCCTGCCGGTGCTCGCCGCCGGGGCGGCAGGGAATTTCGAGACGCGCCGGCCGTCTTTCCGCAAAGAGGCGGCCGCGTGCATCGTCCTGGCGAGCCCCGGCTATCCGGGCCGGCCGGTCTCCGGCGATGTGATCCGGGGTCTCGACCGGGCGGCGGCCCTGCCGGGCGTCGAGATCTTCCACGCCGGCACCGCTCTCAACGCCGAGGGCGAGCTGGTGAGCGCCGGCGGGCGGGTGCTTTCGGTCTGCGCCCTCGACGCCGGTCTGGTCGAAGCGCTCCGGCGGGCCTATGCGGCGGTCGCCGAGATCGACTGGCCCGGCAAGGTCTTCCGGCGCGACATCGGCCGGAGGATGGTATGATCCCGGCGTTTTAACCCGAGAGTCTGTTCGAGAAGGTGCGATCACTGCGATCTGTTGGTACCCATCATGCATGGGGGATCGGGCGCTGACGCATCGGGAAGAAGTGAAAACTCTATGAGCTGCAACGGCTGTGCTTACAAGGGGATGTCGACCGCCGTCGAGGACGCGTTCGTCGGCGTGCGTTTCCGCGAGGAGACGAACCTGACCCTCTGCTCGACAGGTGGACGGATCTATGGCCGGGGCGACCGGGTGGTGGTCGACCTCGAATCGGGGCCGGCCTACGGCCGCGTCGAGCAGTCGCCGATGCCCGTGTTCAAGCCGTGCCAGAAGTCGAGCGCCCGCCCGATCGTGCGCCCGGCCGACGAAACGGACACTGCGGCCTTCGACCGGCAGCGGCAGAACGAGATGCAGGGGAAGCTCTACGCGCAGGAGCGCGCCCGCGCCCTCGGCCTGGACATGAAGATCTCGCTGGTGGATTTCTCCCTGAGCGGGAAGAAGGCGACTTTTTACTTCACCTCCGACGGCAGGGTGGACTTCCGACAGCTGGTGCGCGATCTCTCCTCGCGCTTCTCCGTCCGGGTCAAGATGGTCCAGGTGGGGGCGCGCGACGAGGCCGGCCTGATCGGCGGTATCGGCGTCTGCGGGCGCACACTCTGCTGCTCCACCTGGCTCAAGGACTTCCGGCCGATCTCGATCCAGATGGCGAAGCGGCAGAACCTGAGCCTGAACCCCTCGAAGATCTCCGGCCAATGTGGCCGGTTGCTCTGCTGCCTGGCGTACGAGGACGATCAATACAAGACGCGCAACCCGGACAGCCGGCCCGCGCCGCTGCCGGTCATCGCCGATGCCTGACGGGCCCGTGGGAGAGAGATGGCCAATCGAAAGCTGATCCGCCCGGACATGAACGAGCTCAAGAAGGAGCTCCCATCGCGCAGTGTGCGCCGCAAGCAGACGCCGCCGGAGCAGACCAATGCGGAGGAGTTCTACTACCTTAAGCAGATGGCGGCGAAGACCCCCATGGTGGTCATCATGAACGATGGCGAGGAGCTGCGGGGGTGGATCGAGTGGTATGACAAAGGCGCGCTCAAGCTCAACCGGCACGCCGGTCCCAACCTCCTGATCCAGAAACAATTCATCAAGTATCTGTTCAAAGAGGAAGAGCTGAAGCGCGTCCGCGCGAAGCGGACCAACGGCGACGACCTCGATCGCATCGGATGAGCACGCCGCAGCGGCGGCCTCGCCTCGCCCTGACCCAGGGCGATCCCGCGGGGATCGGACCCGAGATCCTGCTGAAGCTGTTATCTGAGACGCCTACCGCGTCCCCCACCGTAGAGACGCCCCGTGGGGCGTCTCCGTGGGCACCTTTGTTGGTCGCGGAGCGCGCCGCGTTGGAGGCGCTGCAGCCGGTCCTGCCCGGCGCCCCCTGGGACCGCCTCCGCTATCTCGGCGGCCTGCCGTCCGCGCAGGAGCTCGACGGGATCGACGGCATCCCCGTGATCGATCCGGTCGGAGCGTCTCGAGCCCTGACCTTCGGGGATTCCGGCCCGGCGGACGCCGCCGGCGCCATGGCGGCGCTCGACGCCGGGATCGCGCTGGTCCGCTCGGGCACCGCGGACGCCCTGGTCACCGCGCCGGTCAGCAAGGCATCGATCGCCCGCCAGCACCTCCCCGGCTTCAAGGGGCACACCGACTATCTGGCCGAGGCCTGCGGGCTGGAGCGCTACGGCCGCGACTACCTGATGGCGTTCCTGGCGCCCACGCTCCAGGTGGCGCTCCTCACCGTCCACATGCCGCTGCGCGAGGCGCTCGACGCCGCGCTCGACGGCGGCTCGATCGGCGAGGCGCTCGACTGCCTGCACCGCCACGCGGGCGGGCGGATCGCTCTCGCCGGGCTCAACCCGCATGCCGGCGAGGACGGGCTCCTCGGCGAGGAGGACGGCCGCTTCCTCGCTCCGGCGGTGGCGGCGGCGCGCGCGCGCGGCATCGACGTCCACGGCCCGGAGAGCGCCGACTCGCTCTTCGCCCGTGCCGGCCGCGGCGAGTTCGACTGGGTGCTCGCTCTCTACCACGACCAGGGGCTGATCGCGGTGAAGACCGCCTCGTTCGGCCTCGCCACCAACTGGACCCTCGGCCTCCCCTTCCTCCGCACCTCGGTCGACCACGGCACGGCCTTCGGCCTGGCCGGCAAGGGACTGGCCGACGCCCGGCCGCTCGCCGAGGTGGTGGCGGCGACGCTGGGCCTGATCGACGGGAGCCTGCCGAAGAAAGCTCGGCTCCCCCAACAACCTTATTAGACATGCCCTACACCGAGACCGACTGCCAGCGCGCCCGCCGCGCGTTTCCGTCCCTCGCCCGCACCGTCAACGGACGGCCGATCGCCTTTCTCGACGGCCCGGCGGGCACCCAGGTCCCCGAGGCGGTCATCGCCGCCATCTCCGGCTACTACCGGACCTCGAACGCCAACCTCCGCGGCGAGTTCGTCACCAGCCGGGAGAGCGACCGGTTGATCGAGGAGACGCGCGAGGCCGCGGCCGCCTTCCTCGGCGCGCCGAGCGGCCGCGAGGTCTCCTTCGGCGCGAACATGACGACGCTCACGTTCGCCCTGAGCCATGCGCTGGTCCGCGAGCTGAGGCCCGGGGACGAGATCGTCATCACCCAGCTCGATCACGAGGCGAACCGCGGGCCGTGGCTCCTGCTCGCGGAGCGCGGCATCGTGATCCGCGAGGTGGCCCTGCGGCCGGACGGCACGCTCGATCCCGACGACTTCGCCCGCCAGGTGACGGAGCGCACGCGGCTCGTTGCGGTCGGCGCGGCCTCGAACCTCCTGGGCACGGTGAACGACGTTGCTCTGGCGCGGCGGCTGGCGACCGCGGTGGGCGCCTGGCTGCTGGTCGACGCCGTCCACTCGGCGGCCCACTTTCCGGTGGACGTGCAGGCGCTCGACTGCGACTTCCTGCTCTGCTCGGCCTACAAGTTCTACGGCCCGCACGTGGGCCTCCTCTACGTCCGGTCCGGCCTGCTCGACCGCCTCCGCACCGACAAGCTGCGCACCCAGGACGACGCGGCGCCGGACCGGATCGAGACCGGCACGCTCAACCACGCCGCTCTCGCCGGGGTGAAGGCGGCGATCGAGTTCATCGCCGCCTGGGGCCGGGGAGAGACGCTCCGCGAGAGGATCGTCACCGCCATGAACGACATCGCGAGCTACGAGCACGGCATCGCCGCCCACTACCACGACACCGTGCGGCAGATCCCCGGAGTCCGCACCTGGGGCCCCGACTTCTCAGGCCGCCACCGCGCCCCCACAGTCTCGATCACGGTCGAGGGAGTGCCGCCAATCGAGGTCGCCCGCCGGCTGGGAGAAGCCGGCCTCCAGGTCTGGGACGGCCACTTCTACGCCCTCCGCGCCATCGAGCTCCTCGGCCTCGCCGAAAAGGGAGGAGTCATCCGCACCGGAGTCTGCATGTACAACACCCGCGAAGAGATCGACCGCCTGATCGAGGAGATCGAACGGCTGACGCCGTGAGGGTCCCTCCGGTCGGCTGGCCCGCGGCGACACCGCGAGATTGCACCCGGGTGGTACGCTGGTTATACTGGGCTGCATGAAGACGGCAGTATCCGTCCCTGACGACCTTTTCCGCGCGGGCGAGCGGGTCGCGCAGCGGTTGGGTCTCTCCCGCAGCGGCCTTTACTCCAGAGCACTCCGGGAGTTCCTGGTCCGCCACGATGACGAGGAGATCACGCGTCGGCTCGACGAGGTCTACGAGCGCGAGTCCTCGGCTGTCGATCCCGCCATCTCTCGCATCGCCGCTCGAGCTTTACCCAAAGAGTCATGGAAGTAGCCCGTGGTGAGGTCTGGTGGGTCGATCTGCCCGAAGCGGACGACGACTCCTCGCCATCGGGAACGCGTCCGGTCCTCGTAGTTCAGTCAAAGGCCTTCAACCGAAGTCGCATCCAAACTGTAATCATTGCCGTGATCACCGGCAACCTATCGTTGGCCTACGCTCCCGGCAACGTCGAAATTGCGCCACATGAATCAGGGCTGCCCAAGGCGTCGGTTGTCAACGTCTCTCAACTTTTCACCATCGACAGACGGGCATTGCGTTCACGTGCGGGTCGCCTGACCTCCTCTACCATGGATGCCGTCAGTGAGGGCCTGTGTGCGGCGCTGGAGCTATAGGGCACGAGCGGTCTGAAGGCGGCGGGCGCCGTCCAGGCCGCCCGCAGCCCCTCTGGTCGTGCGAAGATCGCCAGTGAGGGCACTCACCGCTCGCGGCCGTATGCTACCCTTTCCGAGGGGTGCTTCTTGGCGCGATCAAAGAACCTTGCCGTAGGCTCCGAATTCGAGAAGGTCAGAGAGCAGGCGCTCAACCTCGACCTCGACGCACGGGCGGCTCTTGCCCGGGCCCTCCTCGAAAGTCTGGAAGACTTGTCGGAGGCCGAGAACGAAAGCCTGTGGTTGGCGGAGGCCGAAAGGCGGCAGCAGGAGGTCCGGGAGGGGCGCGTCAAGCTCGTTCCCGGTGACGACGTGAAGGCGCTCCTGGACCGGGTTCTCGGTTGATCGGCGACTCTTCTCCTTGGCCATATTCCACTCTGAGACCGTTTGAGCCTGGATCGAGCCCTCTCAGGAGGAGGAGGCCACCCCGGCAAATTTTCGGCACGAGAGCCGAGCATCGCCCCCCTGGGCGGCCATGTGCTGGCTTGGCCGCATTCCACGAGCAAGCTCGCGATTCCGCGCCAAACCCGCCGCAATGCCACTCCGAGGACGTAGAGGTAGTCTCCGCCATCCTTGCGCCGAACTTCCAGATGATGTCGCTCTCGCGGTGGATGAGGTCTTTGAAGGGGAAGCCCTTCAGCACGCGCGATTGACATTTGTTCCGTATGCATGCCACGATCATCGTGGACCAGTCACGAGCTGCTAGCCCGAGCCAGCGGCTTGGTTTAGATTTTGGAGCGCGGAGATCCGCATGACATGGACTGACATCCGTCGGCATTATCCTCACCAGTGGCTTCTGGTCGAGGCGCTGCTGGCGCATTCGAAATCGGGGAAACGTCAACTGGATGAGTTGGCCGTTGTCAACGCAATTCCGGACGGTGAAACAGCTCTCCGTGCGTACTTGAGACTCCACCGCGACGCTCCGTTGCGGGAGCTTTATGTGGCCCACAGCGATCGCGAAGAGCTGGAGATCACCGAACGCGCCTCGCCAGGCCTCCTCCGCACCGCCGGATGAAGATCCGGGTTGAGTATGGTCTGGCCTACGTGGAAGTGGTCCTGACCTTCCGAGGCCGAAGCCTCTGTCTCGGCGATACCATCCTCGATACCGGCTCTGCGAGTACGATCTTTTCCGCGGATCGACTGCTCGAGAGCGGACCGGTGCCCTCATCGACCTCCGGCGCCTCGACCTTCATCTCTCGATCGCGGGTGAGAGCTAACGCGTCCATGCTCGGTTAAAGCGGGCAGAGCATCGACGCCAAGTCCTGGCGGAAGAGCTGGCGCCTCTGGAGGTCGCCTGGTCCGCCACGGACCCTTCCGTCGTCACCGGGCCGGGGATCGAGACCGCCCGAAGTGTCCAGCTCGGCAGCCTCACGGACAGCTCGCGAACGCTCCCGTGTCCTGCACCGGCCGGAACGCCGTGCCCTGCGGATTGTCGTACTGCTTCGAGACTCCGGTGCGGGTGTCGGTGACCGTGAGGCGTACCCGCGTGTTGGTCAGGCCTCCGGCGAAGACCCAGTAGCGGCTGTTCACGCCGCAGCCGTCGAGCACCTTGACAACCACCTCCACGTTGGCGGCGTCGAAGAACCAGAAGTAGCCCGTATCCGAGGTCAGGGCCACGGCATGACCGGAGCCGCTGGCGCCGTCGCGGGTGGTCCAGGTCGCATCGACCCGGAAGCGGGACCCGTTGAGGCACAGCCGGGTGGCCGACGCTGTGCAACCCCCGCCGGACGGGGCCGGCTGCCAGCCGCGCTGGATGACCTCGAAGTCGGAGGCGTGCAGCGAGGCGAAGGCGGGGTTGAGCACGTCATTGTTCCACCGGGTGTCGTGGGTGCCGGTGATGTACATGTCTGTCCCGTTGTCGGCGAGGATCAACCCGTAGGTCTTCATCGCCTGGAAGATCCTGCGGATCTCTGACGGGTAGCCGGAGATGTCCTTGCCCACCTTGAGGCGGAGGCGCGCGCCCATCGGCAGGGCGTCGGGGCTGCCGCTGTTGCTCGCCGTGTGCGAGGCCGGGAAGACGTGCCCGTTGCTCCGGCTCACCGTGAAGCGGAAGGCGTGGCGGATGGGGTCGGAGCCGAAAGCCTCTTCATAGCGCACCAGCCCGGGGAGGATGGCGAGCCCCGCGGCGTCGGCGCTGGTCCACCCCTCCTGGCGGCGGGCATTGGAGTCGAGGGAGAAGACCGCCCCCGAGCCCGCCTCCCAGCGGCTCGAGGCCGCATTCCACTGTGTGTGGTAGAGCTCGAAGAGGAGATGGTGGTCGCGGTCGACGAGCAGCATGTGGCGGTCGCCGGAAACGTCCGCGCTGCCGGGATATCCCCCTTCGATCCAGCCCGGCTGCGTCTTCGCCGCCTCGGGGATCGGATAGCCCGGCGGCCGGCCGGGCGCGCCGTCGTCGCTCTCGTCCCCGAACTCGACGAAGGTGACCGGCACCAGCGGCTGGGTCCCGGGGACGCTCACGTAGATGATCCCGTAGGTCTCGGGGAAGACGTTGGCGTTCCCCCCGAAGTCGGGGTGGAGCGGCGTGCCGCCCCCGATGAAGCCGATGAAGTCGGCGCTCTTCGGGTCGACGGGCGCCTGGCTGACGTCCACGTTCCACCAGTTGTCGGCAGGGAAGAGCGGGAAAGGCCCCGGCAGCGGTCCGCCCGGCTGGGCCGGGAGAGAGGCCGCGCACAGCAGGAACCCCAGGGCGAGGGGGAGAGCGCGCTGGACATTCATGGTTGAGGATAAGGTTACACCCTGCGTCGGGGAAAGGACACCCTCACCCCCGGCCCCTCTCCCGCGAGCGGGAGAGGGGCCGGGGGTGAGGGCTTAGCTTCAGCTATCCTCTTCCCGCCATGGAGATCCGCGACTTCGCCCGCACCGTCCTGGAGACCGCCGACCTCGCCGTCAAGCTCGCCCCGCCGCGCGAGGCGCTGACGGACGAGGAGCCGGGGCCGGCGTACCGCGCGAAGGGGCCGGGCCGGCCGCCGCACCTGGGGTTCGCGACCGATGCCAAGTCGGAGACGCCGTCGCACGAGGGGATGCCCGATCCGGCGCAGCGGCCGCGCATCCTGCACGGGCTGGCGAACCATGAGCTGCAGGCCGCCGAGCTGTTCGCCTGGGCGCTCCTTGCCTTCCCGGAGGCGCCGGCCCGCTTCCGGCGCGGCCTCGTCCACATCCTCCAGGACGAGCAGCGGCATACCCGGATGTACATCGCGCGGCTCGAAGACAACGGCCGCCGCTTCGGCGACTTCCCGGTCAACGGCTACTTCTGGAAGAAGACCCCCTCCATCCATTCCCCCCTGGACTTCGTCTGCGCCATGTCGCTGACCTTCGAGAACGCCAACCTCGACTACACGGTCGAGTACGCGGAGTCGGCGCGGCGGGCGCGGGACCCGAAGACGGCGGCGGTGATCGACCAGGTGCACCGGGACGAGATCGAGCACGTGCGCTTCGGCTGGACCTGGCTCCAGGTCTTCAAGGGAGAGGGCGAGTCGGCCTGGGACGCCTGGGAGAGCCATCTGACCTTCCCGCTCTGTCCGGAGCGGGCAAGGGGCCGCACCTTCCACCGCCGCGGCCGGGAGGCGGCGGGGCTCGACCCCGAGTTCATCCGGCGGCTGGAGGAATGCGAAGACCCTCACCCCCGGCCCCTCTCCCACAAGTGGGAGAGGGGAGAGGATGACCCTGGCTAACCTGCACCCCTCTCCCGCTCGCGGGAGAGGGGCCGGGGGTGAGGGTCCCCGGCTCATCCTCGCCAACCTGCTCGCCGAAGACGACCTCGCGCGCCTCGTCCATGCGGGAGACCCGCGCTTCCGCCACCGCCGTCCGCCATCCGCCGGTCTCCTGCAAACGGTCTCCCGGATGGCCCGCCGGCTCGCCGTCCTCGCCCGCCCCGGCGACCGCCTGTGGCTGCCCGGGGACCCTCCTCCGGAACCTGCCGCGGACGTCCTCGCCTGGTGCGAAACCCCCGAGGCCGCCGCTCTCCGCACCGCTCCGCGCCCGGCGGAGGTCTCGCTGGATCTCCCTCTCTCCGATCTCCTCTGGCGCCTGCCCGTTCCCGCGCCCGAGGTCGTCGCCCGGGTCCACCACCGCGGCTTCGCCCTGCGCGTCGCCGGGGAGCTCGGCTGCGCTCTCCCCGGCGCGCAGATGGTGGACTCGCTCGCCGGACTTGACCGTCTGCTGGCGGCGCGGGGCGCACCCTCCGCCTGGGTGGTCAAGGCGCCGTTCTCCGCCGCGGGCCGCGCGAGGTATATAGAAAGGAAGGGCCCCCTTCTCGCCGCCCCCAAATCCCGCCGCACCGTCGAGAACCTGTTCGACCGCCACGGCCCCCTCCTCTTCGAGCCCTGGCTGGACCGCCTCGCCGACTGGGGGTGCTCCGCGCTCCTGACCCCGGAGGCCCTGCGGATCATCGGCATCCACCGGCAGCGGGTGGACGGGAAGGGGCAGTTCGCCGGGATCGACCTGGACACGACCGACCTCCCGGAGCGGGACCGGGAGCGCCTGGTCGAGGTCGTCACCGCCGCCGCCGCCGCTCTCCGCGGGTCCGGCTACTCCGGCCCCTTCGGAGTCGACGCCTGGCACTGGCGGCGGCCGGACGGGACGGTGGCGTTCCATCCGTTGGGGGAGATCAACGCGCGGATGACCTTTGGGCTGGTGGAGTGGGCTTGTTCCGATAGACTCACCCCATGAAGCCCGCCCCTCCCCGCCGCCGCAAGCTCAACGCCTGGGGCTTCGAGGGGATCTCGTTCCCCCCGCCGCGCCCGATGCGCAAATGGCTGGAGGAGCGCCTCGGGCCTCCTGAGCGCCGGAGCGCGGTCGATCCAGCATCGATCCGCCTGGAGGCACCGCAGACGCTCCCGGACCTGCCAGTTCCGGTTTCCTCCGAGCAGGCCGACCGCCTGCTCCATGCGCGTGGACGCGGCTTCAGCGACCTCGTCCAGTTGCGCACCGGAACTTTGCCGGCCTTGCCGGATGCGGTGGCACGGCCGGAGGATGCGGCGGATGTCGAGGAGGTGCTGCGGCTCTGCTCTCGCGAGGGGGTCCGCGTCATCCCCTGGGGCGGCGGCACCTCGGTGACCGGCGCGGTCAATACCCAGCCCGATGCGGCGCCGGCGGTGGTCCTCGCTCTCGAGCGGCTGTCCGGACTGGTGCGGCTCGACGCGCGCTCCGGGCTCGCGCGCGTCCGCGCCGGCACGCTCGGTCCCGCTCTCGAAGCCGCCCTCGCCCCCCACCGCCTGACCCTCGGCCACTTTCCCCAGTCGTGGGAGCTGTCGACCCTCGGAGGGTGGGTGGCCACCCGCTCGGCGGGCCAGGAGTCGCTCGGCTTCGGCCGCATCGAGGACATGGTCGCCGGTCTCGAGCTGGTCGCTCCGGCCGGGCGGCTGGCTCTCCCCGACGTGCCCGCCTCGGCCGCCGGGCCGGACCTGCGCCAGCTCGTCCTCGGCAGCGAGGGGCGCTTCGGGGTGATCACCGAGGTGACCGTCCGCGTCTGGCCCCGCCCGGCCCGCCGTGCGGTCGAGGCGTATCTCCTCCCGGGCTGGGAGGACGGCGTCGACGCGGTGCGGGAAATGGCCCTCGCCGGTCTGCCGCTCCACATGATCCGCCTGTCCGATCCGACGGAGACCGAGGTGGCCCTGGCGGTGGGGATCGGCGGCCACGTCTGGGCTCCCCTCGCGCGCGGCTTTCTGCGTTTGAAAGGCGCCGGTCCCGGCTCCTGCCTGCTGCTCTGCACCGCCGCCGGAGGCCATCGCGAGATCCGCTGGGCGCTCGGCGAGAGCCGCAGTCTCCTCAAGAAGCGCAAGGCCGTCTCGCTCGGCGAGGGGCCGGGACAGCGCTGGCTCGCGGACCGCTTCCGCCACCCTTATCTGCGCGACGGCCTGCTCGACCTCGGCTGGGCCACCGACACGCTGGAGACCGCGGCCTCCTGGTCGGCCCTGCCGGGGCTCTACCGCAGCGTGCGCCTGGCCCTCGCCTCGGCCCTGCCGGACGAGGAGGTGCCGGTCCTCTGTCACGTCTCCCACCTCTACCGCGACGGCGCGTCCCTCTACTTCACCTTCTTCTTCCGCGACGCCGAGGATCCCGAGGAGTCGATCGCGCGCTGGGCCACCCTCAAGCGCGCCGCCACGTCCGCCATCGTCGGAGCCGAGGGCACCCTCAGCCATCACCACGGGATCGGCTCGTGGCATGCCCCCTGGTACCCGCGCGAGGCGGGGGCGGACGGCGTGCGCCTGCTCGCCGCCGCGGCCCGCGAGCTCGATCCGCAGGGCATCCTCAACCCGCACGTCCTTTTCGACCCGGCCGACCGCCTGGAGGTCTGAGGTGCTCGATCCTCTCTGGCGGCGGCGCGCCCTGGCCGGGCTCGCGGCTCCGTTCGACCTGATCGTCCTCGGCGGCGGCATCACCGGCTGCGGCATCTTTCTGGATGCGGCCCAGCGCGGCCTGCGGGTCCTGCTCCTGGAGCGGGGAGACATCGCCTCCGGCACCTCCTCGCGCTCGTCCAAGCTGATCCACGGCGGTCTGCGCTATCTCAAGCGGCTGCAGTTCCAGGTCACCCGCCTCGCCGTCCGCGAGCGGGACCGCATGCTGGCGGTCGATCCTCACCTGGTCTGGCCGATCCGCTTCCTCTTTCCCGTCTACCAGGGCGGCCGGCCGCCCGGCTGGCAGGTGGAGATGGGGCTGCGCCTCTACAGCCGGATGACGGGCGGCCGGCAGCGCCACCGGCGGCTCTCGCCGGAGGAGCTCGAACAGAGCGCGCCGGGCGTCGCCACCGAGGGGCTCGCCGTGACCTTCTCTTATGGAGATGCGGTGACCGACGACGCCCGCCTGACCCTCGCCGTCGCGGCCACCGGCGCCGCCTATGGCGGCCTGCTCCTCACCCGGATCGAGCTGGAGGACGGCGTGCGCGATGCGTCCGGCCGCCTCCGCGGGCTGCGCTTCCGCGATCTGGAGACCGGGGAGGTCCATGCGGCGGACGCCTCGCTGACCGTCAACGCCGCCGGCGCCTGGGTGGACGCGGTCCGCCACCGCCTGGGTGTCGCCGGCGCGCGGGTCCGGCCGTCGCGGGGGAGCCATCTGATCTTCGCCCGCGAACGGCTGCCGATCACCGAGGCCGTGACGATCCCCTCGCCGGACGATCGCCGGCCCGTCTTCTTCATCCCCCATCCCGAGGGGGTCCTGGCCGGCACGACCGACCTGTTCCACGACGGGGACCTGGACGATCCCCGTCCCGCGCCGGAGGAGATCGGCTATCTGCTCCGCTCCGTCCAGGCCGCGTTTCCCGGCCGGGCGATCGGGCCGGGCGACATCCGCGGCGCCTTCGCCGGTCTGCGCCCCATCGTCGATTCCGGAGCGGCCGATCCCTCGGCGGCGAGCCGCGAGGAGGCGGTCTGGGAAGAAGAGGGGCTGCTCTCCGTGGCCGGCGGCAAGCTGACCACCTGGCGGGCGATGGCCGAGGAGGTGGTGGACCGTGCCCTCCGCCTGCTGCCGCCGGAGCGGGCGCGGCACGCCTCCCCCTGCGCCACGGCCGGCACGCCGGTCGGAGCGCTCGCCCCGCGCGATCTGGCCGAGCGGCTGCGCGCCGTCCACGACGCCGGGCCGGAGGTGGCCGCGGGCCTGGCGCGCCGCCTCGGAGGGCTCGCCTGGACGGCCTGCGCCCTGGCCCGGGGAGCGGAGGAGCTGCGGCCGCTCCTCGACGGCACCGATCTCTGCGCCGCCGAGGTGCGCGCCCACCTGCGGCACGGAGCGGTGGCGCGTCTGGAGGACCTGCTCCTGCGCCGCGCCCGCTTCGGCCTCTGGGACCCGCCCGCCGCCCGCGCCCTGGTGCCCCGGCTCGCTCCGCTCTTCCGCGATGAGCTGGGTTGGAGCGCCGGCCGCTGGGAGCGGGAGACGGCGGCGGCGGACCAGGCGCTGGCCGCCTGGACGCCAGAGGGAGCGCAGCAGTCAAAAATCAGGGTATGATTCCCGGGAACAGCCGCTGCTCGAACAGAGCAACATCCTACCGAGCTGCGAGGAGACAACTTGGGCAAACCGAACTATCAATACGAAAAGCGCCAGAAAGATCTGGCGAGAAAGAAGAAGCAGGACGAGAAGCGCCAGCGCAAGGCTTCCGTCAACAAGGGCCAGGAGACCCAAGAGGGTCAGGAACAGCCGCCGGCCGAGGGAGAGAACGCGACCTGACGCAGGGCCGGCGACGGAAAAGCTCCAGAGGCCGCGCCTCGGAGGTCAGCGGCGGAGATGTATGTCTGCCTTGCTATTTGTTTCCGCCACCGGCGAATACTGCCGCAAAACCCTCACTTCGTAGCACTGTAGAGGACGAGGAACGGCCCTGCCGTCCCATGGAGGGCCGGTACCGGCGCCGCTCCGGAGGGAGGCCTCCATGCCTCATACAGTGTGGTTCCGCGGGCTCATCCTCGTTCTCATCCTCGTTCTCGTCGCGCCGTCCGCCTTTGCAGCTGTGGACCGTGAGCCGGCGGGACCGACCGCCGGCGGTCTCCTGTCGTCTCTCTGGCAGGACTTTGTCGAGCTGATTTCGCTGTCCATGGAAGGCGATGCCCACGGCACCATGGACCCGAACGGTCGGACCTGATTCTTTTTTTCCGTGCGCTCAAGCATGCCGCCGGACACTCTCCGGCGGTTTTTTTCTCCCGAGTGGCGTTTCGCTCATGATAGAATCGGTGTCGCGGAGATCACGAAACCGCAGGGAGGACGCGATGGCTGAAGAGCACGTTGCGGAAGAGCTGCTGCGGCGATTTCTACGTGGCGAGGCCTCACCCGAGGAGGCCCGGCGGGTGGTCCGGCACCTCGTCACAGGGTGTCCCGAGTGCTCGGAGCTGACCCATCAGCTCTCCCGGCAGCTTGGCCTCGTGTCGCCTCTCGATCCTTCCAGGATGCCTTGGGATGAGCGGTATGAGGAAGTCTTCGCACGCGCGCTCGCCTTCGCCTCCAAGGAGGAGCGGCGGATCGCTCTGGAGAAGCTCCGAGGCTGGGGGCAGTGGGCTTGCCTGGAAGCGATGAGCCCCGGGGAACGGCTCGCCCTCGTTGAGTCCGACCCGCGGTATCATACGGTCTCGCAATCGCCGTGGCCGAACGGCTCGACCCGAAGCGGCTCGGGCCGCAGCGCATTGCCGATCTCCGTGCCACGGCACAGGGCGAGCTCGCGAATGCGAAGCGGCTCGCCTCCGACTTCCCCGGCGCACGCCAGGCGTTCAACGAGGCCTGGCGGATCCTCGACGAGGAAGGATCGGACGATCCCTTCGACAAGGCCCGGCTCCTCAGCCTGGAAGCTTCGTACCTGAACGATCTGGGAGAGTTCGAGCCCGCCGAGACCAGGCTCGAAGAGGCCTTGGAAATCTATCGCCAGATCGGTGACCCTCACCTCCAGGGACGCACCCTCGTTCAAATGGGAGACGCGATCGGCCACATCGCCCCGGAACGGGGGATCGCTCACCTCCGGAAGGCTCTTCCCCTGCTCGACGCCACGCAGGAGCCACGCCTCGAGCTCTGCGCCTGGCACGACTTCGCCTGGTATCTGAATGACAGCGGGCAACCGGAGGAGGCGCTCGCCGTCCTAGAGCAGGCCCGACCCCTTTACGCGCAATTTCCGGACTCCTATACCCAGCTCCGCCTGCATTGGCTCGAAGGACGGATCGTTTCCACCCTGGGCGAGCTGGCGGAGGCGGAGAGCGTCTTCCGGCAGCTCTGGGAGGAATTCCGAGCCCGTGAGCTCGATCACGAGCTCGTCCTTCTCTCGATCGACCTGGCTGAAGTGCTCGTGAAAAAGGGAGAGCCGGGCCGCGCAGCAGCGCTTGTCGAGGAGTGTGTCCCCATTTTCGAAGCCTGGGGCATCCACCGCTACGCTCTCGCCGCCTGGCTCTTCTTCCAGCAGACGCTGGCGCACCACCAAAACGGAGACGTGTTCCAGAAAATCCGAGCGTATTACCGGCGGCATTGGGCCAACCCGGTGGAATTCGCCTGATCCGCGCGACGAACGGAGGCAGGGATAGCGACTTCGTCTGCCAGTTGCCTCAGCAGATCAAGAGCGTCGACCTTTGCCAAGAAGATGAGAGGAGAGGCGTTGACGATCCAACGCCTCCTAGTCACGCGCGAGCTCCTCCCGGATCGAATTCCGCCCGGCTCAGGCCGGCGATCTCGGCGCCCTTTCGATGGAGGGGTTATGGCTGCGGAGGCCTGGGCATGGGGTGATCCTACACAGGGGCAACGTGGGGCGTCATCCCAACGGTCGGGAGGACCTTCCCGCCGGCCGGGACGCTCATCCCGAGCTCCGGGGCGCTCGTCCCAACCATTGGGAGAGTCATCCCGACCTCCGAGAAGCTCGTCCCGAGCATTGGGAAGCTCATCCCGAGCTTCGGGAGGCTCGTCCCGAACATTGGGAGACTCCTCCCAATCGTTGGGACGCTCGTCTCAATGTACGGGACGCTCTTCCCAATGCTCGGGGAACCCTTCCCAATGATTGGGAGAAGCTTCCCATGCTCGGGAGACTCGTCCCAATGAGCGGGAGACTCCTCCCAATGTCCGGGAAGCTCGTCCCAACGTCCGGGAAGCTCCATCCGAGGGTCGGGAAGCTCTTCCCAGCGTTCGGGAAGCGCCTCCCAACGTTCGGGAAGCTCCCTCCGCGAGGTGGGAGGCTCTTCCGGATGTCCGGGACGACCTTCCCAGAGGGCGCGAGGCTCTTCCCAAGGATGCCTCAACAGAGCCAGGCAAAGGGCCGCAACGTGCGGGGAAAGCGTGCCGCGACCCGGGGGATGGCCCTGGAAGGCCGGCGCGAGTCACTTCTGGGAGGAGAATTCGGCCGCATGGTCGTATCGCTCGCGTGTCGCGTTGTGTGCGTTGCAACACAAGCGCTAGACGCTGCCGTCGTAGACCCAACCGGAGGCGAGGCGGCGCGAGGTGGGCCAGCCGGACTGCCTATGCCAGCTCGACCTTGAGCTTCTTGCCGACCGCCGCCGCAGCCCGCTCCAGGGTGGCCAGCGTCACAGAGGGATTGGAAGGATCCAGCAACCGCTCCACCGCCGGCCGGCTGGTCTTCATGCGACTGGCCATCTCCGACTTGGTGACCTTGCAGCGCTTCATCTCTTGGGCGATCTGAAAGGCGATCACCCGCTTGGCGGCGGTGGCTTCCGCGTCCTCCAAGAGATGCTCCTCCCGCAGGAAATCGTCGAAGTCGCTGCCGATATGCTTGTTCTTCATGCCCGTTCACCGACGGGGAGTGTAGCGGGCTGCTGAGCTCACTCGCTCGCTCGATGGCGACTCCTGGGGTGACTGGATTGGCTGCGGTGACAGCCGCTCCTGCTCTTTGAGGTCTCGGTAGAAAGCCTCGAAGTCAAAGTGATAGCTCTCCATCTGCTCAGCCCGTAACCGGTCCAGCTCCTCGACGATGGGGTCGTTGTTCATTGGGGATCTCCTAGCAGCTCTTCGGGGGTACAGATGTACGGTAGCGTCAGGCCGAAATGTTCGGAGACGGTGGCTACGCGAGGCAAAATTTCAGCGTTGGCAATGTGGGCACAATTCCACGTCAAGAGGTAATCGACCTGGTGCACAGCGGCTGTCGCGATATGAAGGGCATCGGCGAAGGCCGTCTGAGGGAGAAGGCCCTTCTGGACGATCGTTACAGCCAGCCTCTGAGCGGTCTCGGTCACTTCCAGGAGGGGGATCCCCTCCAGGAGCGCGAGCCTCCGTTGGGCCATTTCCGGGTTGCCCAGACGCGCCTCATTGACGACGTGAAGAGAGGCGACAAGGTCGAAATCGTGCCGCCGGTGCTCCCACCAGTCCAGCGAGATCTGCTGATGGGCTGCTGCGACCACGTCCCGGCTCGGCTTGGCGGTGAGATAGCTGACGACGGACGTCTCGATGTAGACCCGAGCCTTCATGGGGGAATGCTAACATGGCTCACGGTGGCCGCTGCCGCCCCCTCCGGGGGCTTGCGAGAAATGGGGCTCCGGTACCCGGGGTCGCCGCTCCTTCGTCGCTCTGACCCCGGGCTACATGCTTTCGCCTCTCCGAGGCTCTAATTTGCAGCAACCGAAATGTACGAGGCCATCCGGAAGCGCAACTCAGACAGCTTGAAGAGGGGACCATGTACCGATTCCTGATCGTCATCGAGAACGCGGGGGCCAACTTCTCGGCCTACTCCCCCGATCTCCCTGGCTGTGTTACTACGGGGAAAACGCGGGAAGAGACGGAAAAGAAACATGTACGAGGCTATCCAGCTTCATATCGAAGGGATGCTGGAGGACGGCCTCGCGATTCCCGAATCCTCGGCAGTTGCCGAATACATTGTCCTCAGCCCTTCGGCCACTGGATCGCAGCCTGACGCGTGCCCCATGCCGGGGATCGCCGCGCCTGCGAGGCGTTGACGGCGCAACGCCTTTTAGTCCCGCTTCTTGGCTCCGATTACTTCGGCACCCGCGTATCGACCGGGAATTTCGTCAATCCAGTGCTCGCAATCCTTATGCGGGCCGTCAATCAGGAGGAAATTTGGTTCGGATGACGGCCGAACGGCATACCAGTCCTTGTTGAGCCTCACAGGGTCGTCTGGCGAGTAACGGTAGACGTCAATTCCCCCAACGATGGGCGACCCGCCGATGAAGTCAGACGCTTCATACACGCCGGACAGATATTGACCGCTGGCGATAATGCCGCACCGGATCGGTTCAGGGATCGCTCGCAGAAAGCTAGGCTGCGCATCTCCTGCGAGAACTACCGGTCGCCACTGACGCTCGAACACGGTGTTAAACTCAGCCTTTGGTATCGTCTTCACACGCATTTCTACAATCTCCTTTCTGTTGCGCAGGGTCAGATCTAAAGTCCTTGACGCTGCATGCTTTTATTGTACCCCCACCCGCCACCCCCGCCCACCCTCCTCCTCCACGACCTCGATCCGGACATCCAGAAACTCCGGAATCAGCTCCACCTGCGTCTTCGCGTGCAGGCTCAAGGGAACGGTCCGATAAGACCCCGAACCCGCGAGGGCCAGCGGTAGCAGGAGCTGATCGGCCAGGTGCTCGCCGACGGGGACTCCGGCGACGAGGTAGCGGCGCATTTCTTTCACCACGCGGTCGGCCACTGCTTCCGCGGTCACTCCGACCTCTCCGAAGGCGGTGAAGACTTCGGTGACGGAGTCGCTTTCGAGCTCCAGGATGACGGCGTTGCCTGGGCCGATGGAGTCGACTTGGCGGACTTCGAAGCAGCTGGTGTCCCAGCTCGTCAGCTGACCGAGCTTCTGCACCTCGCGGTTGCCGATGTGGGCGGGGAGGTTCGCCAGGAGCACGGTGCCTTTCCGGTTGCGGATCTCTCCCCTATCTAAGAGGTCGAGGCCTTGGAGCTTGGTGGCTGGCGTCACGGTCGCGGAGAGGCGGCCTCCCCCCGCCGGGTAGAAGCCGGCTCGTTCCAGGGTAACCTCGACGACGGCTCCCATCCGGCGCAGGAGGGGGAGGAAGGCGCGGTCGAGGAAATCGAAGGGGGGCGCCATGGGGTTGTGGGTCCCTCCTTCGAGGATCAGCCGGGAAGGGCCGGACGCCAGGATGAGGGCCGGCAGGACGGTCTGCAGGATGAGCGTCGTGCTGCCGGCGGTCCCGATGGCGAAATGATGATCCCCGGGCGTGACGGTCGAAGGAGTGAAGGTGATCTCTTTCGAGCCGACGGCGGCGCCTTCCACTCGGGCGTTGCTGATGCGGGCCGCGGCCTGGACGGCGGTCAGGTGCTGGCGCATCAGGCCCGGCTTGGCACGGCGGGCGCGGATGTTCTCGATCCGGACCGGCGTGCCGGTGATCATCGAAAGAGCGAGGGAGGTGCGGAGGACCTGCCCTCCGCCCTCCCCGCGGGAACCGTCGATCTTATGCATTCCCTCCCATCCTCTCAGTCGTCCGCCTCCGAGGCGTCCTTGATCACGAAGCGGGCCGCGAGACGGGCGACCTCGGTGGCGAGGCCGGCCTTCTTGACCGAATCGAGCACCGCGTCGAAATCCTTGTAGGCCGCCGGAGCCTCGTCACGGGGATAGGCCCGGCAGTTGGTCAGGATGTCCATCTCCGCGAACGAGCGGTCGATGGCTTCCTGATCGAGCGTCCGCATCGCCGCCTTGCGCCCGAGGACCCGGCCGGCGCCATGGTTGACGCTGTAGCACGCCCGCTCGGCGCCCGGATCGGCGACCATGACGACCGACCCCGCCTGCGGGTTGCCCGGCAGGAGGATCGGATGGCCGGTCGCGGCGAAGGGCGTTCCGGCCAGGGCTTCGTGACCGGCCGGGAAGGCCCGGGTCGCGCCCTTGCGGTGGACCCACATGGGCTTGCCGTCGACGGTCTCCGGACGCGCGATGTTATGGCTGATGAAGTACACCAGCCGGCCCGAGACGCCCGGGAGGACCTCCTGAAACGCCTCCAGCACCAGGGCGTTGATCAGCAGATGGTTCAAGGTGGCGAAGTTCGCCCCCAGCGCCATGTCGTCCAGGTAGGCGTCGGCCTCTGGAGTTCCGAGCGGCGCGTAGACGAGCTGCGGGTCCGACCCCGGCATGGGGATGTCCCAGGTCTCGAACTTCGTCCGCAGAGCCCGGAACTGCCCTGACGCGAGATCGTGCCCGAAGCCGCGCGAGCCGCAATGAGAGAGGAAGGCCACTTGGCCGTCCAGCATCCCGAAGGTCTCGGCGGCCTGTTGCGCTCGTTCGTTCTCCGCGATCCGGACCACCTCGCACTCGCCGAAGTGGTTGCCGCCGCCGTAGGAGCCGAGCTGGCGGATCTTGTCGGCGAACTTTGCGAGCCGGCCCGCGGCCGCCAGCACCTCGAGCCGGCGCATGAGGGCATCCGCCGTGCCGTCGTGCCCGAAGTGATGGGAGTCCTCGCAGCGCGCCGCCCACTCCGGCGGGATCCCCATCGCTTCGCAGACCTCCGCCGACGCGCCTTCGATCACGGCGCGCTGCCCGAGATCCGGGCCCACCCGACGCGACTTGCGCACGCTCTGCTGCCCCTTGCCGGCGCCGGTCGGGATGCGCTCGGTGATCGCATTGATCAATGCCCGCCGCGTGGTCCGCTCTTCGATCTCCTCGGCCGGCAGGTCGAGCTGCAGGAGGCTCATCGAGCACTTGATGTCCACTCCCACCGGTCCCGGATAGATGTGGGTCGGCGAGGCGAGCACGCAGCCCACCGGAGCCCCGTAGCCGCAGTGGGCGTCCGGGTTGAGCACCAGCTCGGCGACGCCGGGAGCGGTGCGGGAGTTGATCGCCTGCTCGAGACAGAGCTGATCGAACGTGGCGCGGATGGCTTCTGTACCGATCACCGTGATCGGCTTGAGGCGCCCTTCGGCGACCGGCAGGAGCGCCGTCGCCTCGCCGGTCGGAATGATGCTCGACTGCAGGTCGGTGGTGGCCATGTTCGTCTCCCGGTTTATAAAAAAATCGTGACGACAAGAGAATCGGTGAAACATCGCGCTCTATCCGTTTGAGCTACGGCCCCTCAGGTGGGACCGACGGGACTCGAACCCGCAACCTCGTGGTTAATAGCCATGTAGTTCCACCAGCATTCGTCACGAACTTGAATCTGTCTCAAACTCCTTGGCTCCTGCGTCTCGAAAAATCGTGACGACAAGGGTCGGTGAAACGTTTCCTTGCTCTACCCGCTGAGCTACGGCCCCGGTACAGCTGGGACCGGCGGGACTCGAACCCGCGACCGAGGGATTATGTAGTTCCACCTGCATTCGTCACGAACTTGAGGCCTTTACAGCTCGATGCTCTCGATCTGCTGCACCCAGTAGCCGGCGGTCGAGCGTCCGGCCGCCACGTCGGCGATCACCTGGAAGACCTGATCGGAGAAGCCGCCGACGTTCACGATGTCCTCCCGCTCCTTCGCCTGTACGGTGCCGTACGGCTGGAGGTCGATCGCCAGCATCCGCGCCGAGGGGCTCCGCTGCTTGAACGCCTCCCACTGCAGCATGGTCTCGGTGGCGCTGCCTCCGAACCGGCCGTAGCAGGGCGAGTCGACCCACGACTCGTTGTCCGAGACATAGACCACCAGGTCTCCCTTCTCCCGGCGCTCGTTCAGATGTTTGAGCGGCGCCGAGCAGTTGGTGCCGCCCGCCGGCAGCGACGCGAGCTTCTGGGCGTTGGTCATCACCGAGTCGCGCGGGTTCAAGACCACCTGGACCACGTTCGACTCGAACGGCACGACCTCCGCATCCGGATTCTTCCGCAAGATGGCCGCCGCCACCAGCGCCGCCACGTCGATGCAGCGGACCGCCGAGGTCGACCCCCTGCGATGACCGGTCACCGGCGAGTGCATGGAGCCCGAGACGTCCGGGAACACCCACACCTTGCCTTCGACTCGCGGCACGTTCTGGATCGCCACCTCCATGGCGTCCTGAAGCGCCTCGCGGACCACGGACGGCAAGCCGGCTGAGCCTGCGACGAACGCCATCAGGAGCTGGTACGGCAGCACGCGCGCCTTGGCGATCAGCTCCGGAGCACGCAGCCGCTCGGCGACGATCTCGGCGATCCCCGGCACCTCGAACACACCGTGACGCTGGAACGTGTTCAGGTTCATCCGGGTCATCTGCCACGGCGCCCGGCGGGCGATCTCCGTCCATCCGTCGCGGCCGAGGGGCAGCGCCGTGAGCATCTGGAACGGCACGTCCGGCACTGAAGCTCCCTGCGGGTCCGTCTTGAACCGCTCGAACGCGGCAACCGGCGGAGGCAGCTCTTCCATCGAAACCTCGCGGCCCAGCAGCCAGCCGTAGAGCGCCTCGCGGGTCTTGGTGGCCGGCTTCGGGTGGACCATCCGCAGGATGTCCGCGAGCGAGGGAGCGTTCCCGACAGAACCGTTGAACAGTTGCTCGTCGGAACGCTCCTCCAGCCACCGCAGGACCAGCTGCTTCGGCACCGTGCCCAGCGACTTCCGGCCCACGGCGCCCGAGCGGACGATCTGCACGAAGTTGCGCAGCATCTTCGGGCTGTCGATCACCCGCGGAAACACCTTGCGGAGGAGATCGGCGCTGCGCATCGAGAGCGCCGCCGCCAGGAGCGCCGGGAGGTCCTTCATCACGGCCCGCTCGCGGGCGTAGACGGCGGTCTTCGCCAGCCACTCCGGCTCGACCTTCTCGCACAGGCCGAGGACCGTATCGAGCTGCACCTCGGCCGAGGCGTAGAAGGTGGCGGACAGGCAGCCCGTCGCGGCATAGCAGGCGAGCGCATGCCGGGGCTCCAGCGCGTACGCCGCTCCACCCTCCTCGTTCACCGCGTCCGACCGCGGGGCCAGCTTGCCAGGGCTCGTCCGGAACAACGTCTTGCTCGCCATCGTCTCACCTCCTCGGGTCAACGTCCGCCGGGAGATATTCCACGGCGCGTGCCAGGTGGGTTGAGAGAGGCTTTTGAAGGGTGCAAGTGTTTGAGCCGGCAAGGCTTATTGGAAATTACGGGAGATTCTCGCGGCGGCGAGGCTAGTGGAATTCGTATCGCGCGGGATAGCGATGTAGAATCCTGGATATGGAAACCTTCGCCCGCCCCGGGTTGAAACCCGGGGCTAGAAATGGCCGTCCCTCCAGGACGGAGGTGAGCGCATCGAGCCTTTCCGTCCCGTCAGGGACGGCCATTCGTAGCCCCGGATTTCAATCCGGGGTGGGTTGCGTGGACCCGGGAGTGCCGGGGGTGCGGGGATGACCAACGTCGTGCTCGGCCTCCTCGGGGTCACCCTGGACGGCGGCAGAGCGCCTACCCGGTGGGAGGCATGGCGGCCGAGCGTGGCGCTCTGCCAGCATGAGGACCTCCTGGTCAACCGGTTCGAGCTCCTTCATCAGCGGGGCAGCGTCTCGCTGGCGGAGACCCTGCGGGGGGATCTGGCGGCGGTGTCTCCTGAGACGGAGGTCCGGCTGCACGAGATCGACCTGCGCGACGCCTGGGACTTCGAGGAGGTCTACGGCGTCTTCCAGGACTTCGCCCGCACCTATCCGTTCGATCCCGAGCGCGAGGAGTACCTGCTCCACATCACCACCGGGACGCACGTCTGCCAGATCTGCATGTTCCTGCTGGCCGAGGCGCGCTACTTCCCGGCCCGCCTGCTGCAGACGGCGCCGCCGGGGAGGAAGCGCGTCGGGCCGGGCACCTACCGGATCATCGACCTCGACCTCTCGCGCTACGACGCGATCGCCCGGCGCTTCGCCCGCGAGCACGATGAGGGGTTGTCCTTCTTAAAGGCCGGGATTGACACCCGCAACGCGGCGTTCAACCGCCTCATCGAGCGCATCGAGCAAGTGGCGATCGCCTCGCGCGCGCCGATCCTCTTGACCGGCCCGACCGGCGCCGGCAAGTCGAAGCTGGCGCGGCGGATCTACGAGCTGAAGAAGCAGCGGCGGCAGGTGACCGGGCCGTTCGTCGAGGTCAACTGCGCCACGATCCGCGGCGACGGCGCCATGTCCGCCCTCTTCGGCCACAAGCGGGGGTCGTTCACCGGAGCGCTCCAGGACCGCTCGGGCCTGCTGCGGGCGGCGGACGCCGGCATCCTGTTCCTCGACGAGATCGCCGAGCTGGGGCTGGACGAGCAGGCGATGCTCCTGCGGGCGGTGGAGGAGAAGCGGTTCCTGCCGGTGGGCTCCGATGTCGAGGTGGAAAGCGAGTTCCAGCTGATCGCGGGAACCAACCGGGCGTTGGCCGAGGAGGTGCGGAGCGGGCGCTTCCGGGCCGATCTCCTCGCCCGGATCGACCTCTGGACCTTCCGCTTGCCGGGCCTGGCCGAGCGGCGGGAGGACATCGAGCCCAACCTGGCCTACGAGCTCGAGCAGGTCGCAACGCGCACCGGGACCAACGTCACCTTCAATAAGGAAGCCCGGCAGCGTTTCCTCTCGTTCGCGGTCTCGCCCGACGCGGCCTGGGCGGCGAACTTCCGCGACCTAAACGCCGCGGTGACCCGCATGGCGACGCTCGCGCCGGGAGGAAGGATCACCGTCGAGGTGGTCGAAGAAGAGATCGCCCGCCTCCGCACCGCCTGGCACGAGCCCGCGACCGGCGACGAGGATCTCCTGGCCGCCGTCCTGGGTCCTGAGCGGCTCGCCGAGCTCGACCTCTTCGACCGGGTGCAGCTCACCCAGGCGATCCGCATCTGCCGCACCAGCCGCTCCCTGGCCGAAGCCGGCCGCAAGCTCTTCGCCGTCTCCCGGCAGAGGAAGAAGGTCGCCAACGATGCGGACCGCATCCGCAAGTACCTGGCGAGCTTCGGGCTGGAGTGGGCGGCGGTGCGGGGGGAGTAGCGCGCGCCTACCCCCCCGTCGTAAATGCCAGCGTCATCAGCGCCTGCTGCTCCAGGTTGTGCGCCTTGGCGGAGCCGGTGGCGGGGCTGCCGCTGGCGGCTCGCTTGATGGTGCGGATCGGCCGGCGCAGGAGACGCTCGATGCGGGGCTGGACGAAGAAGAGGGCTCCCATGTTGGCCGGCTCCTCCTGCACCCAGACGATGTCCCGCGCTTCTCGGTGGCGCCCCAGCTCGGCTTCGAGCTCCCTCTCCGGGAAGGGATAGAGCTGCTCCAGGAAGACCACCGCGGTCGAGGCGTCCTTGCGCTTGTCGCGCTCCCGCCGGAGCTCGTGGCCGATCTTCCCGGTGCAGAGGAGGATCCGCTGCGCGCCGCTCACCTGCGGATCTCCGATGACGTTCAGGAACCGGTCGCGGCTCAATTCGGCGAGCGCCGAGGACGAGTCCTTGTGGCGCAGCATGCTCTTGGGGGTGAACACCACCAGGGGCTTCCGCCAGGGCCGCAGGGCCTGCCGCCGCAGCAGGTGGAAGTACTGCGCCGCGGTCGACGGCTGGGCCACCTGGATGTTGTCCTCGCCGCAGAGCTGGAGATAGCGCTCGATCCGCGCGCTCGAATGCTCCGGCCCCTGCCCTTCGTAGCCGTGCGGGAGGAGCAGGACGACGCCCGAGAGGAGGCCCCACTTGTCCTCGCCCGCGGTGACGAACTGGTCGATGATGATCTGCGCGCCATTGGCGAAGTCGCCGAACTGCGCCTCCCAGAGCACCAGCGCCTCGGGGTAGTCGCGGCTGAAGCCGTACTCGAAGCCGAGGACCGCCGCCTCGGAGAGCGTCGAATCGTAGATCTCGATCCAGGCCTTCTCCGGGGCAACGTGAGCCAGCGGCATGTATTCCGAGTTGTCCTCGACGTCGATCAGCACCGAGTGGCGCTGGTTGAACGTGCCGCGCCGGACGTCCTGGCCGCTGAAGCGGATCGGCACGCCCTGCTTGAGGAGGGATGCGAAGGCGACCGCCTCGGCCATGCCGTAGTCGAAGGGCCGCTTGCCCTGCCCCATTTCGGCGCGCTGCTCCAAGAGCTTCCTGATCTTGTCGTGGATGTGGAAGCCGGCGGGCCACGAGGTGAGCGGTGCGGTCAGCTCGGCGATCTCGCCGGCCGCGAGGCCGGTCGTCACCTCGTGCTCGGGCTTCCAGTCGCCGCCGGTGAAGCGGTCCCAATAGGCGGGGAGGGTCCGCAGCGTCGGCTTCTTCTCGATCGTCCCGGCCTCTTTGTGGGCGGCGTCGAGCTCGGCGCGCACCGTGGCCAGGCGGCGCTCGGCCTCCTCGTCGGAGATCCCGATCTGCCGGCCATAGAGCCGCCAGAGGGGCGGGTGGGCGCCGATCTTCTTATAAAGGAGCGGCTGCGTGATCGTCGGGTCGTCCACCTCGCTGTGGCCGTGCCGCCGGTAGCCGATCAGGTCGACCACCACGTCGCTCTGGAACGCGTAGCGGTAGTCGACCGCGATCTGGGCGACGCGCGCCACGGCGTCCGGGTCTTCGGCGTTGACGTGGAAGATGGGGACCGGCAGGCGGCGCGCCACGTCCGAGGCGAAGCGCGAGGAGTGCAGGTTGCGCGGCTCGGTGGTGAAGCCGATCAGGTTGTTGACGATCACCTGGATGGTGCCGCCCACGTCGTAGGCGGGGACCTCGGCGAAGTTCAGGGTCTCGGCGAGCACTCCCTGGCCGGCGAAAGCGGCGTCGCCGTGGAGGACGATCGGCACCACCTGAGTGCGGGCGGTGTCGCCGAGCCGCCGCTGCTTGGCGCGGACCCGGCCCACGGCCACCGGGTCCACCGCCTCCAGGTGGCTCGGATTGGAGACCAGGTGGATGTTCACCGGATGGCTGTTGCGCCCGCGGTGCTCGCCGGTGGCGCCCATGTGGTACTTGACGTCGCCGCCGCCCAGGATGCTGCGCGGGTCCACGTCCTCGAAGCCGGCGAAGATCTCGGCCGGCGGCTTACCCACGGTGTGGACCATGACGTTGAGACGGCCGCGGTGGCTCATCGCGAGGACCACCTGCCGGGTGTGGTGGGCGGCCGCGGTCTCCAGCATCTCGTCGAGGAGAGGGATCAGGGCGTCCACCCCCTCGATCGAGAAGCGTTTGGTGCCGAGATAGCGCTGCTGCAACATCTGCTCGAAGGTCTCGGCGCGCAGCAGCAGCTCGAAGATCCGCCCCTGGTCGAAGCGCGGCGGATCGGTCTCCATCCGCTCCTCGATCCAGCGGCGGCGCTCGAGCTCGGGGATGTGCATGAATTCCACCCCGATCGTGCCGCAGTACCAGCGGCGCGCCCGTTCCGCGGTCGCCGGGTCGGCGCCGTCGAGAGACGGCCGGGTCTCCGGAGCCAGCCGGTGCATCGGATCGAGGTCGGCCTGGAGGAAACCGTGCCGGCGGTAGGCCTCCAGGGTCTTTTCATCCAAACGCTCCGGCGTGACCGGAGCGGGAGAGGCTGCGGGTGGGGCAATCGTTTCCATAGCACCGCTGAGGATACCGCAACTGTCCTTGTCTCTTTTTGTCCCGCTTCTTCGATCTTCCGTGACTTCTTCTGTTGAGACCTACGCGATGGACCGTGGCGAATCCTGGGCCGAGCTCCTGGAGCGGCTGGGGCCTCTCCTGGTGGGCATCTTCGCCGATTTCGGCATCTCCCCTCGGGAGGCGCAGGAAATCGTCGAGGAGGCTTTTCTCGTGCTGATGAGCAAGAGGCCGCCCCGCAAGGACCCCGAAGGGTGGCTCCTGCGGACCATCGTGGAGAAGTGTCGCAAGATCGGAGAGGAGTAGGGGCGGGGAGACTGACCGGCGGGGAAGGACGTAAAGGACGAAAAGGACATCAAGGACAGAAGCGGCGTCCTTGATGTCCTTGGCGTTCCTTCCTAGTTGCAGCTGAAGGCGCCGGTGTCGAGCACGGTGCGGAAGACCCGGTTCAGCGGGTTCGTGTAGGTCTTGGTCTGGCCGGTCGCGGTGTCGGTCACCTGCATCGTGACCTCCACGTTGGTCATGCCGCTCAGGAAGGCCCAGTAGTGCTGGTTGACCCCGCAGCCGTTGAGCACCTTGATCGTCACCTCGACGTTGTCTTGATTGAAGAACCAGAAGTACCCGGTGTCGGTTGTGAGCTGCACGGCCTGGGCGCTGCTGGGCTGGCCTCCCGAGGTCCTGAAGGTGACGGTCACCTTGAAGCGATCGCCGTTCAGGCAGAGGGTGGGGCCGCCGGTCAGGCAGGCGGCGCTGAGCTCGAAGGCGCCGATGTCACAGGTGCCGGCCGTGCGGTCCACGCCGCGCTGGTCGGTGGGTGTGCAGGAGGCCGCCGCGCCGAGCGCCGGGCTGCCGGCGAGCAGGGCGTGCGTCGGGGTGGTGCCGCCGTTGTTGGCCAGCGGGCCGAGCTTGGGATCGCGCGGCGTGGCCGCTGTGCCAACCAGATCGCTCTTCCCCGCCGTGAAGTCGATGCAGGTGCCGCCGACGCCGAGGATGTTGTGGCCGGCGGAGGCCGGAGCGCCGCCGCAGTCGCGGTCGGTGGGAGCGGTGTTGCCGGCCAGGATCGTGTTGCGCAGCACCGGGCGGTCGGTGGTCTGGAACGGAACGCTCTCGGCGAACAGGCCACCTGCCTGGAAGACCGCCTGGTTGGCGGTGATCGTGACGTTCGTGATCTCGGCGTCGCTGTTGTTGAACGCGTAGATGCCGCCGCCGATGGTGCCGGCGAGATTGCCGGAGATTGTGGAGTCGGTCAGGGTCAGCGCACCGTCGAGGGCGATGCCGCCGCCCAGGGTGGCGGCGGAGTTGCCGGTGACGGCGCTCTGCGCCACGGTCAGCGACGAGCCGCCGCCGCTGCTGTAGATGCCGCCGCCAGCGCCGGCGCCGGCGTTGTTGCCGGTGACCAGAACGCGCGAGAGCGTCAGCACGCCGGCGTTGCGGATGCCGCCGCCGTTGCCCACCACCTGGGTTCTGCCGTTGCGGATGGTGACGCCGGTGATCTCGACGGTGGTCCCGGCCTGGATGTCGAAGACGCGCTCGGTCGAGCCTTCGATGATCGTCCGCTCGGCGGACGCGCCGATGATCGCCAGGTCGTCGCGGACATCGAGGTCGCCGGTGGCGTTGAGGTCGTCCGCCGGGCCGAAGGAGCCCAGTTGATAGGTTCCGGGGGCGAGCACGATGGCGTCGAAGCCGGGCGACTGGTTCGCTTCGGTGATCGCATCACGCAACGAGCAGTCGAGCTCGCACGAGCCGTCCGGAGTGTCGTTCGTCGTGGTGGGGATGAACACCTTGGCCGCCGCGGGAATCGCGGCGCTGAGCGCTGCCACCAGGGCCAGGGCAGGGATCTTCAGGGAACTGCGTACCATGAGCTCTCCTTCTGCTTCTCCGTAAAAACGGTTTGAAACGTTGCTGTTGTCGCCGGATGAGACGTCGTCATTCCGAAGCTGTCTGTTCTTACGCGGGTGCTCCATGCCGCGTCCAAGCTCCGGTGCTAGACTGCCGCGTCAATATGACGCGATCTGTGCAGACACGCTTCGCCGCTCTCCTTCTCTCCCTGGTCGTGGCGCTCTCGGTTGGCGCCCCAACCAAGGTCAACCCTCAGGTCAATCTGGCACCCCTGCCGCTCGATCCGCCGGTCACCGGCGGCTTCGCCGTGGCCGAGCGGGCGCTTGCCAAGCTCATCACCCACAAACGACTGCTGGTTATCGCGGCCCATCCGGATGACGAGGATACGTCCCTTCTCACGCTCGTCGCCCGCGACATGGGGGGCGAATCGGCCTACCTCTCGCTCAGCCGGGGCGAGGGCGGGCAGAACCTGATCGGCCGCGAGCTGGGCGTCGGCCTCGGCCTGCTGCGCACCCGCGAGCTCCTCGCCGCCCGCCAGATCGACGGCGGCCGGCAGTTCTTCAGCCGCGCCTATGACTTCGGCTACACCCGCTCCCTTGACGAGACGCTCCGCCTCTGGCCGAAGGAGGTCCTCCTCGAGGACGCCGTGCGGGTCATCCGCCGCTTCAAGCCGCAGGTCGTGGTCTCGATCTTTCCCGGCGTGCCGCATCCCAACCACGGCCAGCACCAAGCCGCCGGGGTGACCGCCTACGCGGCCTTCCCCGCGGCGGGCGATCCGAACGCCTTGCCGCAGCTCGCGGCGGAGGGGCTCGTCCCCTGGACCCCGCAGGTCCTCTACCGGTCGGCCTTCTTCTCCGATCCCAAGGCGCCGGCCATCCATCTGCCCCTGGGCGTCATCGATCCGCTCGCCGGCAAGTCGATCTACCAGCTCGCCGCGGCGAGCCGCAGCCAGCACCGCTCCCAGGACATGGGACGGCTGCAGGAGCTCGGTCCCGAGGAGACCCGCGTCTCCTGGGTGTCCGGCGGGGCCGGCGCCGACGCCAAGGAGCTGTTTGCCGGGATCGACACGCGTCTCTCCGCCATCGCCGCCACGATCCCCGACGCCGAACGGCGCAAGCGCGTCGCGGCGGACCTGGATGCGGCACAGGCCGCGGCGGAGTCGACCCGCCGGTCGCTCCGGCCCGAGCGGCTCGCCGACGCCGTGCCCGGCTTCCTGGAGGCTCTCCGGCACCTGCGCGCCGCGCACCTTTTCCTCCTGGATGCGGGGGACCGGCCCGAGGAGCGTCCGGCCGCGGAGCTGATCGCCGAGAAGATCGAGGTCGCCGAGACCGGTCTCGCCGCCGCGGCGGGAATCGGTCTGGAAGCCTCCACCGAGAGCGAGACGCTGACCGCCGGCGAGAGCTTCCCGGTGCACGCCGTCCTCTGGAACAGCGGGCCGCTGGCGGTGGCCGGCGCCAAGGTGGAGCTCGCCGGCGAGGCGAGCGCGCCGGTGATGGGTGAGGCCAGGGAGCTGGCCGCCGGTACCCTTGGCACCTGGGATTTGAAGCCCGCGGTCCCGGCCGAAGCGCAGCCAACCGTACCTTATTTCCTGCGCCGCCCGCTGGTGGGGAGCCTGTACGACTGGACGGCGGCCTCTCCCGCCGAGCGGGGGGAGCCGTTCGGCCCGCCGCCGCTCACGGCCCGCTTCTCGTTCTCCGTGGACGGCGTGCCCATGATGCTGGAGCGCGAGGTGGTCCACGTCCACCGCGACCAGGCGCTGGGGGAGATCCGGCGGCCGCTCCGCGTGGTGCCGCGGATCGAGGTGGCGGCGGCCGAGGAGCTGCTTGTCTGGCCGTCCGCCCAGAGGCAGCCGCGGCACCTGCAGGTGACCCTCGAGTCCCATGGCGAGGCGCCGCTGCGCGGCAACCTGGAGGCGCGGATCGAAGGGGACTCCTGGCCCCAGATCCGGCCGCTCTCGTTCGCTCTGGAGCCCGGAGAGGAGAAGACGCTCGACGTGGAGCTCCGGCCCCCGGCCACCCTCGCCCCCGGCCGCTACGCCGTCCACCTCGCGGCGGTCCTCGAAGACGGCCAGCGCTTCGCCCTCGGGGTGCCGCTGGTGGACTATCCGCACATCCGGGCCACGCCGCGGCCGGTGCCGGCGGAGGTGGCGATCAGCGCGGCGGACGTCAAGCTGCCGAAGCTCACCCGCGTCGGCTACGTGCGAGGCGCCTCGGACCGCGTGCCTGAGCTCCTGCGCCAGATCGGCGTCCCCCTGGAGCTCCTGCAGCCGGGCGACCTCCTGGAAGGGAACCTCGGGCGCTACGACGCGGTGATCGTCGGCAGCCGCGCCTACGAGACCGACCCGGCGCTGGTCCGGGCCAACCACCGGCTGCTCGACTACGCGAAGGCGGGCGGCCTGGTGATCGTCCAGTACCAGCAATACCCGTACATCGAGGGGAAATTCGCCCCCTTCCCACTGGACATCGCCCGCCCGCACGACCGGGTGACCGACGAGACCGCGGCGGTGACGCTCCTCGATCCCAAGAGCCCGGTGTTCCATGTGCCGAACGAGATCCGGCCGGACGACTGGAACGGCTGGGTCCAAGAGCGGGGCCTCTATTTCGCGCACACCTGGGACGCCGCCTACGTGCCGCTCCTCTCGATGCGGGACCCGGACGGGGAGCCGGAGCAGAAGGGGAGTCTGCTGGTCGCTCCGCTCGGGAAAGGCCATTACGTCTACACCGGCCTGGCGTTCTTCCGCCAGCTGCCGGCCGGCGTGCCCGGGGCGTACCGGCTGTTCGCGAACCTGCTGGGGATCGGGAGGGAGCGGCCGGCCCGCTGAGTCCCCCTTGGGTCAACCCAAAGCCCCCTCCCTGTGTCTCACCCCTCGGGAGCTCCGCTCGGAGCTCCCGG
>DASPXX010000170.1:0-10751 GCA_035637095.1 Thermoanaerobaculia bacterium
CGCCCTGGCGGTATCCCTCGACGGCGCCGAGGATCTCGCGCTTGAAGTCGAGCGGGTGGCTGATTCCGGGGAAGCGGGTCGCGCCCGTCTCGCTCGCCGTGTCGATCTCCACGTCGCCGTAGCCGAGGAGCCGTCCCCAGAGACTCTGCCGGTGCTCGACGTTGTTGATCTTGCCGAGCGAGGCGTCCATCGACCGCCGGCTGAGGATCCCCTCCTCCAGGATGACCCGGCGGTTGGTCAGCACGTAGTCGTGCGAACGGATGGCGACCAGCTTGGTGAGGGCGTACCCCAGGCAGACGAGAGCCACGAGGCCGGCCGCGATGACGGGCAGCGCGTTGCCCCAGAGATTCCAGGCCAGCCCCGCCGCCACCAGGGCCAGAGCGGCGCCCAGCAACCAGGGGAGCAGCGGCAGTCGGGTCGGATACGCCCGGTAGAGGATCTCTTCCCCGGATTGCAATTGGTCTTCGATCGCCATGGCATCCTCCGATATTGAGAGGATCTTATCCTTCCTGGCCCGCCGGTTGCACAGAAAAAAACCGTGAGCCCGACAGCGCGCCGTCTCCTCGTCGTCTCCAACCGCCTTCCGATCGTACTCGAGAAGAAAGACTCCGGGTGGACTCTCAAGCCCGGCTCCGGCGGCCTGGTCAGCGCGCTCGCGCCGGTCCTCTCGCACCGCGGCGGCCTGTGGATCGGCTGGCCCGGGCTCGCCCTGGAAAAAGGGGGAGCCTGGGAGGGGGTCCTGGCGGAAGGTTACCGCGAGCGCGGTTACGAGCTCCTGCCTGTGCTGCTCTCCGCCGAAGAGGTCCACGGCTTCTATGAAGGGTTCGCCAACGGCATCCTCTGGCCCCTCTTCCACGATCTCCTCGGCCGCTGCGATTTCCAGCCCTCCTTCTGGTACACCTACCTCCAGGTGAGCCGGAAGTTCGCCGAGGCCACGATCGAGCACAGCCGGGAGGACGACTTC
This sequence comes from Thermoanaerobaculia bacterium, assembly GCA_035637095.1. Classification (GTDB taxonomy): domain Bacteria; phylum Acidobacteriota; class Thermoanaerobaculia; order Multivoradales; family UBA5704; genus UBA5704. The sequence goes on from DASPXX010000170.1 coordinate 965, forward strand.
ATCTGGGTGCAGGACTACCAGCTCATCCACGTCGCCCACTTCATCCGCGAGCTCACCGGCGAGCCGCGGCGCATCGGCTACTTCCTGCACATCCCCTTCCCGCCGCTCGACATCTTCCTGAAGCTCCCCTGGCGCGCCCAGATCCTGCACGCCCTGCTCGCCTATGACCTGATCGGCTTCCAGACCGCCCGCGACAGCCGCAACTTCCTGACCTGCCTCGAATACCTGATGCCGGAGGTCGAGATCCGCAATGGCGGGCCCCTGGCCGAGGTCCGGGTTGGTCCCCGCAGCGTCAAGATCGGGGCCTTCCCCATCGGCATCGATTACAAAGCCTACGAGGAGAGCGCGCTCTCCGACGAGGTGACGCGGCGGACGGAGGACCTGCGCCGGAAGATGGGCCCCTATCCCCTGATCATCGGAGTCGACCGGCTCGACTACACCAAGGGCCTGGCTGAGCGCATGGAGGCCTTCCGCAGCCTGTTGCGGCGCTACCCCACGATGCGCGAGAAGGCGATCTTCCTGCAGGTCGTGGTGCCCAGCCGCGAAGGCGTTCCCGAGTACCAGGCGCTCAAGGCGCACATCGAGCGGCTGGTGGGCGAGATCAACGGCGAGTTCTCAGTGGCCGGCTGGGTCCCCCTCCACTATCACTACAAGAGCCTCTCCCGGCGCGACCTGGTGGCGCTCTACCGGCTGGCGCGCGTCGGCTTCGTGACCTCGATCAAGGACGGCATGAACCTGGTCGCCAAGGAGCTCTGCGCCTGCCAGGTGGACCGGTGCGGCGTCCTCGTGCTCTCCGAGTTCGCCGGGGCCGCGGCCCAGCTCCAGCGCGGCGCCCTCTTGGTCAACCCCCACGACATCGAGGGGATGGCCGACGCTCTCAAGCAGGGCCTCGAGATGGACCTGGAAGAGCGCCGGCTGCGCATGGAGATCATGCAGGAGATCTTGCGCGAGCAGGATATCTTCTGGTGGATGGACAACTATCTGCGCGCCGCCCTGGGCGAGGTGCCGGAGGACTTCCGCCAGCCCAAGGAATACTTCCCGCCGATGGCCGTGCACGAGAGCCTGCTGGAGGAGGCGTAAGGGATTGCACAGGCTCCGTCCCTCGGCCCTGGAGCGCTGGGACGAGATCGAACGGCGCTTCGCCGGCCGGTGCCCCGCCGTCTTCCTCGACTACGACGGCACGCTCGCGCCGATCGCCCCACGGCCGGAGCTGGCGACTCTGCCGGAGCCGACCCGCGAGGTGCTGCGCCGCTTGGCGCGGCGCGGCCCGGTGGCGATCCTCTCCGGCCGCGGCCGCGAGGACGTCGCCGCCCTGGTCGGCCTCGACGAGCTGACCTATGCGGGAAGCCACGGCTTCGACATCGCCGGCCCGGCGGTCCGCCGCGAGGTGGGCGAAGGGATCCCGGAGCGGATCGAGCAGGCCTCCGAACGGCTGCGCCGGAGGCTCTCCGGTGTCGAAGGCGTGCTTGTCGAGCCCAAGCGCTTCGCCGTGGCGGTCCACTTCCGCCTCGCCGATCCGGCCGATCTGCCGCGCATCGAGGCCGCCGTCGACGCCGTCCAGGCCGAGCTCCCGGATCTGCGCAAGGTCCACGGCAAGAAGATCTTCGAGCTCCGCCCGGACCTCGACTGGGACAAGGGCCGAGCCCTTCTCTGGCTGCTCGACACGCTGCACCTCGAGACCGCGGACGGCGACGTCATTCCTCTCTATCTAGGCGACGACGTGACGGACGAGGACGCCTTCCGCGCCGTCGCGGACCGCGGGATCGGCATCCTGGTGGCCGAGGAGCCCCGCGAGACCGCGGCTGCCTACTCGCTACGGAACGCGGACGAGGTGCGAGCGTTTCTGGAACGGCTGGCCCTCCGGGGCCGTAACGTCTCGAAGCAAGTCTGAAGCGTCCCGGTTTGTTGTCGGGTCTGCTGCGTGTTAGATTGATCTCGATGGCTCACCTGACAATCACAGTGGATGAAGACACTCTGGTGCGAGCTCGCTCCAAGGCTCTGGAGGACGGTACGTCGGTGGACGCCCTGCTGCGGAGTTACCTCGAAGCATACTCGAGCAGCCAGGAGACCCGCGAACAGACGAGCCGGGATCCGTTTGCAGCGCTCCGGGCTCTTTCCGGTACGGCTCATTCGAGCTTCACGGACATTTCGACGGACAAATACGCCCACGTCGCCGCAGCTGTTCTCGACGCTGACGATTGAGGGTCGATGAAGCGCGTGTTCGTGGACTCCGGCGGGTTCGTGGCCCTGCTGGTTCCAGAAGACCAGATGCATCCCCGGGCCTCCGCCTTGTTCGAGTCCGCCTCGCGGGAGCGCTGGACACTCATGACGACGAACGCCGTCGTTGTCGAGACCTACTCGGTTCTCCTGGCGCGGGCGAAAGACGGACGCGGCGCAGCCATTTCGTTCCTCGATGCTGTGGCGGAGGACCAGTCGCAGGGCGACCTCGCCGTCGAGCGTGTCCGGCCCGAAGATGAGCTCAACGCGTTCGCCCTGTTGCGAGCACATTCAGACAAGACCTACTCGTTATGCGATGCACTGAGCTTTGTCGTGATGGAAAGACTTGGAATCTCAGAGGCGATCGCGTTCGACCGTCACTTCCGCGAGTACGGGCACTTCACCATCCTGCGCTAGGGCCGGGGGTGAGGGTCCTCCGCAGGCCGGCACTCAGATGCCTCAGCCCCGCCTCCACGTCCTCGCCGCGCACCGCGAAGCCCAGCCGGAAGAAGCGGGGGTGGCCAAAGAACCGCCCCGGCACGATCGAGGTCTCCCGGCCGCGCAGCCAGTCGTGGAGGGGCTGGGCGTCCTCTTCCCTGCGGAGGCGCGGAAAGGCCATCAGGCTCCGCTCTGGCAGGACGCAGTCGAGCCACTCGGCGTGCCCGGCCAGGAACGCGCGGACCTGCTGCAGGTTGGGCTCGACGAGCGAGCGGGCGCGCGCCTCCAGGCGGTCGATCTGCCGGAAGGCCGCGTGCGCCAGGCTGTCGCTCGGCATCGAGCCCACCGCCTCCATGAAGTCCCGGGCGAGGCGCAGGCGGTCGGCCAGCTCCCGCGTGCCGCAGAGCACCCAGCCGCAGCGCAGGCCGGAGAGGCCGTAGCTCTTGGTGAGGCTGTTGGTCGCCAGGACGTGCGGTCCGAGGTGGACGTGGCTCGGCGGCGCGTCTTCGAACCAGATGTCGCGGTAGACCTCGTCGACCAGGAGGAGCGCCCCGGCTTCCTCCGTGAGGCGGGCGATCTCCCGGACCTCGGCGTCCTCCAGGAGCACTCCGGTCGGGTTGTGCGGATTGGTCAGCACGACCATGCGCACCCGCCCGCCGGCGAGCCCTGCCCGGAGACCGTCCAGGTCGACCCGCCAGCCGTCCTCGAAACGGCGCTCGAAGCGCCGGATGCGGGCTCCGAGAGCCTGGAGGGCCGCGAGGATCGGCTCGTAGGCCGGCTGCTCGACGAGCACTTCGTCGCCCGCATCGAGGAGCGCCGCGAAGGCGAGGAAGTTGGCCCCTGACGTCCCCGCCGCCGGGACCACCCGCTCCGCCTCGACGCCGTAACGCGAGCCGATGGCCGCGAGGACCGGCGGATAGCCATCCCGGTTCGGGCCGTTGACCACCACGTCCCTGGGCGTGAAGTCCAACTCCCCCGGACCGCACCCCAGCAGGCCGCTGTTCGCCAGGTTGTACCGGGCCGCGCCATGCTCCTTGGCCCAGCGCATGTAGACGCTGGTCTTCATAAAGGCCTCTGCGCCCTCCACAGGAAGTACACCGGCACGCCCGCGGCGAAGATCGCGGTGCCGATCAGGGCGTTGCGGGTGTCCGCGAAGTAGGTGTTCACCACGATCCCGCAGGCCGCCAGGGTGAAGAGGATCGGCACCCAGGGGTAACCGGGCGTGGGATAGGGGCGCGGCGCACCGGGCAGCTTGCGCCGGAAGACGAGGAGCGACACTCCCGAGAGCGCGAAGAAGACCCAGTCGGCGAAGACCGCGTAGCCGAGCAGCCGGTCGTAGGAGCTGGAGAGGGCGAGGAGCGCGGCGATCGCCCCCTGGAGCAGGATCGCGGCCGTGGGCACATGGAAGCGGGGCGAGAGCCGGGCGAGGGAGGAGAAGAAGAGCCCGTCCGCGGCCATCGCGTAATAGACCCGCGGCGCCGTCAGGAGCGACAGGTTGAGGAAGCCGAACGTGGAGACCACGATCAGCAGGCTCACCAAGCGCGCGCCCACCTCCCCCGCCAGCCGCGCCGCCATTTCGGCCGCCGGGGTCTGCGTCGCCGCGAGGCCCGGCGCCGACAGCACGTGCACATAGGCCACGTTGACGCTCACGTACACAGCGATCACGCAGAAGACCGCGATCAGGATCGCCCGCGGCAGGTTGCGCACGGGGTCACGCACCTCCTCGGAGATGTAGTTGAGGTTCTGCCACCCGCCGTACGCGAACATCGCCGGCACCAGCCCGTGGAAGAAGACGGAGACCAGAGGGAGGCCAGCGAGGCCCTCCGGCAGAGCCGGCGACAGCGTGATGCCGGTCTTCCGAGTCAGCGCGAAGGCGCCGGCGATCAGGAGCACCAGGGCGAGCGTCTTGGCGAAGGTGATCACGTCGATCAGCACTGCGCCGGGTTTGATCCCGAGGGCGTGGAAGCCGGCGACGCCCAGGAGCGCGGCCACCGCGAGAGGCGCGACCGTCTCGTCGCCGAGCCCGGCGAGGCGGGCCACGTACTGGGCGAAGGCCACCGCCACCGCAGCAGTTGCCCCGGACTGCACGACCAGGAGGAGCGCCCAGCCGTGGAGAAAGGCCACCAGGGGATGGAAGGCCTCGCGGAAGAAGGCGTACTGGCCGCCCACCCGCGGCATCACCGTGCTGAGCTCGGCGAAGACGAAGGCGCCCAGGAGCGCGATGAAGCCCCCGGCGATCCAGACGCCCAGGATGAGGACCGGCGTGTGGACCGTGCGCGCCACGACCGCCGGATTGATGAAGATCCCTGATCCGATGATCCCGCTGATCGCGATCATCGTCGCGTCGAAGAGGCCCAAGGTGCGGGCGAAGCCGGATGCGGGCGAGGGATTGGCCATGAGTCGTCGGGGGGAGTCTACCGGTTCCGCTCCTCTCCGGCTCCTCTTCTCGATACAATGCCCGCTGTTCAAGTGGGAGGCTGTGCATGAAACTGGCTCTGGTCAATGTCAAGGGAGGCGTGGGAAAGACCACGACGGCCGTCAACCTCGCCGCCGCGTTCGCGCGGAGCGGCCTCAAGGTGCTGGCGGTCGATCTCGACCCGCAGGGGTCGGCGACCACCTCGTTCGGGGTGACGCGCGAGGAGGCTTCGCCGTCGGTCGCCGAGGTGCTGCTCGGCGAGGCCGAGACGGCCGAAGCGATCCGGGAGACCGGGGTGGAGGGGATCGCCCTCCTCCCCGCCTCCCTGCGGCTGGCCGGGGCCGACCTCGCGCTCGCCCGCAAGCAGGAACCGGACAAGCTGCTCAAGAGGGCGCTGTCCGCCGTCCGCCGCCGCTACGACGTGATCGTCGTCGACTGCCCGCCCGGTCTGTCGATCCTGACCACCAACGCCCTGGCCGCCGTGGACGCCACCATCGTCCCGGTCTTGCCGCACCATCTGGACATGGAGGCCCTGGCGGGCTTCTTCGAGGCGCTGTCGAGCCTCAAGGAGCGGATCGGCAAGCTCCCCGAGCTCCTCGGCATCCTGCTGACCCAGGTCGACCACCGCACGCAGGTGACCGGCGAGGTGGTGGCGGCGATCCGCGGCACCTGGGGCAAGCGGGTCTTCCGCACGGAGATCCCGATCAACGTCCGCCTGGCCGAAGCCCCGGCCCACGGCCGCCCCATCTTCGAGTTCGAGAGCTGGTCGACCGGCGCCCTCGCCTACGGCAAGCTCGGCGGCGAGGTGCTGCGGCGGGCGCGCAAGTCGGAGCTGCTCTAGGTGGACGAGATCCAGGCGGTCCTGGCGACGCTGGAGAGCGCTCCGGCCCTCCTCCGCTCCCTGGTGGCGTCGGTCCCCGAGGACCTGCGGCGGCGGCGGCCGGCTCCCGGCAAGTGGTCGGCCCACGAGCACGCGGCGCATCTCGCGTCGGGCGACCCCCTCTACCGGGACCGCCTCGAGCGGATGCTCGGCGAGGACCACCCGCGGCTCCAGGGGGCCGTGCCGTCGTTCGAGGAGGAACAGGGAGCCTTCCTGCAGGTGGACCTGGGCGAGGCCCTCGACCGGTTCGCGCGCGAGCGCGGCGAGATCCTCGCCCGCCTGCGCGACCTCCCGCCGGAGGCCTGGGAGCGGACCGCCGACCATCCGGAGTACGAGCGCTACAACGTCCTCGACATGTTCCGCCAGATGGCGGCGCACGACGGCCTCCACCTCTACCGGATCGAGGAGCTGCGCTCCCGGAGCGCCTGGCCCCTCGAAGCCGCGGCGCCCTCCGAGCCGGTGCCGGTGTCCGCCGGCATCCCCGGCGTCCTCCGCCGCCTGCGCGCCGGCGAGGTCAACGTGCTGGGCCCCTTCGCCGTGCCCGGCTTCAAGCCGCGGCACGTTCGCATCTACCTGCCGCGCGACTACACGCCGGAGCGCACCTGGCTGGCCCTCTACCTCTTCGACGGGCAGAACCTGTTCGGGGACGAGGGGACCTTCGCCGGCGGCTGGCACGTGCACGAGGTGGTGGAGGGGCTGGCCCGCTCGCGACGGCCGCTCCCGGTGGTCGTCGGGATCGACCACGGCAGCGAGGAGCGCATCGCCGAGCTCAACCCGTTCACCTACGAGGGGAACCCCGGCAGGCTCGCGGAATTCACCGCCTGGATCACCGGCGAGCTCATGCCGGCCCTCCAGGCGGAGCTCAAGCTGGTCGGTCCGCCGTTCGGCGCGGTGATCGGCGGCTCCTCGATGGGGGGGCTCGCCGCCCTCTGGGCGCACTTCCATCATCCGCAGTCCTTCGGCGGCTCCCTGGTGATGTCTCCGTCGTTCTGGGTCGCAGACCAGAAGATCTTCGCCGACGTCGCGGAGCAACCCTCGCCCGGGATCTCGCGGATCTATCTGGACGCGGGGGCCAAGGAAGACCGCGGGCGCCTCCTGCCGATCGTGGCCGCCATGGCCGCGCACCTGGCCGGCCGCGGCTGGGACGACGACCAGCTCCTCTGGCGCCCCGACGCCCGGGGCACCCACAACGAGGCGAGCTGGCGGCGGAGGCTGCCGAAAGCGCTACGGTTTTTGTACCGTCCGTAGCCTCCAACCCTCCGTGGCGCCACAATCGGCCCGTAGAGACGCCCCAGTCCCGGACCACCGCCCTGCCGGGTCCACCGCCGTCGGGGCGTCTCCCGCCCCCGCCACCACAAACCTCCCGGAAAACCGCCGGAAACACCTGCGGCCCATCAACCCTCGCACGCACCACCGTCCGTGGTCCGGCAGAGGAGAGACGCCCCGACGACGATGGACACGGTCGGTCTGTGGTCCGGGACTGGGGCGTCTCTACGGTCCTCCCGTGGCACCGCGGACGGATCGAGGCTACGGGCCGCCTGATATCATCCCGCCCGCCATGGGCGACCTCGTCCGCGATCTCCGCCTCGCCTGGCGCCAGGCTCTCAAGCATCCCGGGTTCACGCTGGCGGCGGTGCTCACCCTGGGGCTCGGCATCGGCGCGGCGACCGCGGTCTTCGGCATGGTCGACGCCATCCTGCTCCGCCCTCTGCCCTTCCACGACCAGGACCGCCTCGTCTCGGTCTGGGGCGAGATCCCGCAGCGCAGCCAGCGGTTCGTCGAGATCTCGATCGCGGACTACGACGGCTGGCGCGACCACAACCAGGTCTTTTCCGATCTCGCGCTCGTCACCACCAACGACGCCGACGTCGCCCTGACCGGCCAGGGCGAGCCGCTCCACGTGCGGGCGCGCCTGACCTCGGACAACCTCTTCCAGGTCCTCGGCGCCCAGGCCTTCCTCGGCCGGACCTTCCTTCCCGGCCAGGAGGACCGGCCCGGCACCCGCGTCGCCCTCTTGAGCTACGGCTTCTGGCAGCGCCACTTCGCCTCCGATCCGGGCGTCGTCGGCCGCAAGGTCCTCCTCGACGGCGATCCCCACATCGTCGTGGGGGTCATGCCGCGCGACTTCCACTATCCCGACGATGCCGAGCTGTGGACCACCCTGTCCGGCATCTACGCCTCGCCCGGGCTGCGCGACCTGCGCATCTTCCACGCGGTCGGCCGCCTCCGGCCCGGAGCCACCCTGGAGCAGGCCCGGCAGGACCTGATCCGCATCTCGTCCGCCATGGAGCGCGAGCGGCCGCTCACCAACCGGGGCTTCACCTCCTCGGTCCTCCCCCTCGCCCACGAGATCCTGGGCGATACGCGGCCGGCCCTGCTCCTCCTGCTCGGCGCGGTCGGGCTCCTCCTCCTCATCGCCTGCGCCAACGTGGCGGGCCTCCTCCTCGCGCGGGCCGCGAGCCGGCAGAAGGAGACCGCCATCCGCACCGTCCTCGGCGCACCGCGGGCGCGGATCATCTGCCAGCTGTTGACCGAGAGCCTGCTGCTCGCCGTTTTAGCCACCGCCCTCGGCCTCCTCCTCGCCTGGGCGGGCCTGCGCGTCCTCGAAACGATCGGTCCGGCGGACATCCCGCGCCTCGATCAGGTGGGCCTCGACGCGCGGGTCGCCGCCTTCTCGCTGCTCGCCGCGGTCGTCACCGCCGGGCTCTTCGGCCTGGCGCCCGCCTTCCAGACGGCCAGCCCCGACCTCGCCGCGGCCCTCAAGGAGGGGGGCAAGTCGTCGGCGAGCCGCCGCACCGGCCGCCTGCGCAACCTCCTGGTGGCCGGCGAGGTGGCTCTCGCGCTGGTCGTGCTGGTGATGGCCGGCTTGGTGATCCGCAGCTTCGCCGAGCTCGAGCGGACCGATCTGGGATTCCGGCCGCAGAACCTGCTCACCTTCCGCCTGACGCTCTACGGCAATGCCTACCCCGAGAAGCACGATTGGGCCAACCTGTTCCAGTCCGTGCTCGCGCGGGTCCGCGCCCTGCCGGGGGTGGAGAGCGCGAGCCTCGTCCTGCTCCGCCCGCTCTCCGGCCCGATCGGCTGGGACTACGACTTCACGGTCGAGGGACAGACGGCGGATGAGGAGGCGACCAATCCGACCTCGAACCACGAGCGGGTCAGCCCCGGCTACTTCGCGACCCTGGGCATCCCGCTCCTCCGGGGCCGGGATTTCGCATCGACCGACACCCCCGACACCCAGCCGGTGGTGATCGTCAACAAGTCGACCGCGGAGCGCTTCTGGCCGGGGCAGGACCCGCTCGGCAAGCGGCTGCGCTGGGGACGTTTCGACGAGAAGGGCGGGCCCTGGCTCACCGTCGTCGGGGTGGTCGGCGACGCCCGCTACCGCGCGATCGAGTCGGTCCGGCCGGATCTCTATATCCCTTTCCTGCAGAGACCGCACTGGGCCATGGACGTCGTCGTGCGCACCGCGGGCGACCCGCTGCGGCTCGCCCGGCCGGTCGCCGCGGCCGTACGCTCGGTCGACCCCGGCCTGCCGGTGGCGAACCTGACGACCCTGGAGCGGGAGATCGAGGGCTCGGTGGCCCGGCCGCGCCTGCGCACCCTGATCCTCGGCCTGTTCGCCGGTCTCTCCCTGCTCCTCGCGGCCGTGGGGCTCTACGGCATCATCGCGTATTCGGTGGCGCAGCGCGGCCAGGAGATCGGCATCCGGATGGCCCTCGGCGCGGACTGCGGCAACGTGCTGCGCCTGGTGCTCTCGCAGGGGCTCGGGCTGACCCTGGCCGGCCTCGCGGCAGGGCTCGCCGGCGCCTCCGCGGTCGCCGCCACCGGCTGGC
>DASPXX010000171.1:0-7431 GCA_035637095.1 Thermoanaerobaculia bacterium
GAACCCCGAGCTGGTCGAGGCGGCCATGAAGCTCCAGCCCGGCCAGATCGGCGGACCCGTCGCCGGCGGCCAGGGCGCCATCCTCTTCGAGGTCAAGGAGCGCAAGGCGTGGGACCCCATCCAGTTCGCCGGGGCCCGCGAGCAGACCCGGACCAGCGTGCAGAACGAGAAGCTCAACCAGCTCGTCGCCTCCCTGATCGCCGAGCGCCGCCGCGAGCTGGGGGTCAAGTACGACCAGCAGCTCCTCGACTCGCTGGGCATCACCGCCGACCAGCTCGGCCCGGCCCGCCAGGGCTGAGCCCCCGCGACGGGAGATGATCGGCTACCTCCAGGGCCAACTCCTCCGCACCACCCCCGAGCGTCTGCTCCTCGACGTCCAGGGGGTGGGCTACGAGGTCCACATCCCCCTCTCGACCTTCTACGAGATCGAAAAGCGCGCTCCCGGCGAGCGCGTCGCCCTCTTCATCCACACCCAGGTCCGCGAGGACGACATCTCGCTCTTCGGCTTCTGGACCGAGCGCGAGAAGCTGCTCTTCGAGAGGCTGATCGGAGTCAGCGGGATCGGCGCGCGCCTGGCCCGGGTCGTCCTCTCCGGGATGGCGCCGGACGACCTCCTGGCCGCCATCGCCGCCGGAGACGTCGGCCGCCTCTCGACGATCCCCGGAGTGGGGAAGAAGACCGCCGAAAGGATGGTCCTGGAGCTCAAGGACAAGATGCGCGAGCTCGCCGCCGAGCTGCCCGGGAAGGCCGCCGCCGTCCCCGCCGACCAGGACGTGGTCTCGGCCCTGGTCAACCTCGGCTACAAGAGCAGCCAGGCCGAGAGAGCCGTGGCCGAAGCGAAGCGAGAGCGCCCCGAAGCCACCTTCAACGACCTGCTGCGAGACAGCCTGAGCCGGCTGTCGAGGGCTTAAGGCATGTAATACCCGCTCACGTCCACCGTCAGGTCGGACCAGCCGTTGGCGCCGGCGATCGACAGCAGGGCGATCAGGCTGCCGGTGCCGTCGGTGGCGAGCGGCAGGGTCGCGTTGTTGGAGCGGGTGCCGTTGACGGCGAAGTTGACCGTGCTGGCGACCGGCTGGGGGTAGTTCCCCGGATAGAAGGTCGCGTACCCGCCGCCGGTCGGCGCGATGACCGTCACGTTCGCCGCCAGCGCCCGCGCACCGGCGGGGATGCCGCAGGCGCCGGTCGCCTGGATGACCAGGGCGACGCCGGACTGCGGCGGCACCAGCGAAAGCCGCGAATCGTAGATGCGGCAGGGCGTGACCGTGTAGAAATCGAGCGCGGCCGCCGGAGCCAGGATGATCGGCAGCGGCAGAGTGGCGGTCCCCGACCCGTTCTGGATCTGCAGCGACACGCTGTAGGCGCCGGCGGGAAGCCCGGCGGTGTTCCACCACACCGTCGTCCCCGAGAGGCTGGCCTGAGCCGCCTGCCAGCTGTAGGCCAGAGGGGGCTTGCCCGTCCCCGCCGCGGTGAGGCGGACCATCTGACCGGCCTCCGGCAGCAGCGGCGCGAAGCTCGCGGTGCTCACCGCCGGCTTCGGATCGAGCAGCGTCACCGTCTTCGTCACGCTCGAGCAGCCGAGCGCGTTGCAGGCCTGCAGGGTGACCTCTCGCGACCCGGCCGTCGAAAAGGTCATCGCCGGGCTCTGCTGGGTCGAGGTCCCCGCCCAGACGGCGGGGGCCGGTATCAGGAGCAGCGCGCCAACCAGGCCAAGCCCGGCCAAGCAGCCCTGCGCAGCAGCGTCAAGTGCTCGCGGCATGGTACAGCTCCTACGAGAATTTGTTTAAGTCTATAGGTTCCCGGCCCCGGAGTCAAGGTCCGATACAATGGGGGCGATGCAGACCGATGAGCGGATCCTCTCCGGAGCTCCCGACCCCGAGGACCTGGGGGTCGAGCCCTCGCTACGTCCCCAGCGGCTGGAGGAGTACATCGGCCAGCGCAAGATCATCGACAACCTGAAGGTCTTCATCCGCGCGGCGCGCGAGCGGCGGGAGAGCCTGGACCACGTGCTGCTGTTCGGCCCGCCCGGCCTGGGCAAGACGACGCTCGCCCACATCATCGCCAGCGAGATGACCGCGCCTCTCCGCATCACCGCCGGGCCGGTCCTGGAGCGCGCCGGCGACCTGGCGGCGATCCTCACCAATCTCGATCCGGGCGAGGTGCTGTTCATCGACGAGATCCACCGGCTCGGGCCCACGGTCGAGGAGATCCTCTATCCGGCTCTGGAGGACTTCCGGCTCGACCTGGTGATCGGCCAGGGTCCGGCGGCGCGGACGGTCAAGATCGAGCTGCCGCGCTTCACCCTGGTGGGAGCGACCACCCGCGCCGGCCTGATCTCGGCGCCGCTGCGGGCCCGCTACGGCATCGTCCACCGCCTCGACTTCTACCGGCCGGAGGAGCTGACGCTGATCGTCCAGCGCTCGTCCCGCCTGCTCCAGATCCCGATCGACCAGGACGGCGCCGAGGAGATCGCTCGCCGCAGCCGCGGCACGCCGCGCGTCGCCAACCGGCTGCTCAGGCGGGTGCGCGACTTCGCCCAGGTCGAGCGGCTGAGAAAGATCGACCTCGACCTCGCCCGCAAGGCCCTCGCCCTCCTGGAGGTCGACGACTTCGGGTTCGACGACCTGGACCGGAAGATCCTGGGGACGCTCATCGAGCACTACGACGGCGGCCCGGCCGGGCTCAAGGCGCTGGCCGCGGCGGTGGGCGAGGACAGCGGCACGATCGAGGACCTCTACGAGCCCTACCTGATCCAGGAGGGCTTCCTGCAGCGCACGCCGCGCGGCCGGGTCGCCACCCGCCGCGCGTACAAGCACCTCGGCTACCCACCCCGGCCCGGCACCTCGGGGCTGCTGTTCTGAAGGCCGTGCGCCGCGCCGCCCTGATCTACAACCCCAAGTCGGGGCGCCAGCGTCACGCAGAGCTGCTGGACGCGATCCTCGCCCGGCTGCGGGAGGGCGGCTTCGCGGTCGAGCTGTCCCCCACCGCCTTCGCCGGGCAGGCCACCGATCTGGCGCGAGGGTTCGCCGCGGACGGCGCCGTCGAGGCGGTCTTCGCGTTCGGCGGCGACGGCACGGCCCGCGAGGTCGCGGCCGGCCTCCTGGGTACGCCGGTCGCGCTGGGCGTGCTCCCCGGCGGCACCGCCAATCTCCTCGCCCTGGCCCTCGGCCTGCCGCGCGATCCGGTGCGCGCCGCCGCGGCCCTGGCCGGCGCCCGGACCCGCGCCTTCGACGTCGGCCTGGTGGGGGGAGCGGCCGGCGAGCAGCCGTTCCTGATGATGGTCTCGGCCGGCCTCGACGCGACCGTCCTGGCGGCACTCGATGTGGAGCTCAAATGGCGCTTCGGTGAGGCCGCCATCCTCTGGCAGGGGCTCCAGGAGTGGTGGCGCTACAGCTATCCCGAGATCGAGGTGCAGGCGGACGGCGAGCGCCTCGCCGCCACCTTCGCCGCGGTGGCCAACATCCCGTTCTACGCCGGCTCCTTCCGCCTGGCGCCCGGGGCGCGGCCGGACGACCACCGGCTCGAGCTCGTCCTCTTCCGCGGCCGCGGCCGCCGCGCGACCTTGGGCTTCGTCGCCGACCTCCTGCGCTCCGCCCACGTGCGGCGCCGGGACGTCGAGGTCCGCAAGGTCGACGAGGTCCTCCTCGCCGGCCCGGCGGGCACCGCGGCCCAGGTCGACGGCGACCTCTGCGAGGAGCGGCTGCCGGTGCGGGTCCGCCTGGCCGAGGAGCGGCTGCGGGTGCTGTTTCCGAAACCGTGAGATCCGCTCCGAGGTACGGACGGTTCCCACCACGGAACGGGTGGTTCGCTCCGAGCTACGGACGGTTCGCTCCGAGGTAGGAGCGCCCCGCTTCGCGGTCCAGACGATCCGCTCCGTGGTCGGAGGGCTCGCTCCGGGATGCGGGCGGCTCGCTCCGGGATGCGGGTGGCTCGCTCTGGGATGCGAGCGGCTCGCTTCGGGATGCGGATGGCCCGCTCCGCGGTGGGAACCGTCCACTCCGGAAAGCGAAGAGAGCCCAGCCCGGCCGTCAGCCCTCGAGGGCCGAGTCCCAGAAAAGAGCGAACTCCCGGACTGGCCTAGAGCTAGGCATTCAGGGCGCGCAGGAAATGTTCCATCGGATCATCATTGATCGGCTCGCTCCACCGACTCCGATCGTCCAAGTCCTCGGCACCGATCTTCGCGCAGAGACGATGCCAATCCGGGCTCAGTCGCAGAAAAGCGTCCTCGTCGACGGAGGCCTCGCGGTTCGATCCCCAGGAGTCGAGCGGAATCTCGGTATTCATCTGCTTGGTCAGATACCCGAGGTCTTCCGGCGTGATGTGACCATAGAGCTCCGCGACAGCATCGACGATCGCGATCTCGTCCACTGTGAGAGCCTCAAAAGAGGGCTTCCTGGCCAGGGAGAGCTTTTTGCCTCCCTCTGAGTAGGCATGCTTCTTCGCGCGGAACAACTCATCGCCGTCCCGCCTCGTGCTCGACGAAGCGGTAAACCTCCCTGGTGACGACCCCGTGCTCCCAGGCTTGATAGGTCCCGCCGGCGATAACGTGGCCCAGCGTATTTTTGGCGATGACGTCCACGAGATAGGGCAGCTTTACCGCCTGCGTCTTGTACATGGGGCCGAGCCGGTCGCACAGGCGTGCCAGCACCGCCCTGAGGCGGGGATTCATCCCCTGGTGAGCCTTCTTCGGCTTCGGCATCGCTGATCTCTCCTACACTCCCTGGCGCATGAAGTGCCAGCGGAGGTCGCCTTCCATGGGGGCGAAGACTTCGGGACGGATCTTGTGGGCGAAGCGGTGGAGGAGCGCGGAGAGGCTCTCGCCGCGGGCGGCAGCTTCGATGGCTTCGGCGGCGTCGCTTCCGGCCTTGCTGATGTAGGTCTGCCAGACCGCCTGCCGGATCGAGACCGAGCCCAGGGAGACGTTGGGCAGCCGGGCCACACCCTTCTTCAAGAGCGCGACCTTCTCCTTCAAGCTCCTCTCGTCGTCCATCGGCTCGCGCTGCCAGGGGGTGTAGGGCTTCGGCACCAGGACGCTCACCCCCAGGTGGACGTGCCCGATGATGCCGCGCGGCGCCAGCTCTTCCAGCATGACCGCCCGCGCCCGCGCGCCGAGGTCCAGGATGCCCTGGACGTCCTCCATCGTCTCCCCCGGAAGGCCGACGATGAAGTAGAGCTTGAGTTGCGTGAAGCCGTGCCGGAAGATCAGGCGGATCTTCTCCAGGAGGACCGAGTTGGGGATGGGCTTCCCCATCTTGCGGCGCAGCTCGTCCGTGCCGGTCTCGGGAGCCAGGGTGATCGAGCGGTCGCCCGAGGCGTGGAGCGCGGCCAGCACGCCCTCGGTCACCGCCGGGATGCGGATCGAGGAGACCGAGGTGCGGAAGCCGAGCTGGTTCGCCTCGCGGAGGATCTTCTCGATGTCCGGATGGTCGCCGACCGCCGTGGCCACGAAGCCGAGCTGGTCGGTGACCGGCCGCGCCCGCTCCAGCGCGCCCAGGATGTATTCGGCCGGGTGCCAGCGGAACTTCCCCATGCCGAAGGTGGCCCAGCAGTAGCGGCACTTCTCGGGGCAGCCGCGGGACATCTCGATCAGGAACTTCTCGGAGAATTCGGTGCGCGGCGTGACGATGGCGGTCGTGGGCAGGTGCCCGGGCTCGCGCATCTGCTCCTCGGAGAGCTCCCGCTTCTCGAGCTTCGGCAGCTCCTCCCCGTCCTCCTCGGGCCGGTGGCGCTCCGGGACGTAGAAGCCGGAGAGCGCCGCGAGCCGCTCGATGATCCCCTCGCGCGCCTCGCGCCCGTGCTCCTCCTCGAGAGCGGCGAGCAGGTCGGGCAGGACGTTCTCGGCTGCGCCCAGGGCGAAGACGTCGACGAACTCCGCCATCGGCAGCGGGTTGATCAGCGCGCACGAGCCGCCCATCACGATCAAGGGGTCCCACGGCCCGCGGTCGCGGCGCCGCAGCGGGATGCGCGCGCGGTCGAGCATCTGGAGGAGGTTGACGTAGTCCTCCTCGAAAGAGACGGAGAAGGCGACGCAGACGAACTCGTTGAGCGAGCGCCCCTGCTCGACCGAGACCGGCGTGCCGGCGCCGTCTGAGAAGAAGCGCTCGCAGACCCAGTCCGGCCGCCGGTGGACCAGCTCGTAGACGCGCTGGAACGCCAGGCTCGACATGGCCACGTGGTAGGTGTTCGCGTAGGCCAGGGCGAGCCGGTGCTTCCCGTGCTGCGGCAGGCGCTCGACCGGGCGCTCGTCGGCCCGGAACGGCGACCAGTCGTGGGAATGGGGCGCGCTCTTCTTCATGTCCTCCCGATTCTACGGCATCGTGGTCTTCTGGGCCGTCTGGTCGCCCTCCTCCAGCCGGCCGGCGGCGTGGATGTCGACCTGGACCTCTTTCGCCACCCGCAAGAGGAAGAAACTCGGATCGCGCAGCCCCCATTCCAGATAAGGAATGGTGAGATGGCCGGTGGCGCGGATCTTGTCGCCTTCGACGAGGATCGTGGCGGGCAGGTCGGCCGGCCGGCGGACGCCGTGCATCTCGATCATGCCGTGGAGCAGGACGTCGCTGCGTCCGGCGCGGTGGAGAGCGCCGCTGATCCGGTCGACGTCGAAGATGATAACGGGGAACAGGCGGCTCTCCAGGATCTTGTCGTGCATCTTTTCGTCGCGCTGGCTGTTGCCGGTCTCGGCGCTCGTCGCGTCGATGACGATGCGCCCCTGGGCCGTGCCGGCCTCCGGGTCCAGCAGCAGGGTCCCGCTCTTGACGTGGAGCAGGCCCTCGACGCTATGCAGGGTGGCGGTGAACGAGAGCTCGACCTTGGTGGCCGCCGGGTCGAGCTGGAAGGTGAGGGTCTCGGCGGCGAGCGGCAGCGGGAGGCAGAGAGCGGTCAGCAACCAGATGGTCCTCGTACGAAGCATCGGTCTCCTCCTCGGTGGGTGGACAAACAGAGGGCAAAGCGCCTGCCTACACGAGGGTATGTCCCCGGAGGGGCGGTGCAGGTTCAAAAGAAAAAACTCACGCCGCCACCAGCCGCCAGGCCAGCCGCAGCGCCCCGTCGAACCCCAGCGAGCGCGCCGGCAGCAGCCTTCCGTGGATGCCGAGGAGCAGCGAGAAGAGCGCGGGCTCGGCGGCCAGCGCCCGGATGGCCCGGCCGCGCAGCCAGGGACGCCGCTCCAGGGCCAGCATCGCGGAGGTCATGGCGTCCGGCAGCCGGTGGATGCGGCGGGAGGCCGCGGCGTAGGCGGCGAGGCTCCCCTGCTGCAGGGCGGCGACCAGGGCCGCGGACTGGTGGAGGGCCACGGCGAGCCCCTCGCCCGTGACGGCGTCGAGATAGCCGGCGGCGTCCCCAACCAGGGCGAGGTTGGCGCGGCGGACGTCCCGGACCCTTTGGTGCAGCGGCCCGGCGCCGCGGTCGCGCGATGCGATCTGCGCTCCGGCG
>DASPXX010000172.1:0-11888 GCA_035637095.1 Thermoanaerobaculia bacterium
CGCGACGGCGTGCCGCAGGGGAGCGACTTCGTCGTCGCCTCGGGCCTCCAGGTCTACTTCAATCCTGTGTCCTCCGTCGCCCTGACCGACGCCGACACCTTCCTCGTCGCCTGGGAATCCGCCACCCTGGAGAATTTCCGCCCGCGGATCAATGCGCGGCTCTTTGGCGTGCAGACCCCGTGAGCGGGCGAAGCCGGAGACCGCCTCTTCGGACCTCAGCTCGGCTCGTCGATGACCTGGGTACCATGAAGATTGCTTCTCAGGCTACTTTGAGAGCCCGACCCCCCGAAAGATCGAAACAGGATCTGTGCTCCAGCGCTCGTCGAGGGAAACATTGCTGGATAGCTTTCCGGGACACTTGCGGTGAGGGTCGAGCTTGGAAGGCAGCGCGAAGCGGAACTCCCACCGTTCGGTGACCGAGTGAAGGCAGGCGGCGATCACGTCGAAGTCCTTTGGGCTGTAGTAGCGGGAGCAGGGATCGCTCTTGGCCGCCCTTGTGCGCTGGAAGTCGAGTCTCACCAATCCTTCTCGGCTGCGAGCTCTCAACACGTTCTTGCACTCCACCTTGAGAATCGAGCCGGTATACAGCTCGACTTTCAGGTCGGGTCCATCGCCATCGAGCCGTGCACAGGATCGGACCTCAGGTAGTCTCTTGAGCTGCCGCGACAAGTGTTCCTCAGCCACCCACCCTCGAACGGCTACCTTGAGGCGCATCGCATTCTCGATCAGATCGAGGACTTCCCTTTCGGAAAGCTCGAGCTCCCGCGCCAGTGAGTGGGCACCAAACCGGCCCCTGAGCGCTTTCTCGGCGAGGAGTTGGCGATGTCCTTGATCTTCACCAAGCGCTTGTCGTTCGAGGCGTATGAAGGAAAGGAAATTGTCTGAGGTCCCTCCCACGAGCACCTCGACCGGCTCTTCAGCGTCTCTCTTACTCTCGCGCTCCCATGCAAACCAGCCTGAACGGATAATCGCATCTACGTGGTGCTGCTTGAACTCAATGGAAATGAAGAAGCGAGTCGGATTGTGCAGCGTCGGATCGGCGCCTACAAAGATTCCGAGCTCTGGGTTGATTCCGACTAAGAGAGTCGTATAAAGGCCGAAAGGGTCGTGCCATAAATGGTGCAGGCTTTGATGGTCGGACCCGTATTTGAGTTGAAACCTATGCTCGTCGGCTGGTCGATTCCTGGTCAGCCGTGAGTTGGCAAGAAAGGCGTAGGCGACGACTCCGAGACGCTCTCCTTCTGGGGTTTCGAACGTGATGCGAAAAGGAGCTTCCGTAGGAGGTGAGCTATAAAGGATGTGACAACCTTTATCCCTTAGAGCGTTGAGCATGAAGGCGAGGAGCGGCTCTCTGTCCTTGCGGCTGACCCTATAGGTCCGGCACTCGGCTGCTGGGGAGGGGGTCTTCTGTTTGCTCATGGTGGGTGGGGACGAGCACCCAGGCTCTCGCGCGAATCAGATGGAGTGAACGAATGCAAGTTGGGACGATGCAGTCTCCTCATCCAGCCGCATCTCCTGGCCGTGCCGCCGGCTGGCCGCGAATCCTTTGCCCGTCCCTGGATGTGCCTCATGGTTTCCTACTAAGTGGCGATACTTGCCTGGAACAGGACGTACTGGCTCTGGTGCAGGAATTGGCTGCCGCCGCCTTGGAATCAAGGTCGATTCGAGCTTGATTCTATGACCCAAGAGCTGTCGCCGCATTGCGCGTCCAATCACCTCTGCCAAGGCGGAAGGCACAGCATTTCCTATCTGGCGCTGAGCTGAGGAGAGACTCCCAAGGACCTCATAGCTATCAGGGACCGTCTGGAGCCTGCAGAGCTCTCGGGCCGAAAGCCTGCGGTTGTTCCAGTGAAACGGTCCGATCGCTGGACCGGGCTGCGCCTGGATCGTCCAGGAAGGAAGCTGTTTCGATAGCTTGAGGAGAAAGCTCCAGTATCGGCGCCTCCAGCCGAACAGGTGGAGCCCTTCCCCTCGTTCCGTGTGCCAGAGGTAGTTTTCTCCTTCGGGAATGGACGGGAGGAGATCGGCCCACTTACCCTTCAATAGGAGTGCCGAGCTCCTTTCATCCTCAAGGTCCCCAATAGCATCCCAGGCAGTTGTATAAGCCTGCATGCCTGCCGGGAGATCGCTTCCGTTCCGCTCGAAATGGGTAGCTTGAGGAAAGGAAAACTCCCTCCCCTCGCGGTGCCCGATCACAAGGACTCGTTCGCGAAGCTGAGGCACACCATAATCCGCAGCGTTGAGCTTGGCGACTTTGATCCGATAGTCTGTGCCGCAATCCCGGTTGATTCTCTTGATCGTACGCTGGATCAGCTCCAGGCCTTCACTCTTCTCGCGATAAGCAAGCCCTGGTACATTCTCGAGCAAGAAGGTTTTGGGGAGAGTATCGCGCAGGATCCGGAGATAGGCGGCCATGGTTCCGGCGCGGGGGTCGTCCAGCCGCAAGGTGTCGCCCGATGCCCAGTAGCCTGACTTCGAAAACGGCTGACAAGGAGGGCCGCCGATGAGCGCATCAGCCTCCCCAACACGGAGTGAGGCGGTGTCAAGCAACTCTTGAGAGCTGACTGAATGGATGTCTCGGTCAAGGACCGGCCATTCGCGATTACGTCGCAGGGTAGCGACCGCCTCGGGGTCCATCTCTACTGCCACCGCCGTCTCAAACCCTGCCGCCTCGAACCCGAGGTCGAGGCCGCCTGCACCTGTATAGAGGCTGATGAGCTTAGGCATCGTCTCTAGAGTCCGCGACGGTGTTCTCGTCATTACGCTCTATTTACGCAAATCCGGCTGGCCGTGTCAAGGGGCTAGTCCGGCTTGCCTCCGGTATATCCGAGCCCGCGCAGCACGTCAATGACTCTCCGTGCTAGGCCTAGAGGGTCGGCCCAGATCTCCGACTCCCAGAGCCGCAGCACAGTCCAGCCCATCTGCTTGAGCCGTAATGTGTTCTGCTGGTCGCGCTCGATGTTTCGTTGGATCTTCGCAAGCCAATAATCCGGGTTGCTGCCGCGACTGAGCTTCTGCCGACGGCTCTCCCAATCTCGCCCGTGCCAGAAGTCGCCATCACAGAAGATAGCGAGGCGGGCCTTCGGGAAGATGATATCCGGCCTTCCAGGTAGGGTACTTACGTCCTTCCGATACCGGCACCCGGCAGCCCAGAGGGAGCGTCGAAGGAGGACCTCGCACTTGGTGTCGGTCTTCCGGCTGCTGCCCCGGGCGGCGGCGCTGGCTTGGGCCGAGGCAGGCTTTCGGCCCTTGTAGCTTGGGGGCAGGGAGGCGAGAGTCTCTTTTGCAAGACGGCTTCGGCGGGGTGGTTTCTCTCGCACGGCTCAATCGTATCGTGACTACGTGTCCTTGGCGAAATCGAAGAAGGCCGGACCTGGACTTTGCTGGATCTTGAAAGCTGAAGTCCGCCGACTTTGAGGCTCGTGCGCTGGCCACCAAGAGCACCGAGGCCACCTCTTCTATAGGGAGCAGCCCCGCGGTATTCCACCGCAGCGGTCGCCGCGCCCGAAAGGAGAACAAGATGCTTCGCACCCTCTGGGGCTCATTCCGAGCCCTCTTCGCGGCTCTCGTCCTGGGGACCTACGCCGACGATCTGCCTTCTGTTGGCTCCGATCTCGGCAAGACCATCGACCCGAACGGCTAGTAGGCGGGTTCCCTGGTCCGGTGCCGGCGGGCGAAGGGAGTGGACAGGCAGTTGCGCCGGCACCTTTTCTTGTTATGCTTGTCGGTGCCCATGGACGATATTCATGTCTCGCGCGAGCTGTTCCGAGCTGTCGCCCGAGGAGAGCTTCCCCAGAGCTTCCTCGACGGGGTCACCCTGGAGCACCTCTTGAGCCTCTGTCCCCATTGCCGGGCGGAGGTTCACGCGTACGAGGGGGAGGTCCAGGCCGGGCCTTCCCTCTGGAGCCGGGTGCTTCAGGCCTTTTCGGTCCTGCTCGACCGGTTCCTGGCCCTCGGTTCTCGCGAGATCCGCCGCGCCGAGGAAGACCTCCAGGTGATCCTCTCTCTCCCCGCGGCAGAGCGCGCCGTGCGCATCGAGCGCGCCCGGACCCGGTTCCGCAGCCCGGCGCTCGTGCGGCTGCTCCTGGAGGAGAGCCGCCGAAGCATTCCCGGCCAACCCGGCGAGGCGCATGATCTCGCTGATCTGGCCAGGCGGGTCGCGAATCGGAATCCCCGGATGCAAGAGTACTTCGACCTCTATACCTTGGCGACGGCCCTCATGGCGAACGCCCGCCGGGCTAACGGCGATCTCCAGGGAGCAGGCCAGGTGTTCGAGGTGGTCCGCCGGACCATGTCCCAGCATGGAGTCACAGACCTGGAGGTGGTTGCCCGAGTCGACGACCTCATGGGCTCCTTGCGGAAGGATCAGCGCCGACTTGCGGATGCCGAGCGGCTACTCAAGCGCGCCGCTCAGCTGTTCGGCCTGAAGAGGAAGCCGGACGATGCGGCGCGCGTGCTGACCAATCTGGCGGATGTTTACCGCCTTCAGGGGAAGCTCGAGCAGGCAATCGAGATGAGCCGTTTGGCATTGAGCGTCCTGGGACCCGGTTCGGAGACCCTCCTTCACGTGGCCGGACACTTCAACCTGACCGTCTATTTCATGGAAGCGGGACGGTTCGAGGAGGCGGCCGAGCTCTTCAACCGGGATCAGGCCCTCTATGAAAGGTCCAGGAGCCCTGGCTCGAGCTACGGCTCACGTGGCTCCGAGGCGACATAGCCGCGGCTCAAGGCGACTTCGCCAGGGCGGAGCAGGCCTATCTGGAGGCCCGGCGCGGCTGTATCGGCCAAGGGATCGGCTATGACGCGGCGATGGTCTCGCTCGACCTGGCGATCCTCTATCTAAAGGAAGGGCGGATGGCCGATGTCCAGCGGGTGGCCGAGGAGATGCTGCCGATCTTCCAGGCCCAGGACGTCCACCGAGAGGCTCTGGCGGCACTCCAGCTGTTCCAGGAGGCGGCCCGCCAGCAGGAGCTGACGATCGAAAGGGCTCTGGAGGTCGCCGCCTATCTGCGGAAGGCTCGAACGGAGCCGGGTCTCCGGTTCGAATGGCGATAGCAGCCCTTCGGTCGACAGGACGCCATGACGGTCAAGAAGACGCTGGAGGAGTTTTCAGACATGTGGGTAAAGACTTTCGAGAAGTTCGAGCGCGAGGTGCGGGAGGAGGGTTGGAAGGCTGGTGAGCGGCAAGGGGAGAAGCAAGGCGAAGCAAGGCTCCTCCTGCGCCAGCTCGAGCGGAAGTTCGGTCCCCTCGATGCGCGAACCCGTGCCCGGATCCGCAGGGCGGGGCCGGATCGCCTGCTCGAATGGGGCGAACGCGTCCTCACGGCTGAACGCCTGGAGCAGGTGTTCGAGGGCTGAGGGGCGGATCGAAAAGACAGACGGTCCGGAAAGCTGGGTGACGCCGGTCGCCCAGTCGCCGCCCTGGTCCTCCGGAGGGAAGGACCCACCAGCACTCTCCCGAGTCAGCGCCCCCTGGGAACCCCCGGCATCTTCAATAGCCCCAAAATCCTCCCAGAGCGAAGCTCCTCCGAGACAGCATTTCAGGCGTACGAGAAAAACCCTGTCCCGCCTGCCTTTCCGACACATCTGCTCACTTCGTGAGCACCCCCTAGTGCAAGAATCGCCCCCCGTTTTCCGACTGGTAATGGGCGAATTTTTTTTAAGGGGGAGTGTGTGCACGAGCACGACCACAGCTATCGCCACCTGTTCGCCCGGCCCCAACTGATCGAGGAGCTCATCCGCGAGTTCGTTCCGGAGCCCTGGGTCAAGGACCTCGACTTCTCGACCCTGGAGCGGGTCAACGCCACCTACGTCTCCGCCGGTCTCAAGCGCAGCGAGGGAGACATGGTCTGGAAGCTCCGCCGGCGCGACGGGACTCCGGTCTACGTCTACCTGCTCATCGAGTTCCAGTCGCGAAACGAACGCTTCATGGCGGTGCGGCTGATGAGCTACGTGGCTTCGCTGTACCTGGACCTGATCGACCGCAAGGAACTGGCGCCAGGAGGTCGGTTGCCCCTGGTGATCCCCCTGGTCGTCTACAATGGAGTGAGGAGATGGCGGGCGCCTCTGGAGCTGTCGGAGCTGATCGAGCCGGTGGAGCCTGCCGCCGAGGCTTACCTCCCGCGGCTGCTGTATCGAGTCATCGACCAGGGGACCTACGCTCCAGAGGACCTGGAGAAGCGCGAGGGGTTGACCGCCCTGCTGTTCTGGTTGAAGTCGCAGGGGGCCAAGGGACCGAGGCGGGTGCACTCCAGGCTAAGGAAGCTCCTGGCCAGAGCGGATGACCCTGCCCTGTACCGAGCCGTACTGGTCTGGCTCTACGTGGAAGCGAGGCAGGATCCCAGCAGGATTCCCGAGATTCTGTCCTTGGAGGAGTTTTCAGACATGTGGGCAAAGACTTTCGAGAAGTTCGAGCGCGAGGTGCGGGAGGAGGGTTGGAAGGCTGGTGAGCGGCAAGGGGAGAAGCAAGGCGAAGCAAGGCTCCTCCTGCGCCTGCTCGAGCGGAAGTTCGGACCTCTCGATGCACGAACCCGCGCCCGGATTCGCAGGGCGGGACCCGATCGCCTGCTCGCATGGGGCGAACGCGTCCTCACGGCTGAATGCCTGGAGGAAGTGTTCGGGGGTCCGGTCACTCCCCCTCGTCCTTGACCAGCGGCTCGAAGCGGGCTTTGTTGATGGCTTTCATGTAGGCCTCGCGGGCGGTGATGCGCCCGGAGTCCACGAGGTCCATGAGGGCGTCGTCCATGAGCTGCATGCCCACCGACTTCCCGCTCTGGATGATCGTGGTGATCATCGGGGTGTTGCCTTCGCGGATCACGTTGGGCAGGCCGGGAGTCTTCAACAGGATCTCGTTGACCGCGCAGCGGCCCGCTCCATCGGCGGTGCGCAGCAGGAGCTGCGAGACGATGCCGGCCACGGATTCGGAGAGCGTGGTGCGGATCTGCGCCTGCTCGTCCGCGGGGAAGGCGTCGATCAGCCGGTCGATCGTGTTGGCGGCGCCGTTGGTGTGCAGGGTGCCGAAGACCAGGGCGCCCATCTCGGCGGCGGTCACCGCGAGGGCGATCGTCTCCAGGTCGCGCATCTCGCCCACCAGGATGACGTCCGCGTCCTGCCGGATGGCGGCGCGCAGGGCGGCGCCGAAGCTCTCGGTGTCGGCTCCCACCTCGCGCTGGGAGAAGATCGACTTCTTGCTCTTGTGCACGAACTCGACCGGGTCTTCGATGGTGACGATGTGCTTGGAGTAGGAGCTGTTGATGCGGTCGATGATGGCGGCGAGGGTGGTGGATTTTCCGGAGCCGGTGGGGCCGGTGACCAGGACGAGCCCGTGCTGGAGATGGGCGAGCGCCTCGATCGCTTTGGGGAGGTTCAGCGTCTCCAGGGGAACGATGTCTTCCGGAATGATGCGGAAGACCGCGCCGGCGCCGTTCTCCTGGCGCAGGTAGTTGGCGCGGAAGCGGGCCACCCCTTCGAAGCCGTATGCGAAGTCGAGGTCGCCCGTCTTCTCGTACTCCTCCCAGTCCTCGTCGCTCGCGATCTCGCGGAGGATCTCGCAGAGCGCCTCGTGGGTGAAGGAGGGCCAGCCCTCCACGGGTTCCAGGGAGCCGTGCTTGCGGATGCGGGGCTCCAGGCCGGCCGAGAGGTGGAGGTCCGAGCCTTTGTTGTCGCGCAGGTAGTGGAAGAGCTCATGCAGCCGGGGCATGCGGGACTCCGGCGGAGGACGTCGGCTTGGGGTTCAGGAACTTGGCGGGCTCGTCGGCGTTCCGGGCCGCCTCCTCGTTGGTGATGATCCCTTTCTTGACCAGATCGGCGAGGGAGGAGTCGAGCAGGCACATCCCCTGGCCGGCTCCGGTCTGCAGGACCGAGCGGATCTGGAACGTCTTGTTCTCGCGGATCAGGTTGCCCACCGCCTTGTTGCAGACCAGGATCTCGAGCGCGACGACCCGGCCGCGGCCGTCGGCGCGGTTGATCAGGCGCTGCGAGACGACGGCGCGCAGCGACTCCGAGACCATGGTGCGGATCTGGTCCTGCTGCTCCGGCGGGAAGACGCCGAGGACGCGGTTGATCGTGCGGATGGCGTTGCTGGTGTGGAGCGTCGCGATCACCAGGTGGCCGGTCTCGGCGGCGGTCAGGGCGAGCGAGATGGTTTCGAGGTCGCGCAGCTCGCCGAGGGCGATGATGTCGGGGTCCTCGCGCAGGGCGCCGCGCAGGGCACGGGCGAACGAGCTGGTGTGGCGGCCGACCTGGCGCTGGTTGACCACGCAACGGTTGGAGCGGTGGAGGTACTCGATGGGATCCTCGATGGTGATGATGTGGTCGCGCCGCTCTTCGTTCAAGATGCGCAGGAGGGCGGCGAGGGTCGAGGACTTGCCGCAGCCGGCCGGCCCGGTGATGAGCACCATCCCCTGGTGGTAGTTGCAGAAGCGGGCCAGGGTCCCGGGGAGGCCGAGGTCGCTCAAGGTCGGCGGTTCCGGCGGGATGGCGCGGAAGACGGCGTCGAGGCCGCGCTGCTGGCGGTAGGCGTTGCTGCGAAAGCGGCCGACGCCGGGGAGGGTGTAGGCGAAGTCGACCTGGCCATGGGCGTCGAGGGCGGCGCGCTGCTCGGGAGTCAGCACCTCGCGGATGATCTCGCCGGCGGTCCGGCCGTCGAGCGGCTCGCTCTCGAGATCTTCCAGTCTGCCGTCGATGCGCACCTTGAGCGGAGCGCCGGTGTGGACGTGGACGTCGCTCGCCCGGCGCTCGACGGCGGCGGTGAGCAGGGCGTCGAGGCGTCGCTCGGCCTGCCGCCAGGAGGGGCGCGGCGGCGACTCGGTGGCGGGGGCCGGAGGCGCGGTCGTCTCCGCGGCGGCCGGTGCCGGGGCCATCTGGGCCTGCTGCTTGGCGAGATAGTCGCGCTGGACGGCGAGGAGCTTGTCGAGCTGGCCGGGGGTGAGGAGCCTCTGGGCGACGAGGATCTCGCCCAGCCGGCCGCCCTCCCGGTCCTGCCGGGCCGCGGCCTGGGTGAGCTGGTCCTGGGTGACGAGCTTGTAGTGCAGGGCGATCCGCCCCAGAAGGAGGTCGTCTTGACCGAGGGCCATGGTGGATCGAGGGTAGTGGAGCCGGGGCTCGGGCGTCAACCGCCCGCGCTGCTAGAATCCTTTCCGCTTGTCATCCGTAGGTAATCCCTTTGGGAGGAGGTCGTGGCCATGGCGGACCAGATCGAGACGGGGAGCACGGGAGCGCAGAGCCGGGGCGGGTGGGGCCTGGTTCTGGCTCTCATCCTGCTGCTGTCGGTGCTGTGGATCGTGTCGGTGCGGCGGCAGCCGCCGGTACCGAAGCCGGAGTCCGCACCGGCTGCGGAGTTCTCCGGGGAGCGGGCGCTCGCGGTCTTGCGGGAGCTGGTTGGGGACGGCAGCCCGCATCCGATCGGCTCGCCGGCCAATGCCGCGGTGCGCGACCGGATCCTGGCGCGGCTCCGGCAGGCCGGCTATTCCCCCGAGGTGCAGCAGAGCTCCGTCTGCTCGCAGCTCTACGCCAGTTGCGGCCAGGCTGCAAACATCGTGGCGCGCCTGGAAGGGACGGCGCACGATGGCGCCATCCTCCTGATGGCCCACTACGACTCGGTGCCCGCGGGCCCCGGCGTCTCGGACGACCTCTCGGGAGTCGCCGCCGTGCTGGAGACCGCCCGCGCTCTCAAGGCCGGGCCGGCGCCGAAGAATCCGGTGATCATCCTGCTGACCGACGGCGAGGAGGCGGGGCTTCTGGGGGCCAAGGAGTTCGCCGACTCGCCGCTCGCCCGCGAGGTGAAGGTCGTCGTCAACCTGGAGGCGCGCGGCACGCGGGGGCCGAGCCTCATGTTCGAGACGATCGGCGACGACGGCTGGCTCGTCCCGCTGTTCGCGGCGGGGTCCTCGCGGCCGGTCTCCAGCTCGGTGTTCGTGACCATCTATCATCTGATGCCGAACAACACCGACCTGACCGTGTTCAAGCGGCGGGGCGTGGACGGGATGAACTTCGCGTTCGTCGAGAACCCGACCCACTACCACACGGCGGAGGACGACCTGCGGAGCCTCGAACCGGCCAGCCTGCAGCATCACGGCGACAATGCCCTGGGGACGGTGCGGAATCTGGCGCAGGCCGATCTCGCGCATCCGCCGCGGGGGAGCGCGGTCTTCTTCGACGTCCTCGGCGGGCCGGTCGTGCGTTGGCCGACGGCCTGGACCCTGCCGCTCGCGGTGCTGGTCCTGGTGCTGGTGCTGGCGGTCTTCTGGAGTGCGAGGTCCGGCCGCACGGTCACCGCCGGCGGGATGCTCCTGGGGCTCCTCGCCTTCCTGGCGGTGGTCGTGGTGACCGCTCTCCTGTCCGTCGGGCTGTTCATGGTCCTGCGCGGGTTGCTGCCGGCGCAATGGATCGCCAAGCCGGCACCCCTGGTGGCCTCGTTCTGGTCGCTGTCGCTGGTGGTGGCGGGCCTGCTGCTGCCCTGGTTCGGGCGGCGGGCGGGTCTGCTCGGGCTGTTCACCGGCGTCTGGCTCGGCTGGGCGATCCTCGGGCTGGCGCTGGCGGTGGCCGCACCGGGAGTCAGCTATCTGTTCCTGGTGCCCGGCCTGATCGCGGGCATCGCGGGTCTGGTGCTCGTCCGTGGGGGCTCCGCGACGACGGGAGCGGTGGCGGTGATGCTGCCGGTGCTCATCGGCGGGATCCTCTGGTATCCGATCCTGCTCCCTCTCTATGACGGTCTGGGCCTGGTGGCGCTGGTGCCGGTCGCGGTGCTGCGGGCGATCCTGGTCGCCGGTCTGGCGCCGCTGTTCCTGGCGGCCCGGCCGCTCGCGCGCCGGCTGGTGATCGGCGTCGCGCTGCTCGTGACAGTGGTGGGTGCCGGTCTGGCGGTCACCTCGCCGGTCCACTCGGAGAGCTCGCCACAACCGGCGGTGGTCCAGTACCTCCAGGATGAGACGGGGGCGAGCCACTGGATCGTGTTGAGCTCGCCGCCGTTCCCGCAGGCGTTCCGCCAGGCCGCGGACTTCGGGCCGCAGCCGGTGAGCCCGTTCCCGTGGTTCCCGCGGCAGCGCGCCTTCCTGGCTCCGGCCCCGCCCCTGGGAGCTCCGGCCCCGGAGCTGGCCGTGGTGCAGCAGACCGCCCTGCCCGGTGGCAAGCGGCAGCTTCGTCTCCGGCTGACCTCGCCGCGGGGAGCGCCGCGGGGAACGCTCTACATCCCGAAGGAGGCGCAGCTCGAGTCCGCCACCTTCGACGGCCGTCCGGTCGAGGTGAAGCGGGGGCAGCTCGGCGCCTACACCTTCCTCGCGACCACGACACTGCCGCCGCAGGGCGTCGAATTCGACGTGGTGCTCGGCCAGAGCGCTCCGCAGGATTGGTATCTGGTGGACGAGAGCCCCGGTCTGCCGCCGGGAGGGGACGCGCTTCAGAAGGCGCGGCCCGCCACGACGGTGGCGTTCCAGGACGGGGACATAACGCTGGTGAGCCGGAAGGTACGAATCTGAGCCCCCTCCCCCGCGAAGCGGGAGAGGGGAGAAAGCCGTGGGTTGGGGAGAGGACGAGGAGAATCAGTGAGCGGTGTGGCCGGCGGCGGGCTCGATCGAGGCGACCTTGATCGCGCTGCCCTCGGCCTCACCCTTGACCGTGACCTCGTGGCCGATGTGCTCCGCCGCGAGGTCCTGCTTGTCGAGGGTGTAGATCTTTTCGTCGCCGGTGTTGTAGAAGACCAGCTTGGCGCCCTTCTCGTGACACTTTTTGGCGCAGGCCGCATGATCGGCCTTGGCGCCCTTGGCGGCGCATTGCTCGTCGGTGATCCAGCCGTTCCACTGGCCGGCCATGGCAAGGGTCGGGGTGAACAGAGCGAACAGCAGGATTGCAGCAAACGTCTTTTTCATTGTTTCCTCCCTTGAGCGGCAGCA
>DASPXX010000173.1:0-31755 GCA_035637095.1 Thermoanaerobaculia bacterium
ATCGGCCAGCGCCGCGTCGGCGGAGGCGCGCAGCTCCTGGAGCTCGGCGGCGAGGCTGGCGGCCTCGGTCTCGAGCTCGTCCGTCAACGTGGCCATGCCGGCCTGCCGGCGCTCGCGAATCACGCGGAGCGCCTCGCTTCCTTCTTCGGCGCCGCCGGCTGCCGCGGCGGAGCGCTCGCGTGCCACCTGAGCGCGATACCAGGCGGTCGCGACCTCCAGGCGCACCTGGTCGGCCGCCGCGCGAGCCTGGGCCTCGGCGGCGCGCAGCCCGGCCTCGGCCGCCGCCCGTTTGCGGTCCCGCGTGGGATCGAAGGCGCTCCAGCGCAGACTGACCCCGACCGCACCCGCCACCTTGCCCGCGCCGAGGTCGACGCGGTTGTCCTGGACCTGTCCCCACAGAGCGAGATCGGGGAGCTTGGACTTCTCCTCTCCCTGGGTGGCCTGGCGGGCCGCCTCGACCGCCGATCCGGCTGCGGCGAGAGAACGCCGGGCGGCGAGGGCGCGCGCCGTCCAGGCCGCGAGGTCGCCGGCGAGAGGTTGCGGCGCCGGTGTCTCCTCCACAGCCTCATAGAGAGTGCCGGCGGGTGCGCCCAGCGCTCGCGCCAGAGCAGCGGCAGCGGCTTGCTCGTCCCCGCGCCGCTCCGCCAGATCGGCCTCGCGTTCCCGGCGCCGTGCCCGCGCGCGAAGAAGATCCGACTGGAGGGCGGCGCCCGCGGTCACCCGGGCTTCCACATCGGCCTCGCGTGCCCGGGCGCCCTCGAGAGCGTGCTCGGTGGCCTCCACGGCCCGCTTCGCGAATGCGGTGTGGCGGTAGGCGGTGACGACCTGCAGCCGGAGATCGAGAAGCGCTTCGCTCACCTGGGCGTCCGCCGACCGGGCGCGCGCCGCTGCGGACTCGGCCGCGGTCCGCACCTTGCCGAAGGCATCGATCGGCGCCTCCACTGCGAGAGTGGTTCCCAAG
This sequence comes from Thermoanaerobaculia bacterium, assembly GCA_035637095.1. GTDB lineage: Bacteria > Acidobacteriota > Thermoanaerobaculia > Multivoradales > UBA5704 > UBA5704. Next base: position 962 of record DASPXX010000173.1, read on the forward strand.
TGCCACAAGGCCGAAGGATCGTTCAGGCGCGAGATCGCGAAATCGTCCGTGGTGAATTCACCCGCATCCAGCTTGTGGGCGAAGACGGCAGAGGGAATGTCGGTATAGGACCAGCCGGTGGAGAGATCGAGACGCGGCCAAGTGCCGCGACGAACGGCCGCGGCCTCCTCACCGGCCGCGGCCGCCTGGGCGCGGGCCGAGGCAAGGTCGGGATTCTGCTGCTCGGCCAGGGACAATGCATCCGCCAGAGTGATGCGGACGGGCTCTTCGGCAAAGACCGCCGGAACCCCGCAGAGCGCCAGAAGGACGAACGAGACCTGGACGACCGTCCAGAACGATGATTGCCGGGGATGCAGTCGATGGCTCACTATGCTCCTCCCACACCGTGGGAGCCAGTTCCCGGCAATAGGATTCAAGGTTCGTGGCCTGGCCGCACCACACCCCGGGGTGGAGGGCCGGCCGCCGCCGGGTGGGACCGCTCGGCTCTCGCCGTCAGAGCGGCAGGCGGCGATGCTCGAACCGTCCCAGCCGTAAGCCGTCACGAAGAAGCCCTGGTCGCTCCAGGCGACCACGGGAGCTTCGCCGTCGGGATCGATCTGCGCCTCGCTTCCCAGGCGCGCCCCGTCGGCTGCGAAGAGCTGGCCGACCACCCTGGAGGACTCCTCGCGCCTGGCCTTCCCTCCCCAGGCGGGCTTCAGCCCACTACCTTTGCGGGCGTGGAGTCGCCGGTGTCGCCTGCAGATAATTGGAGCAATGGCCATGAGGAAGATTGCGCTCTCGATTCTCCTGGGGCTTCGAGAGCTTGGTCCGGTGATTTCGATGTCTCGCTTGTCATGGCTATCCGATCGGGCCCAGGCTCCAGACGATCGCTGCGTTGCCGATCGCGTGAAAGCATGCAACGATCCATAGGTTGCCGGATCGGCGGTAGAGCACGCCGAAGAAAAGCCCGATGAGGAAGATGGAGGCGAACATTGGTCCGGCAAGCGAGGCTCGCGAAGCAAAGTAGTTCGAGTGCAGAGGGCCGAAGGTGTACAACACGTTTGCCCCGAGGATGCCCATTGGCACGCCCCATCGGCGCACCAGCTCCAATTGCACCATGCCGCGGTACACGAGCTCCTGGTAGAATCCAAAGAAGAGGTAGGGCACGAACACGCCCCACAGGCTCCGCACCAGACCGGGCCCCCCGACATTTCCCCTCAGCTGCGCGGCGAGCACGATCAGGAGTAACACAGTCGCAATGATCACAACCTGAAGAAAGTATGACTTCTCCGTGATCGTCCACTCACCCCAATGCCGAAATCCAAGCTGCGACAGCCTTACTCCTGCGATCGCCGGCACCGAAACCACTGCAACTCCGAGCAAGAGCGGCATGAGCATCCACAACGGCGCGCGTGGGTAGAGCCATCTCACAGCGGAGAGCCGCAGGATCTCCAGGCCAGCCGCAACAATCAGGAGTCGAAAACCGGCAGAGTTGGTGTGCGTCGCCCAGGGCCTCTGCTCAAACAGGAGAAGATGCCCACGCAGGTGGCGGCTCCACCGGTTTGGACGAACTGGACGGACCGGTAGCTCGAAAGGTTGATCCTGCGATTTCGATGCCTCGCTCGTCATGCGAGGATACCTCCTGAGGGAGAGTACGTCTGCGGGTACCGAAGGGTTGCGCGCATCGATCACTCCGCCCACGGGCTGCGCAGCGGCGGGACGGCGGCCGGCGGCTCGTGCTGTCCGAGGTCGACGCCCTCGTCGGCGAAGTAGAGGTAGGCGTTCTCGGGGCCGCCGATGAGCTCGTTGTAGTACTCCCAGGGGCGGACGACCGGGAGCGCCGAGGCCGCCGCTCCGGCCAGGGCCACGGCGGCGACCCAGCGGACACTGCGGCGGCTGGGGCTCGCTGCGGTTGACACGGCCACGCCGCCGAGCAGGGCGAGCATCGGAAAGAGCGGCAAGGCATGGCGGACCCCCCCATAGGCCGAGCCGGAGCCGAGGACGAGCAGGAACAGCAGCGAAAAACCGGCCAGGGCGGTGAGCGGCATCCGCCCGGCGAGGCGTGCGCGCCTCAGGAGGACCAAGGCTCCCCCGAGGAGCGCAAGGGCGAGGAGACCCAGGGGCAGCTTGAGCGCGATCACGCCCGGGAAGAGGGCTGGAGATGGAAGCTCGACCGCGGCAGGGCCGCTCCCACCCAGAGCTTCACGAGCGGCGGGTGCTCGGGGTTCAGCCGGAAATCGCCGGTCCGCACGTAGGAGACTCCTGACGCGATGTGGTAGGGCTCGTCGAGGGTCATTCCGTCGAGACGGGTGGCCCACCACGCCCGCCCTCCGGCGAAGAGGGCCAGGGCGACCAGGGCGATGAGGCCCAGAACCAGCCAGCCGCGGCGGCGAGGGCGTGGGCTTCTGACGACCTGAGCCAGGAGCAGGACCACCAGCAGAGGGACGATCGCGAGTCCGAGGAGGTGCATGATGATGAGCGAGGATCGGCGCGACGACGTACAATTGGATGTCGCTCATTCTCCGGACCGGAGGCCGCATGGTCAACCCAAGGCTCGTTCAAACGCTCGCTCTCGCCGCGGGTGGCCGATTTTCGGGAGACCTCGCGCTCGATCGTTACCGGCCGGCGACCCTCTACCTGGCGACGAGGGCAATAGGTAGAAACTGTGGTATTATAGCGGAGCCGAAATCATAGTCGGCGAAGGGTGGGTATTTATGACTCGGACAGTCTGGGTGGCGGCCGTTCTGTTGGCACTCGCCGGGAGTGCGGCGGAAGCGGGGACGTTCACCGTCAGCAATACGGCTGACTCGGGCAGCGGCTCGCTGCGCGCCGCCATATTGGCAGCGAACGCGGCGGCGGGGCCCCACACGATCAGCTTCAGCATCTCCAACACGATCTCTCCCCTGAGCGCTCTGCCCACCCTCACCCAGCCGACGACCATCCAGCCGTCGACGATCGGGGCGGTCACGCTGAGCGGCGCCTCGGCGGGAGCCGGGGTCAACGGCCTCACGCTGGGTGCGAACGGATGCGTCGTGCGCAGTCTGATCGTGAAGAGCTTCGGCGGGAGCGGGATTCTGGTCAGCTCCAACGGCAACACGATCGGCGGCTCCGGCGCTCAGCGCAATGTGATCTCGAGCAACGGCGGCAGCGGGATCCTCGTGACCGGCAGCTCGAACATGATCGTGGGGAACCGGATCGGCACGGACAACAACGGCAATCTCGACAACGGCAACACCGGCGATGGGGTCACGATCCAGAATGCCGCGTCGAACACCGTCGACTCGAACATCATCGGAGGAAACGACGGGGCCGGAGTGGCCATCACCGGCGCGTCCTCGACCGGCAATGTCGTAAAGAACAACTTCATCGGCTTGCGCGGTGACGCTACTGGAACGGTCGCGAACTCGGTCAACGGAGTCACGGTCTCCGGAGCCGGCTCGAATACGATCGGAACCGGAAACGTGATCTCCGGCAACGGCGGTGTGGGCGTCCTCATCTCCGGCGGCACAGGCGCCACGGACGTCATCGGCAATACGATCGGTACCAATATCGCGGGCAACGCGGCCATGGCCAACGGCAGCCACGGCGTCGAGGTCGACAACTCACCCAACAACCGGATCGGCATCGACGCCCCGTCGGGCACTGCGAACATCATCTCCGGCAACGGCGGCAACGGCGTCTACGTGCACGGGGCATCGTCGGCCGGCACCAAGGTCCTGGGGAATACGATCGGAACCCGGCAGGACGGACAGGCGGCGCTCCCCAACAGCGGTCGCGGCGTCGCCGTGGTGGGAAGCAGCAGCGTCACCATCGGCACTACGGTGACCGGAGGAGACAATACGATCGCAGGGAACGGTCAGGACGGTATCTACATCTCCGGCGGGTCGAACAACACCGTCCTCACCAACGAGATCGGGATCGGGCTGGGCTCGATCGCGGTACCGAACAACGGAGCCGGGATCTTTCTCGATTCGACGACCGGTGCGGTCCTCGACACATCGCTCATCAGCGGCAACGCGAGCCACGGAATCCGGATCGTCGGCGGCTCCGGAGCGCTCATCGTCGGCAACCTCATCGGCACGAACCTGGGTGGTACGGCGGCGGTCGGCAACATGGGGAACGGGATCTCGCTCGAGAGCACGACCGGCAATACGATCGGCCAGCCGACGACTGGGAAAGGAAACGTCATCTCGGGAAACGTCGGCTCGGGCGTCGCGATGACCTCTTCGACCGGCAATGTCATCGACAACACGGTGATCGGTTTGAACGTCTCCGCCTCGGGGGCGGTCCCGAACGGCTCGCACGGCGTTTTCCTGACCGGGTCGAGCAACAACCAGATCGGTGGGACCGCGACGACCTACATCGCGGGAAACGGCGGCAACGGGGTCGCGATCTTTTCCGGTACGGGCAACCGGATCCGCGGCAGCCGGATCTACTCGAACGCCGGCATCGGCATCGATCTCGATCGCAACGGCACGGCCCCCTTCGACGGTGTGACGTACAACGACCCCGGCGACGTCGACACTGGCGCGAACACGCAGCTCAACGCGCCGGTGCTCCAATCGTCGACGACCACCAGTGCCAGCGGCCGCCTGCGGGGCGCCCCCAGCGTCCAGATCGTCATCGACGTGTACAACAGCTCCAGTTGCGACCCGGCCGGCTTCGGACAGGGAACGGTCCTCCTGGGGTCGACGACCGTGACGACCAACGGCAGCGGCACTGCGACCTTCTCGCTGGGGGGTTGGGGCGCGGTCGCCGGCACCAGCATCTACACCGCGACTGCTACGGACCCCTCCGGCGACACCTCCGAATTCTCGCAGTGCATGACGCCGGGGCGCCGGCCGGTCGAGACCCTCGCCCTGTTCGTACCGGTCCCGACGACGCCGTTCCAGCCGCCGCAGGCCGGCCTCACCGGGTCCCTCAGCGGAACGACCTCCGTCCCGCTGCCCCTGTCGTCGGTGTGGATCTTCGCCCCCGGCCTTTCGCTGCCGTCGGGGCAGACGGGCGAATACGTCATGGGTGACTGGAACGGCGACGGCATCGACACGATCGGTGTCTATGCCAGCGGCGGAGTGTTCTTCTACACCAACGACGTCGGCCCCACCAGCAACTGGCTGGGTGTCTGGTTCGGCTTTGCCGGCAAGCCGGTGGTGGCGGGCCGGTTCGACGGCGCCGTCGCGCACGACTGCGTCGGAGTCATCGACAACGCCGACAACTGGATGGGCAGCGGCGACACCGCCTTCGCCATGTACTGGACCTGCGACTTGACGCCCAACACCAATCCCCCCAAGAACGCTCTCTGGCTGAGCCTGCCGCTCCCCACCTCGGGCTTCGGTAACATCGGGCCGCACCAGTTCGTGGCCGGCGACTACACGGGCAGCGGCGTCGAGACCGTCGCCATCCGGCGCGGCCCCTACTTCGTCTGGTCGAACCTGGCGCAGTACTTCGGCAACCCGGAGAATGGCGGCAACGCCGTCTCGGGCGACTGGGACGGCGACGGAGTGGCGAGCTTCGGCATCTACTACCAGGACGACATGTTTTACCGGATCGACGACCTCCAGTGGCATAGCGGTGCCTACAAGACGCAGTACTTGGGAGGCCCGCTCGGCTTTGGCGAGACCTATCGCGCCCACCCGTGGCGGCCCGGCGGCTCCTAAGAAGTCGAACAGCGCCTGCTCCCTTCATCCCGAAGGTCAGGCCTCCCGACATTCAAGACATCCCCTACCCCCGCTCCCGCCCCCGCTCGCTCGCCAAAAACTCGGGCGGCGGGCCGCTGGCGGTGGTGTCGAGGGCGGGGAGCTCCATCGTGCGGAGCATCTCCTCGGAGGTGTCGAGGCCGGCGGTCGCGGCTCTGACCTCGTTTTCGATGAAGGAGGGGTCGCTCCGGGTCAGGGCCTGCTCCTGGATGAGCAGGATCGAGTTCTCGATGCGCACCAGCCGCGCCCGCAGGCTCTGGAGGTTCTCGTCCGCCCGGCTCAGGTTCTCCAGGCGCTTCTTCAGGACCTCCTGGTTCTCGGTGTGGACGGTGCGCATGGACTCGGAAAGGTCCGTCCTTGCCAGCTCCGCCTCGACCCGCCGCAGACTGTCCTCGATCTCCTTGCGGCGCGCAGGCGTCGAGAAGCCGGCGAGCACCTGCTCCTGGGCGAGGGCGCGCAGGAAGGCCCAGAGGAGCTTGTTGACGCTCTCGGTCTGCTGCGCGCCGAGGATGTCCCCCAACAGCTGCCCCCCGCCACCGGCCTGGGCGACCGAGCGCTGCAGCTCCTCGCAGCGCGCGCGCACCCGGTCGAAGCGCTCGCGGCGGTCGGCGCTCAGGATGGCGACCAACCGTTCGGCCACCACGTTCGAGCCTGCTGCCTCGCGCCCGCCCTGCCTCGCCCGCACCAGGTTCTGGAAGCGCGGGTGTTGCGAGAGCGTGAGCAGGTAGACGATCTCGAGCGCCGCGGCGATCGGCCAGATGACCAGTGGATGGAGCGTGATGATCCCGGCCAGGACACCGCCGGACAGCAGGATGAGGTTGTAGGAAACCTTGAAGGCTTCCTTGATGTAGTCGACGATCCCCGTCCGGGCCATGGTCGGATTGTAGGCGGTTTCCGGCTAGTCGGAGGAGATCTTGCGGGCTTCGGCGGCCGGGCCGTGGATCTTCTCCTTGAGGAGCGCCACCACCTCGCGGAAGTCGCTGCGCGACTCGACGGCGACCGGCGACTCGTCCGGCCGCGGCAGCTTGACCTCCTCGGCCAGCCGTCCCGGGCAGGACTGCATGAGGTAGACCCGGTCCCCCAGGTAGGCGGCCTCGCTGATGCTGTGGGTGACGAAGAAGACGGTCGCTTCGAGCTCGCGCCACAACCCGATCAGCAGCTCCTGCATGGAGTAGCGGGTCTCGGGGTCGAGGGCGCCGAAAGGCTCGTCCATCAGGATGATGCGGGGGCGCAGCGCGAGCGTCCGGGCGATCGCGACCCGTTGCCGCATGCCGCCCGAGAGCTCGTGCGGATATTTGCTCTCGTGGCCGGCCAGGCCCACCCGCTCGATCCAGGTGCGGGCGAGCTCGCGCCGCTCCTTCTTCGGCATGCCCTGGATCTCCAGGCCGAACTCGACGTTGCCGAGGACCGTGCGGTTGGGGTAGGAGCTGTAGTCCTGGAAGACCATGCCGCGGTCGGGTCCGGGGCCGGTGACCGGCTTGCCGAAGACCAGGACCTCGCCCTCGGTCGGCGGGAACTGCGGCTGGAGGCCCGCGATCAGGCGCAGCACCGTCGACTTGCCGCACCCGGAGGCCCCCAGGATCGTGATGAACTCGCCGATATCGGGGATGTCCTCGACCACGAAATTCACCTTCTCGATCGCCGTGCTCCACTGCCTGCCCTGCCGGTAGCGCTTGGTGACCTCCTTGAACTGGACGACGGGAGGCCGCGGTCCCTCGGGCTCCGGCTGGACGGGCCGGATCTCGGGGGTCCAGCCGGTGGGGTGCGTCGCCTCCGGAGCTTTCTCGACCGCCTTCAGCTTTTCGGTGTCGGCCACGGCTATTCCTCGGCGAAACGGTAGGGGAAGAGCTTCTGCTGGGCGAACCAGAGGAGCCGGTCGATGCCGAAGGCGAGCATCGAGATGACGAAGAGGACGAGGTAGATGTGCTCGCGCGGACCGCGGCGTTGCGCCATCTGGACGATGTAGCCCAAGCCGAACTTGGCGTCGATCAGCTCGGCGAGGACGATGTAGCCGAAGGCGAGGCCGAAGAGCAGGCGCAGGGAGTTGAAGATGTCCGGCAGCGCCAGCGGGATCAGCACCTTGCCGATCACCTGGTGCTTCTTCGCTCCCAGGGTGTAGGCGGTCTCGACGTAGCGCTCGTCGACGTCGAGCACGGCGCGGATGGTGTCGAAGATCACGAAGCCGATGCAGGCGATGAAGATGAAGAAGACCTTCTGCGTCTCGCCGAGACCGAACCAGACGAGCGTCAGGGGGATCAGGGCCGCGATCGGGACGTTGCGCAGGAAGAGCGTCATCGGTTTCAGAAACGACTCGACACTCCGGAAGCAGCCGGCGAGGATCCCCAGCGGAATGCCGACCAGGGCGGCCAGGCCGAAGCCGAAGAGGATGCGCCGCAGGCTCCACCCGGTGCTCCGGCTGAGAGCGGCGTCGAACCACAGGCTCTTGATGTGCCCCACGACCTCGCCCGGGCTCGGCAGGGTGAGCGGCGAGAGCACCCGCCCCTCGGGCGGCCCCCAGGTGAGAGCCGCCCAGACGACGACGAGCAGGAGGACCGCCAGGAGCTGGAGCGCGAGCCCCCAGAGCTGCGGGACCGGCCGGCGCAGGACCATGGCGTCAGCTGTGCTCCAGGGGGAAGACCTTGATCTCCACCCGCCGGTTCAACGCGTCGTTGCCCTCCTCAATCGGCTGGTTCCAGCCCACGCCGTCGACCGAGAACTGGTTGGGCTGCAGGTTGTACTTCTTGACCAGCTCCTCCTTGATCGAGTTGGCGCGGTTCATCGACAGCTCCTGGACCGCGGAGAACGGCACGTAGCCCTTCATCGAGCCGTCGGTGTGGCCCTCGATGGTGATACGGGCCGCTCCGAACTGCCCGACGAGCTTGGCCACCTCCTCCAGGATCTTGGCGGCGTTGGGGTCGTAGAGCGTGCCGTCCGCATTCTTGGAGAAGGGATCGGAGGAGTTGGGGAAGAAGTGGATGCGCTGGACGTTGGTGAGGATCTCGTCGGCCTCGGCCTTGATCGCCGAGACCCCCTTGGGAGTGAAGGAGATCGAGTACTCGTCGCGCGAGCTGGAGTAGGGCTCGACGTTCTCCAGGGCCTTGATGACGGAGAAGTCCATCACCTGGTCGAAGCGCACCGCCGAGCCGATCGACCCGAGCTTCAGGTAGAGCGTGCTCGCCGTCTCCCAGTAGCGCTCGAAGTTGGTGGGGTTGTTCTGGTTCAAGAAGAAGGCCTTGTTCTCGGCGTAGTTGGTCGCGTGGGCGTCGCCGAGCATCCCTTCCGCATCGGCGACCGGCATGCCGTAGGCCTTGGCCATGAGTGCCGCCGCCTTCTTGCGGTTGCCCTCGTCCTTGAGCGCCTCGGTGGCGTCGAAGAAGCCGCGCACCAGCCCGTCGACGATCTTGGGGTTGTCGCGCACGAAATCGGCGCGCGCGAACATGACGTCCGAGATCAGCTTGTTGGCCGTCGAGGTGCTGACCAGGAGCTTGTTGCCGGGGGCTTCGGAGAGCTTGTAGATGTCCGGCGCCCAGCTCACGCAGGCGGCGAGCGACTTGTCGGCGTTGAAGGCGGCGGCGGCCTGGAAGGCGTCCTCGGTGAAGCGGAAGTCGACGTCGTCCGGCTGCAGGCCGGCGTTGATCAGCAGGTTGAGGATCAGGTAGTGCGACGGCGAGTGCTGGGCGAGGGCGATCTTCTTGCCCTTCAAGTCGGCAACCGAGTTGATGTTCTTGCGCACCACGATCCCGTCGCCGCCGTTCGACCAGTCGACCTGGAGGAAGGCGCGGGGCAGAGCCCGGGAGTCGGCTTTCAGCTGCTCATAGAAGAGCGGGATCATGTCGAGCGTCCACGCCGTGGCGTGGATGTTGCCCGAGGCGAAGGCGTTGATCGACTCCGAGGGGCTGTCGATGATCTTGATCGCCAGCTTGAATCCATACTTCTTGTAGAAAATGCTGTCGGTCGAGGGCTCCGTGCCGCCGTTGGCATAGAAGATGGGGGCCCATCCGGCCCAGACGTTCAGCCCCATGACCACGGTGTTGTCCTGGAGCGGCTGGTAGCTGGCCGCCCCCTTGACCGGCGGCAGCCGCTCGGTCGGCACGTACTTGTATTCGGAGACGGTGGTGATGCCGCCGCTCTGGTCCGGCGCCTCGACCTTTCCTTCCTTGGCGGCGCCCGGCAGGTCCGCCTTGGAGATCGGGCCTCCCGACGTCTTCCCCGTGGGAAACAGCCAGTCGCGGGCCTGATAGACCCCCAGGGCCACGAGTCCGATGACAACCACCAGCATCAGGATCCATGCTGCCGGCTTGAGTCTCGCCTCCGTATCCGCCATTGCCTTGCCTCCTTGGGACGGTCTCTCATGAGGACATCCCGACCATCATATATGAGGTCAGGGGGGCGTTTGTTTCGGGCGCCTGTCACCGCGGCCAGAGCCAGCCGAAGGCTCCGGCGGTGACGAGCGAGTAGATCAGGCCGTCGACGAGCGCCCGGAGGGTGTTGCTCCATGGCAGCCCCTTCCAGATGGAGTCGACGAGCTGTCCGATGCCGTAAGCCAGGAAGGCGGCGGTGCCGGCGACGCGGAAGACCTCGAGGTAGTCCGTGCCGGGCGCGAGCGTGCGGCCGGCGAGATAGGCGACGAAGACGCTCACCAGCAGGCAATAGCCGAACCAGAGCGCGAGGTGCTTGCCCATGGTCGGCGGCCCGCTCGGCATCGCGATCAGCATCCCGACCGGGCCTTTCCGGTACCTCTCCTGCATCTCCGGAGTGCCCATCTCCTTCATGCTCGGGCAATAGGGGAAGAAGTAGAGACCTGGGGAGAGGTTGGCGCGCCGCACCCCCTCCAGGGTCTCGGCTTCGGCCGGCAACTGCTTGTAGTCCCGGCGATGGTAGGTGAGCAGCATGTGCAGGACCGAGCTCGCCACGAAGACCAGCACCGCGGCGGCGGCGATCGGCAACCACAGGTTCAGGATCGAGATCATGCCGAGCCTCCTTCGAGAGAATGAGCGTTGATTCGGGTGTCGGTACCCGGAAAGCGTACCACCGGAACGAGCCCGTTGCGACAGTCGAACATTGGCGGCCAGCGGCCCCGGACCTCCAAGGTGATATCGTTCCGTCCATGAGCCAGGAGCGGCTCGCGGCGAGCCTGGACATCGACCGCTGCCCGCCCGACGAGATCGTCAGGATCATCCAGCAGCAGGACCGGCTCGTCGCCGAGGCGGTGGCTGCGGCGGCGGAGCCGATCGCGCAGGCTGTCGAGGAGGTCGCGGCCCGCCTGGCGCACGGCGGCCGCCTGGTCTACGCCGGTGCCGGCACGAGCGGCCGCATCGCGCACCTCGACGCCGCGGAGATCCCGCCGACCTTCGGCGTCGATCCCGGGCTCGTCCGCGTGCTCATGGCGGGCGGCGAGCGCGCTTTCACGCAAGCGGTCGAAGGAGCGGAGGACGACGAGGACGCGGCGGCCGCCGCGGTCGACGCGCACGTGACGGCCGGCGACGCCCTGGTCGGCATCGCGGCCTCGGGCACGACACCCTACACCGTGGCCGCGGTCCGGCGCGCCAACCAGCTCGGCGCCCTGACGGTCGGCGTGACCTCCACACCCGGATCGCCGCTCGCGCAAGAGGCCCGGATCGCGATCGTCGCCGACACCGGCCCCGAGGTGATCATGGGCTCGACGCGCATGAAGAGCGGCACCGCCCAGAAGCTGGTCCTCAATACACTCTCCACCGGCGTCATGATCCGCCTCGGCCGCGTCTACTCGAACCTGATGATCGACATGCCGGCGACCAACGAGAAGCTGCGCCGGCGCGCGGTGCGCATGGTCGAGCTGGCCGCGGACCTGCAGCTTGAGCCGGCCGCGCAGGCGTTGCGGGAAGCGGAGGGAAACGTCAAGCTGGCGGTGGTGATGGCGAAGAAGAAGCTCGACCGCGCCGAGGCGGAGCGCGCCCTCGCCAGGCATCGCGGCAACCTGCGGGAGGTGCTCGGGTCTTGACCCGCATCGGCCGTCTCCTGCAGATCGTCAACAAGCCGTCGCGTCTCGTGATCGGTCTGATGTCCGGGACGTCCGTTGACGGGATCGATGCCGTGCTCGTCGAGATCGAGGGACACGGCGCCGGCGCAAAAGTGAAAGAAGAGATCGCCTTTCGCAGCTATCCGTTTCCTCCCGGCCTGCGCGCGAAGGTGTTTCGCCTGTTCGACCCGCAAGAGGCGCGCGTCGATGCGATCTGCCAGCTCGACTTCCTCCTCGGCGAGGTGTTCGCCGCCGCGGTGGACCGTCTGCTCAAGGATTGCGGCCGGAGACATGACGAAGTCGATCTCGTCGCCTCGGCCGGTCAGACGATCTGGCACGATCCGCAGCCGGTGATCGAAGAGCCCAACGTCGACTGGATCGATCACCCGCTGGTCACGCGCTCGACGTTTGCGATCGGTCAATCAGCCGTCATCGCGGAGCGGACCGGGATCACGACGATCGGTGACCTGCGCGTCCGCGACGTCGCCGCCGGCGGGCAGGGAGCGCCGCTCATCGCCTACGCCGACTGGGTGCTCCTGCGCGACCCCGATCTCGGCCGCTGCATCCAGAACATCGGCGGCATTGGAAACGTGACCTATCTGCCGCCCGGCGCCTCCCCCGGCGAGGTGATCGCGTTCGACACCGGGCCGGGCAACATGGTGATCGATGCGCTCCTCGACCTGGCGACCAATGGCGCGCAGACCTACGATGAGAACGGTGCTCTGGCGGCGCAGGGGCGCGTCGCACCCGAGCTCCTCGCCGCGTGGCTCGACGATCCGTATTTCCGTGAGGCGCCGCCGAAGACGACCGGACGCGAGCATTTCGGCGTGCAGTTCGCCCGCCGCCTCATGGACGAGGCGCGCGACTTGCGGAGCGAAGACCTGGTGGCGACCGCGACCGCGCTGACCGCGGAGAGCATCGCGCGCGCGTACCGCTACTTCATCCTGCCACTCGGTCCGATCGATCAGGTGATCGTCGGTGGCGGCGGCAATCGCAATCCGACGCTGATGGCGATGCTCCGCGAGCGGCTGCCCGGCGTGCCGCTCCTGAGTCATGAAGACTTCGGCATCGACAGCGACGCGAAAGAGGCAATCGCGCTCGCGATCATCGCCAACGACGCGGTGGCGGGATTCGACACCAACATTCCGGGCGCGACCGGCGGACGGCCGACGGTGCTCGGCAAAATCAGTCTATGAGTACCGTGAGGCTCCACGGCCGCGCGTTTCTCCACGGCGCGATCGAGCCGGACGTGCTGGTGACGATCCGCGACGGTGTGCTGGAGGTCGAACGGGCGGCGCATCCCCGCGCGCAGGCGCAGCCCGTGGCAGGAATCATCGCGCCCGGATTCATCGATCTGCACGTCCACGGCGGCGATGGCGCCGATTTCATGGATGCGGACGAGAACGCGAATGAGCGTATCCTCCGCTTCCACGCGCAGCACGGGACGACGGCTCTCGCCGCGACGACGCTCTCCGCCTCGCCCAACGATTTGCAGGCGGCTGTCGCATCGATCATACGCTCTGCACGTGCGCCCACCGACGGGGCGGAGATCTGCGGCATTCACCTCGAAGGTCCCTACATCAACCGCGAGCGGGCCGGCGCGCAGGACCCGGCATCGATCCGCCACCCCGACCTGCAGGAGGTCGCCGCGCTCCTGGCGCTCGCACCCCGGATGAAATGGCTGATGACCGTCGCGCCAGAGATCGAAGGGGTGCGCGATCTGATCGAGCGCTACCGGGACCGGATCACGTTTTCGCTCGGGCACACCGCTGCCGGCTACGCCGAGGCGGTCGCGGCTCTGGAATGGGGAGCGTCGCACTTCACCCACCTTTTCAATGCGATGAGCGGGCTGCACCATCGCGATCCGGGGGTCGTTGGTGCGGCCCTCACCTCGGCGAGCGCCACGGCCGAGCTGATCGCCGACGGTATCCACGTCCATCCAGCGGTTCTGCGCCTGGCCGCGCAGGCGATGCCCCAGCGCATTGCGCTCATCACCGACGCGATGCGCGCCTGCGGGCTCGCGGACGGGAGCTACAAGCTGTACCGTCACGATGTCACGGTCGGCGGGGGAGCGGCGCGCCTGCGCGACGGCACCCTGGCCGGCAGCATCCTGACCATGGAACGCGCTGTGCAGAACATGGTGGGGCAGGCGGGCCTGCCGCTTCAGGCCGTGCTGCCGCTCGCGACCGAAGTCCCCGCGCGCATCCTCGGCCTCGCGGATCGCAAGGGCAAGCTCGCCGAGGGCTACGATGCGGATGTCGTCGTCCTGACGCCGGAGCTCGCGGTCGAGCGCGTGTTCGCGAGAGGGTGCGAGGTGAGGAAGGAGATCTTCTGATCATGGATGCTCAGGAGAAAGCTCGCCGCCGCGCTGCTGCAGCGCGTGAGCTCGAGAGGCGCAAACGGGAGGAAGAGGAATGGCTTGCCTGGCGACAGGCTGAGCCACCCACGGGAGCCGGCGCGCGTATGCAAAGCGTGCGCGACGCTGCCTTCGAGTTGTTGCTAGAGCATGGCCAAGTCTATCCGGGGCCGGCGCTGGCACGGCAAAAGCTGGCTCAACTCTTTTCCGACATGGGGGACAACGAGGGCTCCGCGATCTACTTCGAGGCTTACGACCAGAGTCTGAAACTGCTCAGGACGGCCGAGGCGCTCGCGGAAACCTATCGAAAAGGGCGCGTGAGCCAGCTCGGGGCGCTTCTTGGGTTCAAGGAGCGTTGCCCTGGTTTTTCGATGGCCACCTATGAGGCCGCTTTTGCCCATGGGCTATTTGTCACTCGCTGAACGCCATGGTGCTCACGAAGCGAAAACTGATCCTCGGCGTGCTCGCCGTCTTCCTGCTGGTCTTTCTCTATCGTCTCCTGACCGTCTACACCGTCCGTTCCGGCGAGTGCCGTCCACGGCCGGTCGATCCGAACCTGCGCCTCTTGACGCGGGACGAGCACGGCATGCCCGTCAGCTTTCCGGAGCGCATCGGTTTTCCGCCGCAGCGCCGGCCTCTCGTCGTCATGACCTACAACATCGCGGGCCACGATGAGCTGATCGACGGCGATCATGTGCGGCAGATCGCCGGCGCGATCAAGCGCCTCCATCCGGACATCGTAGCCTTGCAGGAAGTGCATCGGAAGACCTGGCAGGCGCGCTTTCGCGATCAGCTCGCCGAGCTGGAGTCGCGCACCGGCTTGCACGGCTATTTCTCTCCGAGTTATGAGCAGTGGGGCGGCGGCTACGGCAACGCGATCCTCACCCGCGGCCAGATCGTGCAGGCCGAGGCGCATCCGCTGCCGTGCATCGGAGAGCCGCGGGCGCTCCTCGAGGCGACGATCCGCATCGATGGGGCCACGATCAGCTTCTTCGTCACGCACCTGACGACGTGGGGCCGGCTCAACTCGACGATCCGTACGGAGCAGCTGCACTGTCTCGCGCGAGAGGTCCGCACCAGCCGCTATCCCTACATCCTCGCCGGCGACTTCAACACGCATCCGGATTCGCCGGAGATGGAGGCCTTCCGCCACGAAAACGCCGCGCAGCTCGCCACGGAGTCGATCGGTCCGACCTTTCCGCGCTGGAAGGAGCAGATCGACTACATCTTCGCCGACTACGGCTGGCAGGTCCGCGCCGCGCGCGCCTGGCCGATCGAGGTCTCGGATCATTTGCCGGTGACGGCGGAGCTGGTGTGGGAACGGGCGCGGTGAACGACCTCGACATCTCACCGGCGACGCACCGGCCGTCGCGAGCGGTCTTCTGGACAGGCACGACCCAGGTTCTGTAGTCTCGGGGTCCGCGCAGGAGCACACCAGGAACCTGAATTGCGGGCTCCAGAAACCAGGGATTGACAGCCGGCGGGGCCGAAGCCCTGGAGCTGGCGGAAAGGGACGATGACTGACATGACTGAAACCCTCGAGCATTACCTCTCCCTCGGTTATCCCTACGAGCTCGTTCGTGATGAGGGAGGTGTCTTTGTCGCCTCTCATCCTGATTTACCGGGTTGCCTGGCTCAAGGTGAGACAGCCAACGAGGCTGTCGCCAACTTGGACGAGGCCCGTCAGGCCTGGATCGGCCATCGATTCGAGAGTGGTCTCCCGATCCCGGAGCCGGTCGACGACGAATACAGTGGCAAGTTTCTCCTGCGAATGTCGCCATCCCTCCATTCCGCTTTGGCTCGGGAAGCGAGCCGGCAGCAACTCAGCTTGAATCAATTCATCAGCAATGTGCTTGCAGAGTATCTCGGAGGCTCGCGAGTCGCGGGTGTCGTGACCGAGTTGCTGGATCGGTTGGAAGCGCAAACCCTCAGGCCTGCTCGAAGAGCGACTCAATGACGAAGATTGTCTGAGTCCGCGCTCATTCCGGTGGCAGCTTTGGTTGGGGGCGGGCGCAAGTCGGTCCGGCGGCCAGTTCCACCCGCGTGAAGAACCTCTTGGGAGGCCATCCCAAAATTCGGGTCGCCTGTCAGGACATCCAAGAGGACCGACGAATCAACCGCGATCCTCACGTTTTCCTCGGCCGGGGTCCTCTCATCTCGTCGAGAATCTCATCGACCGGGCGCCCGAGAGGGAGCGTTGCCCACACCATGTCGACCGGGTGGCTGCCAGAGATCCCCTTGCGGAGGAGGACTCCCTCCTCCCTCAGCTCGAATTCGACGGGCGTCCCGGGGACCAGCCCCAGCCGCTCCCGCACCTCAATGGGCACGGTGACCTGACCCTTGGAGGAAATGGTGCTTCGCATGGGTAAAGCGTACTTCGCTTTACCTGATCGGGCAAATCTCGGCTACCGCCGCTCCCCCAGCCAGAGTAGGTGAGATCTCGTTGGAACGCACCGTGCAGAAGATGGCAGCCCATGAGCCTCAAGTCCGAGATTTTCGAGCAGCCCGCCGTCCTCGACCGGCTCCTGCGGACGCAGGCGGAGCCGGCTCGCGAGATTGCCCGCGCCATCCGCAGCCGGGGCATCCACTGGGTCTTGATCGCCGCCCGCGGCACTTCCGACCATGCGGCTCTGTACGCCAAGTACCTGTGGGGCTCGCGCAACGGGCTGCCGATCGCCCTGGCGGCTCCTTCGCTGTACACCCTCTACCAGACGCCGCCGCAGCTCCAGGGGGCGCTCGTGGTCGGGATCTCGCAATCGGGGCAGTCGCCGGACATCGTCAGCGTCGTGGCCGATGGTCGCCGGCAGGGCGCCCTGACCCTGGCGATCACCAATGACCTGTCCTCGCCTCTGGCGGCGACGGCGGAGATGGTCCTCGATGCCTGCTCGGGCGCCGAGCAGGCGATCGCGGCCACCAAGACCTATACGACCCAGCTCCTCTCGATCGCTCTCCTGTCGGTGGCGCTGGCGGATGAGGAATCGGAAGCGATCGGGCGGGTGCCGGAGTGGGTCCAGGAGGCGCTGGATCTCAACGATGCGATCGAGCAGGCGGCACAGCGGTACCGGTACATGTCGCAGTGCGTGGTGCTCGGCCGCGGTCTGAACTACGCCACGGCCGCGGAGTGGTCGCTGAAGCTCAAGGAGCTCACCAGCGTCGTGGCCGAGCCGTACTCCTCCGCCGATTTCCGGCACGGTCCGGTGGCGATCCTGACCCGGGGCTTTCCCGTCTTCGCGGTGGTGCCCGGCGGGGCGGTCTTCGAGGATGTCATGGCGCTGCTCACGCCACTGGTCGAAGAGCGAGGCGTCGAGCTGGTCGCCGTCTCGAATGAGAAGAGGGCACTGGCCCTGGCTCATACCCCGATCGGCTTGCCCGCCGGGTTGCCCGAATGGCTCAGTCCGCTGGTGAGCATCGTCCCCGCCCAGCTCTTCTGCTACCACCTCACCCGCGCCATGGGCCGCGACCCGGACGCGCCGCCGGGGCTGAGCAAAGTCACGCGGACGTGGTGAGAGGATGGAGCTTCGATCGCGTCATTGTTCGTACCGCTTCGCGAGAATGACGCCATCGTCAGGGTTGATGACGTATTGAGGACCGCCTCCCTGTACAAGGGGGTCTTTCAGCTCGTAGTCCACGTGCCATCCATCCGGCTCGAGCGAGACGGTGGCTCGATACGGGGCCAAGTCATGGTAGACCCGCTCCGCGTCCTGCCGTGCGATCTTCAAAGCCTGGTCACTCGTGATGGTCGGAGCCGTTAGATCCGCGATCGTGCCGGGTGTCATCGCTATGCTCTCCTCTCCCTTATTGTAGCCAACGTCAGCTTCAGAGAGAGATCATGGAGGAAAGCCTGGCCCATGGGCCAATCCGCTTCGGCGGCTGTTGGGGCCGGACACATGAACTCCATCGTTGGCGCGGATGAGGTCGGGCACACCGTGCAAGACATCGATTTGGAGGTCTCTGCGGCTCGGACCAGGCATCCATCCTTCTGATGAGGGATTCGGGTGGGTGTGGAACTTGCCGACCACGACGAATCCAGGAAGGAGAGGAGGATGGCTGAGGTCGATGCTCGCCTGCTTGCCAGCAGTCTGGTGGCGAACCGCGATCTCTCCGGTCGTGGTCTCCATGTAGATCCAGCCTCCCTCCTCGTGGCGCCTTGCGGGATCGCCCGGTAGAGAGTTCCTCCAAGCCTCCTCGAGTGCTCGACGGACCGCCGGATGATCCTGCAACTCTCCCGCAGTCGGCGCAGACAACGGCTCCTGTCGCCGCAAAGCGTACCCCCTGTCTCATTTCGACGAGACGTGTACAACAGGAGAATATCACGAGGAGGAGACTCGCAGGAATTTCCTGGAACGAAAGAACCGTGGAGCAAGGTCACTCGGACATGGTGAGAGAGCGCCGGTCGATGCTAAAGTGGGTCTCGAGCCCTCGACCATGGCCAGCCTCGATCCCCTTCCCACCTCGTCCATTCCGCCGGAGGACACCCCCGGGCTCCTGACGGTCATCCAGGAGCTCAACGCCGCCCCCGACCTGCGCTCCGGGCTCGCCCGGGTGGCCGAGCTGCTGCGCGACTGCATCCCCTACGACAACCTGAGCGTCCTGCTGCTGGACGACCTCGGACGCGAGCTCCACTATGAGCTGTCGGTGGGCCTGCCGCCGGAGGTCGCCGATCATTGGCGGTTCGGCATGGGGCAGGGGCTGGTGGGCACCGCGGCCCAGACCGGCCGGGTGATGCGCGTGGGCGACGTGGGGGAGGACCCGCGCTACATCCGGGCCGGCGCGCCGGTCCGCTCGGAGCTGGTCATCCCTCTGGTCTCGCGCGGCCGCACCGTGGGGGTCCTGGACGTCGGCAGCCTGCAACCGCACCGCTTCACCGAAGAGGACGAGGCGTTCCTGACCTCCCTCGCCGGGTTTCTCGCCAGCGCGATCGAGAACGCCCAGATCTACCGCAACCTGCGCGAGCAGGCGCGGACCCTCTCCCTGCTGCACGAGGTCAGCCGGGAGATCGGCGCCATTCTCGACCGCCGGCAGCTCCTGGAACGGGTGGCCCATCTCCTCAAGCGGCTCATCGACTACGACGTCTTCAGCGTCCTCCTCTGGTGCGAGGAGAGCCAGACGCTGGACACCTGGGTGGCGTTCGACCGCGACGGCCTCGCGGTTGGCCTGAGCCATTGCGTCCGCCTCGGCGAGGGGCTGACCGGCACGGCGGCGGCCTTGCGGCAGTCTCTGCTGGTGCCGAACGTCCGGCTCGATCCGCGCTACATGACCTGCACGCGCGAGCACGCCGTCTGCTCCGAGCTGGTTGTTCCGATGACCTTCAAGGATCGCCTGATCGGCGTGATCGATCTGGAGAGCCTGCGCTATGACGCGTTCGCGGCCCAGCACGAGCAGCTCCTGTCGACGCTGGCCGGCTCGCTCGCCATCGCATTGGAGAACGCGCGTCTCTACGAGCACCTGCGCCAGGACGAGCAGCGGGTGCGCGAGGAGCTGATCACGGCGCGGCGGATCCAGGAAAACCTCCTGCCCAAGGCATCACCGTGGGTGCCGGGTCTCCAGGTGGGCTTTGCCTATGCGCCGGCACAGGACCTGGGAGGGGATTTCTACGACTTCCTGACCTGGGGGGAGGGGCGCCTCGGTGTGGCCGTGGGCGACGTGGCGGGCAAGGCGACCTCGGCTGCGCTCTACGGCTCGTTCGCCGTGGGAATGCTGCGCGAGCTCGGAGGGCGCGGCGTCCTGGCGCCGGCGCAGCTCCTGGCGGACCTGAGCGTCCGGCTCAAGGGGCTGAGCATCGACCGCCGCTTCCTGGCCATGGCCTTCGCGGTCTACGACAGCGCCGAGCGGACGCTCACCCTGGCGAATTCGGGGTTGCCCTACCCCTGGCACGTTCGGGGCGGCGAGGCGAGCGAGATCCTGGTGAGTGGAACACCGTTGGGCGTCCTGCAGCCGAAGTACGACGAGGTCGTCCTCCACCTGGAGCCGGGGGACGTGGTGGCTCTCTGCTCGGACGGGGTGGAGGAGAGCCGCAGCACCGCAGGCGAGGCGCTGGGAAGCGAGCGCATCCGCCAGGTGCTCCGGCGGGTGGCGGACCGTTCCGCCGCCGAGATCGCCCAGGAGCTCCTGGAGACCACGGAGCGCTTCTCGGGCAGAGAAGAGCCTTCAGACGACCGGACGGTGGTGGTGTTGAAGGTGACCCCCCTCCCCTGACCCCTCCCCCGCGAGGCGGGAGAGGGGCACCACCGCCCAACCGTCGAATCGTCTGGGCCAAAACCGCTCTGGGTGGGTGGTGGCGCCCTCTCCCGCTTTGCGGGGGAGGGTCGGGGAGGGGACTTACGCCGCCGTCTTCCCCTTCTTCTTCTGTGCGGCCGCCTTCTCCAGAGCAGCGATGGTGTCCGAGGTGATGCGCTTGGCGTCGTCGAGAGGGTTCTCTCCCGCCTGGACGGTGGCGACGATGACGAGGGAGCCCCGGCGGGTGTGGAGCTGTTGGAGGCCGGGGACCCAGTATGCCGCATCGCCGAAATTGGGGATGTCCGAGATCGTCTTCTTCGACAGCCGCTCGAGGTAGGGCTTGGCTGCCTCCATCCGGCTCGCCGCCAGACTGGGGGTGCCGGCGGGCCGGATCTCCAGGCCGACGAGCCGGGGCTGCTCGATGGTGCCGGCGTTGTAGGGGCAGTAGAGGGGACCGCGCCCCTGGGCGTCTTCGAGCGTGCTGGTGATCCCGGCGACCGGTGTCCCGGCGATGGCCTGGGCCCGTTCCTGCGTGAGGATGGAGCAGGTGTCGAACCCGTCGGGCACGGTCAGGGTAGAGCCGCTCTCCGAGCCTGCGCCGCCGCAGGCGGTCAGAAATGCGGCCAGCAGGAGGGTGGTGGTTGCGGACGGACGTGCTAGGCTCTTTGGGATCATGGTCTTGCCCCTTATTCTAACCCCGGCGAGCCCGATGCGACCGCGCACCTCCTCGGGTCGCTGAAACGATATCGCCGCTTCGGAGACGCCCCACGGGGCGTCTCTACGGTGGGCGGCGTTCGCCGCAGGATGGCTTCGCCCAGCAGGTCGCCGGATCCGCGAAGCACGACTTGCGCCATGATCTTCCCATGACAGACCGACTCTATTTCCGCCAGCTCCTGGCCGGGCGGCAGGTGGCGACGCGGCATCCGGTGGCGGGCCAGATGGCCAACTTCATGTACCTCCTCGGGGATAGCCAGACCCGCGAGGCCTTCGTCGTCGACCCGGCGTGGGACGTCCGCAGCCTTCTCGATGTCGCGGAGGCGGACGGCTATACGGTGCGCGGCGCCCTGGTGACCCACTATCACCCCGACCATGTGGGCGGCGACCTCTGGGGATTGCAGGTGGAGGGGTTGGGACGGCTGCTGGAGCAGGCCGCCGTGCCGGTCTACGTCAACAAGCACGAGGCGGACGGTTTGAAGAAGGTGACGGGCCTGGACGAGAGCGACCTGAAGCGGGTCGACGACGCGGACCGCGTGCGGGTCGGCGAGATCGAGATCCAGTTCCTCCACACGCCGGGCCATACGCCGGGCAGCCAGTGCTTCCTGGTGGACAACCGGCTGGTCGCCGGAGACACTCTGTTCGTCCAGGGGTGCGGCCGGGTCGACCTGCCCGGAGGCGATCCCGATGCAATGTACCGGTCCCTCACCGGCAAGCTCGCCAAGCTGCCGGCCGACACCGTCCTCTATCCCGGGCACCACTACGGCCCGACGCCGACCTCGACGATCGGCGACGAGCTGCAACACAACCATTACATGCGGGTGCGCTCGCTGGAGGACTGGCGGCGGTTGATGGGGAGATGAAAAAAGGGGCGCCGCCGGCGCCCCCTCGCGACGAGCCAAATTCCTTGCGTTGGTTATTCGGTATCGCCGACACCAGCCCTCGGGCAGAGCGCTTGATGCCGCGAAGGTCCCGTCGTGGGGCATACGCTGTCATCCGACCAGCCGGCGCCACCTGCCCGGTGGAGCGCCGGGTCGTCCAGCCGGACGAGCGTTTCCCTGGATAGAACGAGCTTCCTTTCATTGTCCTTCTTTTTCATTATGTTCTCCTCTTGCCGGCCGTCGTTGGGGGTCTTGCGTAGTATTCTACGTCGCCGGCCCGAATTTGTTTGATGTCCGCGATCGCTTCTCCAACTCTCGAGCCTGCCCGGACCCTGGTCCTGCGCCATGGCTGGAACGCCATGGCCTACCAGATCCTCAACCCGGGGATCCGCCTTTCGCTCGCCTGGGTGCGTGTGCATGGCCGGCGGTTCTACAACTTCGCGGGACTGGAGCACTTCAAGAGCAAGTTCCAGCCGGAAGGCTGGGAGCCGATCTATGCCGTGACGAACCGGCCGCGGATCTCGGTGCGCACCTTGTATGCCATTGCCGGCGCCTTCGGCGGGACTTCGCCCATCGTGTTCATCGGGCGCGCCTTGCTGCGCGCCCTGAGGCAGGAAGCTCACTGGGCGCTTCGCCGGCGCTAGACCGGCTGCGGCCGGCGGCTGGCGCGTTCCATGACCTGCCGCACCAGCTCCTTCACCGCTTCGTTGCGGAACGGCTTGCGCAGATAGGCGGTGGCTCCGGCGCGCAGGCCGCGGAGCGTGTCCTCGTCTTTCCCTTCGGTGCTGACGATGATCACCGGAATGCTGGCGAGCGCCGCGTCCGCTTTGAGCCGTTCGAGCAGCTCGAAGCCGTTCATCGTCGGCATGTTGATGTCCAGCAGGATCAGGTCGACGTCGGGGTGCTCGGCGATCCTTTCGAGCGCCTCACCGCCGTCGAACGCGTCGACCAGAACCGTCTGCGGCAGAAGGAGCCTGAAAACTTTGTGGATCAGCGACGAATCGTCGATCACCAGCGCCTTCTTAGGTTCCATGAGCAGTCTCCCAAAAAGATTCATGGTTGTCAGATCTGCGCCGGTTGTCCAGCAGCTGGCGCAGCCGGTGAGCGATCAGAGAAAGCGGCAGGACCTCCCGTGCTCCTCCCGCCTCGATCGCCGCGCGCGGCATTCCGAACACGACCGAGGTGGCCTCGTTCTGCGCGATGGTCAAGGCTCCCAGGCGGGTGAGGTGCAGCATCCCCTCGGCGCCGTCATGGCCCATCCCGGTCAAGAGGACGGCCGCGCAGGCGGCGCCCAGATGCTCGGCGGCCGAACAAAACAGGACGTCGACGGACGGCTGATAGATCGAGGCCGGCTCGGTCGAGAGCTGCGCCCGCAGTCCCCGCGGCCGGATCTCGCGAACGATCCGCAGGTGCATCCCTCCGGGCGCGAGGGTCACCGTGCCGCCTTCGAGCAGCATCCCGTCCTGCGCTTGGCGCACGGCCAGCGGCAGCGCCTTGTCGAGCCGCTCGGCGAAGGCGCGGATGTAGCTGCCCGGCATGTGCTGGGCCACGACGATCGGGACTTCCACGTCGGCGCCGAGATCGTGGAGGGTCTGCTCGATGGCGGGAGGGCCGCCCGTGGAGGCGCCGAGGAGGATGGCCTCGGGCTCGGCGAATCCGTCCTGGGAGACGGCCAGGACCGGGAGCGGAGCGGGTGGCGGGGAAGAGGGCAGCGGAGGGTTGCCGGTCACGCTGCGGATCTTGGTCACCAGAGCCTGGCGCAGCCGCTCGAAGTCCACCAGGGAGAATTCCTGCTTGTCGATGAAGTCCGCCGCACCCCGGCTGAGGGCCTCCAGGGTCAGCGGTGCTCCCCGCCGCGAATGCGTCGAAAGGATGATGACCGGCGTCGGACGGCGATGCCTGACGGCTTCGAGGATCTCGATGCCGTTCCTGCCGGGCATCGACAGGTCGAGCACGATGACGTCGGGATTCCAGACGTCGAGGCTCTCCAGGAGCTCCTGTCCATCCGCCGCCAGGCCCACGACCTGGATCTCGGGCTCATGGCTCAGCAGGTGAGCCACCGCCCGGCGAACGAACGAGGAGTCGTCGGCCAGGGCGACGCGGATCACGCTCATCGTGCGACTCTCTGGTAGACGAGGGTGCGGCCGAGACGGAGGGTCTCGAAGCACTCCGAGAGCCCGATGATGGACTCCGAGGCGCCGAGGAACAGGAGCCCGCCGGGCCGCAGGAGAGCGGCGAAGTTGCGCACGGCGTGGCGCAGAGCGCTCTCGGAGAAGTAGATGAAGACGTTGCGGCAGAAGATGACGTCGTACCCCGCGGTTGGCATCGGCAGGGTCGAAAGGTCGAGGAGGTTGCCCCAGGCGAAGCGGATGCCCGACCGGTAGAGCGGCTTCAGACGCCAACGGCCTTGACCCGCTGCGACGAAATGGCGCTCGATCACCTCCGGCTCCAGCGTGCGCAGCGACGTGCGGCCGTACTCCGCCGCTTCGGCCATGGCGAGGCGGCCGGGATCGATGTCGATGGCCTCGATCTGGACGCTCGTGCCGAGGAGCCGGTGCGCGTGGGTGCGCGCGAAGATTCCGAGGGTGTACGGTTCCTCGCCGGAGGAGCAGCCGGCGCTCAGGATGCGCAGCGCGCCGCCGCGCTCCGCCAGGCTCAGGGCTTCGCCGAAGAGGACCTCGAGCTGCTGGGCCTCGCGGAAGAAATAGGTTTCATTGTTGGTGACC
The DNA here is from genome assembly GCA_035637095.1 of Thermoanaerobaculia bacterium. Classification (GTDB taxonomy): domain Bacteria; phylum Acidobacteriota; class Thermoanaerobaculia; order Multivoradales; family UBA5704; genus UBA5704. Next base: position 25,528 of record DASPXX010000173.1, read on the forward strand.
AGCTCGGCGAGCCGGTATCTCTCGCCGTTGAAATCGCACTGGAGGTGTAGGTAGTAATCCCAGTACCGTCGCAAGTGGAGCGCCTCCAGGCGTGGCCGCAAACGGCTCTCCAGGATCTGTCTCCGGGCTTCCGGAAAAGAGATTCCGAAACGTCCGGAGATGAGCTCGTTGAGCAGCAGGTACTCCTCCTGGGTCATCGCGGCGACGGCTTCCATGCTCAGCTCTCCAGGGCCCGCAGCGCGCGGTGGGCCACCGCGCCGACGGGATCGGCGGCGAGAAGGGTCAGGACGGCGAGGTTCTCCGCGCGGGCGGAGGAACGGGACAGCACCTCCGCGGCCATCAAGCGGACATACCAGTCGAGGTGCGAGGAGGCGTTGCGGAACAGCGCCTCGTCGCGGCTCTCGGCACACCGCGCCAGAGCCCGGTAGGCGAGACGGATCTCGGTTCCGGTGCCACCCAGCGCAAGGGTCCTGCGCAGGGTTTCGCGCGCCGCGGCGTTCCCGATCTTGCCGAGGCACTCCAGGGCGGCCGGACGGAGGCCGGGGTGGTGGTCGATGATCCGCAGCAGGAGCGGAATCGCCTGTGCATCGCGCAACTCGCCGAGAGCGGAGAGCACCGGCAGGCTCGGCGTCTGCTCCGCATGGGCGCGGAGCGCGGGCAGCAGCTCGGTCAGGCGATACCGCGCGGCGGCTTCCGCCGCCAGGGGCACGAAGGCCTCGGCGCCACCGGTCAGCCACTCCATCCAGGGGAAGGAACGGACCAGGTCCTCCTTCTCCAGGAGCTGGCTCACCACCGCCGCGCCATGCGCCGGAGGGAGGGCGAGCAGAGTGGAGCGGAGCGACTCCGCGGAGGCGCCGAGCATCGCGGAAAGGACCAGGATTCCGGCCGGATCCACCTCGCGGCGGCGGGCGAGCTCCTCCCGGACCTCGTCAGCCGCTCTCTCCAAGGCCGGCAGCAGGCAGCCGCGGCTCTCCGGCCGGAGGCGCAGGTAGAGGTCGAGCAGGGGGGCGCCGAGCCCTCGCCGGTCGATGGAGACGAGGGCCGCGGCGGCGGCCGCGAGGATCTCCGGATCGTCCGGAAGCTCGCCGAGCTGTGCCACCACGGCATCCGCCATTTCCGCCGCCGGAAGCTTCGCCGCCAGCCGCAGGCCCCAGAGGCGGGCCTTCCCAGGCAGAGCCAGCAACAGCGGGACCAGATCGGAGCGGCGTCCCAGAGCCGGCGGCAGATCGGGGGCGGCACCCGGCTCGTCGACGAGGACCTGCACCGCCCGCTCGTCGCACGGGCTGGCGCCGAGAGCGAGCAGGCAGCGGGCGGCGGCGAGCTGGCACGTGCCCGGCGGGTCCTCCAGGCGTGCGGCGAGAGCGATCCTCAGGCCCGCGGGAACGGCCTCCGGCGGTCCGCTCATCCCTTCGGCCACGTGGGCCACCAGGCCGAGGAGCTCAACCTCCTGGCCGGACAGCAGCCAGTGTTCGGCGAGGACCGCGAACGCGCGGCTACCTCCGATCCGGGCCATGCCCTCGGCGGCAGGGAGACTGAAGAACGGATCGCACAGCTTCGCGGCGAGCGCCGGGATCGCCTCGCGGGCCCGCAGGTCTCCCAGGGCCTCGATCGCCGCCAGCTGGTACCAGGGATCGGCGCCGAGGAAGGGCGTCAGGCGCGGCACCGAGCGGCTGTCTCCCAGCTTGCCGATCGCGAGGAGCGCTTCCTGAACGACGTTCGGATCTTCATGATCGAGGACGCCGTGCAGCGCCTCCAGCGCGCGCGGATCGCGCAGACGGGCGAGGATGTGCACCGCCTGCAGGACCACGTCCGGGTCGGGATCGGCGAGGAGCGAGATCACCACCGGCAGGCTCTTGCTGCCGCGCAACCGGAAGATCTCGGCGCCGGCGTTGCGCCGCACCGCGTCTGCCTCGTCGCGGAGAAAATCGATCAATCGTGCATCGGGAAGGACGGCGGAGCCGACCCGCAACGCCTGCTGGCGGATCCCCGGGCTGGGATTGCGCATCAGGAGCTCGACCGCCTCCATCCGTTCCTCGACAGACATCTCGGGGAGGCGCCGCAGGAGATCCAGGTGCTCCTCCCAGGAGGAGGTACGTCTCGCGAATTCGGTTTCCATGGGCCGGACCTCTCACACCTGGAAGACGGCCGACATGTCCTTGAGCCGCTCGGCCTCGACCGCCAGGTTGCGGGTCGCGGACGACATCTGCTCGGTGGCCGTCAGGTACTGTTGGGCGACCTGGGCGATCTGGTCCACGGCTTTGACGATCTGATCGCCGCCGCGGATCTGCTCGGAGGTGGCGTCGGCCACCTGCTGGGTCATCCGGGTCATCGTTCCGACGGACGAGGTGATCTTGCGCGCCCCCTCCGCCTGCTCGCGGACCGTCTCCGCCAGGTTCTGGGTGACATGGTGCATGGCGGTGGTGGTCGACAGGATCTGGGCCGCCCCGTCCGACTGCTCCCGGGTCGCCGTGTGGACGTCGCGGACGAGGTCGGTCGTCCGGCTCACCGCCTCGATGATCTGCTGGAGGACGTTGCGGGCGATGGCGACGGCCTCTTCGGTGTCGCGTTGTGCGGTTTCGACGAAAGCGCTGATGTCGCGGGTCGATTGCATGGAGCGTTCGGCGAGGCGCTTGACCTCGTCGGCGACCACGGCAAAGCCGCGGCCGGCGTCGCCGGCGCGGGCCGCCTCGATCGCGGCATTGAGCGCGAGGAGGTTGGTCTGGTCGGCGAACTCGCCGATCATGCGCACGACCTTGCCGATGTCCTTGGTCGACGAGCCGATCGCCTGCACGATGGACATCAGCCGCTCGCCGCCCTCGGCCACCGCCCGCGTTGCCGCGCGGGAGACCTCCTCCACCACCTCGACACGGCCGGCGATGGCTCGCGTCGAGGCGGCCATCTCCTCGATGACCGCGGACGTGTGCACGACGTCGCCCAGCAGGCGCTCGGAGCCCTGTGCGACCTCTTCGATCGAGGCGTTCATGTGCAGGATCGACGTGGAGGTGGACTCGACGTCCGCCGCCAGCGCCTGGGTCGAACGGTTGACGCTGTCGAGCTGGGTGGCCATCTCGACCATGGTGACCGAGGTCTCCTCGGTCGACGTCGACTGGGTTTCCGCCCCGCGCTTGATCTGCAGGGCCGAGGCCGAGAGCTCGTCGGCGGTGGTCGCGAGCTGCGCGGCCGACTCTTTGACGTCGCCGATGACCTGGCGCAGGCGCCCAGCCATCCGCCGCAGGGCGTGGCCGAAGAGGTCGGCATCCGACCGCGGCTCGATGACGACGCTCAGCTCGCCGCGGGCAATGGCATCGGCCACCCCGGCCATCTGCCGGAGGTAGTCGACGACGCGCTGCATCGCCCCGGTGAGCTCGCCGATCTCGTCTTTGGAGCGCGGCGTGATCTCGGCCGCGAAGTCCCCCTCCGCCAGCCGGCGTGCCACCTGCACGGCCTCGCGCAGAGGCACGGAGAGTGAGCGCAAGGTGTAGACGGAGATGCTCCCGAGAGCGAGGAGGCAGACGAAGGTGACCAGACCGATGGTGAGCTCCGTGGAGCGCTGATTCGCCCGCGCCTCGTCGAAGGCTTCCTGCATCTCTTTGCGGCTCTCATCAGTCAGCGCTTCGATCTGCTTCTGGATGCGGTTGTAATCCTCGCTCATCTTGCGCAGTGAATCGACCAGGCCGAGCCCCGTCTCGCCGCTGATCATCTGAGCGGAGTTCTGGCGCGCCAGGGCGTAATAGCCTCCAAAAGCGTCCTGCAGGGCCTCGATCCGCTTCCGGTCGAGCGTCGGATTGCTCTCCGACTGCTGGAGCCCCTTCAGGAACTGGTCGCGATGCTGGTCGGCCTCGCTGAGAATGGAGACATCGCGGGCGGCGACGCTGTCTTGCAGATCGCGCTGGGTCTCCGCCAGGATCCGGTCGAGCTGGAGAGTGGTCTCGACGGCGGGAACGTGCCCGCTGCCGATCCTGATCAAGAGCCGCGCATTGCGTGCATCGATCGCCAGCGCGGCTCCCAGGACCGCGAGAAATCCGATTCCGGCCAGGGCCGGCATCAAAACCACTTTATGAACGAATCTCATCCGTTGCAGCAGCATGGCTTTCGTCCTCCGGTCAGGGAACGATCTGGATCACCTTGACGCGTTCGCCGACGCTCGTCCCTTCACTGACGTAGCCCACCGCGCCGCGTCTCGCTGCAACGAAAGCGATCACCTCTGCGGTGGAGGCGAGCTCCGCCGGCGGAACGTCCCGTCCTGAAAAGATCATCTTTTGCCAGAAGGCCTTGATCGCGGTCGTGTCCCTGCCATGGACCGACTGCGAGAAGCGGGCGCGCACCGGCGACGATTCGGCGAGGTCCACCGGCTCGGTCCGGCTGCCGTCCTCCCACTTGGTGGACTTCTTGAGGAAGATCCGCGACAGCTCCTCGCGTGGTACCGCGGAGAGGGGGTTGGACAGGTTGACGATCACCACGAACCCCTGCTCGGCCGAGGAAGGCTGGCCCAGGACCATGAGATGGATCAGCAGGGCTCCCAGAAATCCCACAGCGGTCTTGCGCGCCTGGACCTTGCTGCGAATCGTTTGCCACATAGATACCTCCAGCATGTCTCAGTCCTGGGCTCCGGCTGTGCTCCAGGCCGCGGCGAGCTCTCCCGGAATCCAGAGGACGCGGTCCAGGTCCAGGAGGATCAACAGATCCTGCCCGCGCTGATAGACGCCGCGCAGAAAATCGGATTGGCTGGTCCTCACATCCGCCGGCGCGGGCTCGATGCGGCTCGGCAGGAGCTTCACGATCTGCCGCGCCGCGTCGACGAGCAGGCCGATGGAGCGCTGCCGCGAGGCGACGACGACCAGCCGGCTTTGCGGGCCGATCTCGCCGCGGGGAAGGCCGAGGCGCACCCGCAGGTCGACCACCGCGAGGACCCTGCCGCGCAGGCTGGTGATGCCGCGGATCGGGGCCGGCGCATAAGGCACCCGGGTGAGGGACGAGATCCGGTGGATCTCCTCGACACAGTCGACCGGCAGCGCATAGATCTCTCCGGCGAGCTCGAAGCTGACCCAGCTCGCGGGCTCCTCGGGCTTCTCCTGCGGTACCAGCTGCCGCCGGCCCAACTGGTCGGCAAAGGCGAAGAGCCGGTCCGGGCCCGCGAGCTCCGGCTCGCTCCCGGTCAGCGCCGGCACCTGCTCGCAAGCGGGCTCGGCCTCGGCTGGCGGCTCGCCCTTCTCCCAGGCACGCAGGATGTCCTCGGCCATTCCGAGCTCGGGAAGGTGAAAGCCCAGGCTGGGAGGCGTGGGCTCGCCGGACCGGTCGTCTGGCCGGCTCATGCCGCGCTCCTTCCGTCCGTTCGATAGGCGGTCCGGGGGGACAGAGCCACCAGACCGGTGGGATCGAGGATGAGGACCGCCCGGCCGTTGCCGAGCACGGTGGACCCGGAGACGCCGGGGGGCTGGCCGGCCAGCGCGTCCAGCGGCTTGACCACCAACTCGCGGATCCCCTGCAGCTCGTCGACGAGCAGAGCACGCCGCGCCTCCTCGACGGCGAGGATCACGGCATACCCTTGCCGGCGCCGCAGGGGCGCGGTGCCGAAGCAGGTGCCCAGGTCGAGGAGGGGAATGACTTCTCCCCGCCAGCGCACGACTCCCGCGCCGTTGATCGCGTGGATGTCGCCGTCGCCGAGGGCGACGCTCTCGACGACCGCCGGAAGGGGGAGGCCGTAGATCTCTCCGTCGCAGGCGAGGAGGAGAGCGCGCACGATCGAGACGGACAGGGGGAGGCGGAGCCGGAAGAGCGTGCCCGCTCCTTTTTCCGAGTGGACCTCCACCTTGCCCCCCTGGCGGGCCACCGCCTCCTGGACCGCCGACAAGCCCACCCCGCGTCCCGCGCTCAGGTCGGCTCCCGCGCGAGTGGAGAAGCCCGGACGGAAGATCAGCGGCAGGGGGCTCTCGCCCGGAGCGAGCGCGATCCCCAGCCGCCGGGCGGCCGCTTGCAAGTCCGCGGGATCGATGCCGCCTCCGTCATCGGCGACGTCGATCCGCACCTCCTGGGCGGCGGTGTCCGCGGCGATCCACACGCGTCCTGCGGCCGGCTTACCGCGCCGCCGCCGCACCTCGGGCGCTTCGAGACCGTGCACCACGGCGTTGCGGACCAGGTGGCCGAGGACCTCGCTCGCCAGCTCGAGGAGCGCGCGGTCGAGCGGCGTGTCGCCGCCCGCCGTCTCGAGCTCCACCCGCTTGCCCGCCC
>DASPXX010000174.1:0-13133 GCA_035637095.1 Thermoanaerobaculia bacterium
AAGGGGAAGACCCTGGAGCCGTACAGGAAGATGCCGGCGATCCCGATGGCGAGAAACAGCCAGGCCGGCCACGGCGGCGGCCACGACGGAGCCCCTGTGGGTCCCGGAATGAACAGGAGGAAGCCGATGCCCGTGAGGCCGCCAATGACGATCCAGCCGACGAGAGCGTTGTCGGTGAACCGGGTGGCCCACTCGGGCAGCTGGCGCTCCCCGGCACGGACCGTCGACTCTGCATCCATTCCTGTCTCTCCTTTCGCTGCCGGCGGGGACTGCCCTGCAACGGCCACGGCACGCGGGGCGATGCGCACCGGGACTGACCCGGAGCCTCACCCAAAGCTGTGCAGCTTCTTCGTGGTTCGTAGGATAGGGGATTCGCGATCAGCGGGCAAGCGCAGGGTGTGCGCGAGGGCGCTCTTCACCTGCGCACGAGGTGAGCGTCCGGCGGCCGGACGGTGGCCGTGGCTCAGTCGCGGAAGACGTCCTGGAGGCTTTCTGCCGTCAGAACGCGCTCGCCCCATTCGAGGAGACGGTCCGGATCGGCGGAGCGCACCCGGTCCTCCGTCGCGGGCTCCAGAGGACCGAACTTCAAGCGGAGCAGCCGGAGTAAAAACCGGACCTCCCCCTCCTGGCGGCCTTCCTGGCGGCCTTCCTGGCGGCCTTCCTCGCGGCCTTCCTCGCGGCCCTTTTCTTGGAGCTCGTGGCTCCAGCGGTCGATTTTCTCAGCCAGCATGGTTCCCACTGCCTCCAGAGTACGTGCGGCGGCAATTTCCTCTTCTGACCACCTGAAGCGTGGCAGAATGACATTCTGCAGCCAACCCTCGAACGTCCCCCGCAACGCGGTCTCGGTGGACGGAAGGCTCTGCTTCAAGCGCTGAATGCCCGACTCAACGTCCAACGGGTCGTTGCTCTTTTCCAACAGGAAAAGGGCGGCCACCGGACTGTTCAGCGCCTCCAGCTCCTCGCGAGGAAGCGCCACCGCGTCGATCAGATGGTACCGCAACCGCGGCCGGTAGATCATGAACCGAACCGGCATGGTGGGATCCGGCCGCGACTGGAACTCGATGAGGACGTAGACAAAGACCTCATCGCTTCCATCCTTGCGCTTGAACTTCCAGACGATGTCCGCCTCGCGGCTCCCGAAGTACTTGGCAAAGGACGTATTGTCCGGCTCACCGGAGTCGAAATCGATGCGATCCACCCAATGCTCGCCCACGATCTCGCGCAGGAGACCCCGGATCATCAGCGGTTGGGAGAAGAAGTCGCGGTAACTGAGGTCGTGCTGTCCCATGATTTTTCGGCCGGGACTCTACCATGGAATCTGGCAACGCAACTCCCGTCACCACACCACCGCCAAGGCCTCCCCCTCCCCTGCTCACAAACTGAGCGTCCCGCTTTGCCCCGCTCGCGACACTATGCTATGTTGACCCCAACGAGTTTCTTGCATCTTGCCTCAAGTGCTTGTCAAGGCGTCTGTTCGAGCCGCCCCGCACCGAGTGCGCTCGGGAGGGTCTTTCACGATCAGGGAAACTGATCCAGGGAGGACACATGCAGCACACGTTTCGTGGTTTCGCTCTCTTCGGCGCGGTCCTGCTTGCCGCGACTGCGCCGGCCTGGGCCGTCAATGGGCACCTGCTCCATGGCGTCGGAGCGGTCAACAGCTCGATGGGAGGCGCCGGCGTGGCGCTGCCCAACGACGCCCTCGGCGCCCTGTCTCTCAACCCGGCCCTGCTGACGCAGATCGACGGCAGCAAGTTCGAGTTCAGCGCCGAGTACAACACGGCGAAGAACGCGGTTGAGAGCGAGATCGGACCGTTTTCCGGCCGTACTGAGGAGGCGGGCGATCCGGCCTTGATCCCGGCATTCGGCTTCACGGCCCACAGGCCGGGCACCGGCAGCGCCTTCGGCGTGGGCTTCCTCGGCCTCGCCGGCTTCGGCGTCGACTATCCGCAGACCGCCGGCAACCCGATCACCGCGCCGCAGCCCAACGGCTTCGGCCGGATCTTCTCGAACTACGCCTACATGAAGGTGCCGCTCGCCTTCGCCTACCAGGTGTCGCCCAACCTGTCGATCGGCGCCTCGCTCAACGCCGGCCGCTCCACGTTGACGGCCAACCCGGCGGGCTTCGCCACCCCCGACTGCGCGAGCGCGACGAACTGCGTCTTCCCGAGCGTCAACGCGGACAGCGCCTGGGGTTTCGGCGCCACCGTCGGCCTGCTCTGGAAGGCCACTCCCACGTTCAACTTCGGTCTCTCCTACGCCTCCGAGCAGGATTTCGAGGACTTCGAGTGGCACACCACGGTGGCCAATCCGTCCCTGCCGACCTACGGCACGGACCGCACCGTCAAGTTCCAGCTCAACGCGCCCGCCCAGCTCGCCGCCGGCATCGGCTGGCGGCCCAGCAGCAAGCTGGCCGCCGCCTTCGACGTCAAGCAGATCTTCTATGAGGACACCGAGGGCTTCAAGGACTTCCTCGGCTTCCGCGACATCACGGTCTACGCCCTGGGCCTCCAGTACCAGGTCAACCCCAACTTCACCGTGCGGCTCGGCGGCAACCACAACCAAAGCGCCATCGAGAGCGACCGGGTGTTCTTCACGGTTCCGGTCCCGGCGGTCTTCGAGGACCACATCACGGCCGGCTTCGGCATGCGGGTCACCCCGTCCCTGGTGGCCAACCTGGGCTACTACCACGTGATGAAGAACCGGGTGAGCGGCCCGATCTTCTCGCCGGTCACCGGTCCGATCCCCGGGTCACGCATCACGACCGAGATGGAGATGGACTCGTTCGTGGCCACGTTCTCGTTCGACATGTGATCCCTCACCCCCGGGCCCCCTCTCCCATCGCACACCCCGACCGGGAGAGGGGGCGCCACCACCCCAAAGACAGAAATTTGCGCTAGGATTACGGATTGAACGGAGCGAGGAGTCACGGCATGGCGCTTCCGGAGACCAGGACCGATCGTCGCACCACGCGCGAAGCCTACGAGCGGATGGTGAAAGAGGGTGCGTTCGTCGGCCGCAGCGTCGAGCTCGTCCGGGGAATCGTCCACGAAATGTCACCGCAGGACAGCCTGCACGCCGCCGGCCTGCGCCGCGCCCGCCGGGTGCTGGAGGCGATCTGCCCGGAAGGGTATGAGGTCGACGTCCAGATGCCCCTGAACCTGGGCCTGGATTCCGAGCCCGAGCCCGATCTCGCCATCGTGCGCCGCGATCCGCTGGAATACGTCCAGGGACATCCCACCTCCGCGCTCCTCGTCGTCGAGATCGCGGACTCCTCTCTCCGCCACGACCGGGACAAGGCGGGGATGTATGCCCTGGCCGGCATCGAGGACTTCTGGATCGCGAACCTCGTTCGCGGCGTGCTGGAGGTCTATCGTGAGCCGGTGGACGGCACCTACAGGACGCGGCAGGTCCTTCGCCGCGGTGAGCGGATCGCCCCGCTCGCACGTCCGGACGCGATGCTTCCGGTCGACGACCTCCTGCTCCAGAAGCCACCCACCGCGCTCTGAGCCCCTTCTCTCTCTTTCCTGTCCCCCTCTCGGGGAATTGGAGCACCTTTTAGGTCAAAGCGGCATGCACGAATGAAGATGCCGCGATTCCTTTGAGCTGATCATGGAGGGGACCCCGATGCACAGAATCGAAGAGACGAAGTACGGCTACAAGCTGGTCCTGGAAGGCTTCCTGCAGCGCGACGAGGTCGGTCAGCTGCTGGAGGCGATGAAGGCCAAGATCAAGCCGCGCGAGAAGGGGCAGACGTTCCCGCTGCTGCTCGACATGCGCAAGTCCAACGCCTTCCCGTCGGATGCGCGGGAGATCCTCAAGCAGTGCCTCCTCTTCTGCAAGGAATCCGGGATGGAGCGCAACGCCGTGATCCTGTCCACCGCGATCGCGACGCTCCAGGCCCGCCGCATCGCCAAGGAGACCGGCATCGACCGCTGGGCGCGCTACATCGATGCCTCGAGCCGACCGACCGACTGGGAGAAAGCCGCCGTCGACTGGCTCACCCTCGGCGTCGACCCAGACACGACGCACTGACGCAGGTCCAATTCCCCCTCTCCCGGGTGGAAGGGTGTGCGATGGGAGAGGGGGTCAGGGGGCATAGGCGCTAACTTTGCCCATCCTGGTCCGAGAGCCAGGCCTCCGGCCGCATCTGGGGGCGCCCTCCCTCGGTCCCTGCGCGGCGCGTACCGCGAATTCCCTCACCCAAACGCCTCTCCCGGTCGCGAATAACGAACAATCTGTGACCTGTTCCTCTTGCGACACCCTGCAACTTCCGCAAAGCGTGACCTCGGTCCGCCGATTCTCGACCAATTCCTCAGTATTCTCGACCTGTTGGCCGGTATTCTCGACTCATTTGTGAGTCGAAGCGAGCTGGAGAGCTCTATGTTCGACCTGTTCCTCGGTTTTTGACGCCGCGGGTCGAGAATGGGGCGCGTAACTTTCGGTGGGAGTCGCGAATTGCGAGGAATAGGCGACCTATTCCCAGGGGGCGCTCACTCCCCCTACGGATTCTCGACCTGTTTGAGGACTTGAAAGGGAGGAGGTTCCCCCTCTCCCGGCGGGGGAGTGGGTGGGAGATGGCCCGATCCTTCTGATCATCGAGATCCTCCGGAAGAGAGACCCTGGACTGGAAGAGAAGGATACAACCGGCGGGAAGGAATGGTCGGGGCGAGAGGATTTGAACCTCCGACCTCACGGTCCCGAACCGTGCGCTCTACCAAGCTGAGCTACGCCCCGATTCGCACACGAGGAGCGGACGCCCTCGCGAGAGGGCAGAGGATACTTCCGGCCCGGTGCGGCGGTCAAGAGGGCACGCCCCTGACGACACGGTCCCGTCAAAGTCGTGCGGAGGCGGAGCTTTCCCCCGCCCAAAGACCCTCACCCCCTGGCCCCCTCTCCCACCCACACTCCCACCCTCCCGGGAGAGGGGGAACCCCCAACCCTCGCTTCTTCAATGTTTTGGGTGGAGGCGCCCCCTCTCCCGGGCGGGCGTGAGTGCGGGTGGGAGAGGGGGATGGGGGGTGAGGGTGGGCGGGCGGAGGCCCCCACTACGATGACTTTGACGGGACCCTGCCTCTGACGAGGACCTCGATGCCGCGCCTGAGGAGGGCGCGGCGCTTCTCGTCGAAATCGGCGGCGGCACCTCCGGGTCCAACCTCTCCCGCCGGCTCATCGCTCAGACTTCCGGCTGACCGCGCCGCGGCCTCTCCGCCTGGTATTCCGCCGCGGCGAGGAGATCGCGGATCAGCGGGTCGAGGCGGTCGTGAATCCCGCATTCGATGGCGGCCAGCATCTCGGTGAGCGGGCTCGGCTCCGCGTCCCGGTCTTCCTGAACGGCCTCCGCCGGGGGAGGCGGAACCCTCTCCTGCAGCCCGACCAGCAGGCCGCGCACCTTCTGGAGCTCCCCCGCGCCCTCGCGCAGACCTTTGCGTAGAAAAGCCACGTGTCCCATGCTTCATCCCTCCTCAGCACATCCTCCGGGCACGAGCGTAGGCCGCGGGGCACCTGGTCCGGGAAGCCCCCGAGAGATTTGCCGAAAGATTCACGCGAACAGCGGTAAAAATCCTGCCTGCCCGTGTCCCTCCCCAACCTTCGAGAGCTACTCTTATTACTGAAGGCATCCACAATCGGAGGATCGGGATGGCGCGCAGAGCGAAGCCGAAGACGAGGTCGAGATTCCGTTCGCTGCTCATCAGGATGTTGATGGTGTGGTACGACGTGACCCAGAAGCAGCTCAGCGCTCTATTGGAGATGGTCCCGAGCGGTCTGTCCCAGCACCTGACGCGGGGGGCGGTCAAGGACGATCTCCTGGCGCGGATCCTGGAGGCGCTGAAGTGCCGGCGGGTGGTGGTCCGGATCCTGACCGGGTGCCTGTCGGCTCTGGAGGGGCTCGCCGGGCTCGGCGACCTTTCTGAGGACGAGCTGGTCGTCATCGAGACCGCGGCCGACGGCGCGGCACGCCGCACCCGGGAGGGCTTCGCGGAGATCGCGCGCCTCTCGCGAAGGATCGTGCCCGCCGGCTATCCCGGAGCCCTCGACGTGAAGCCGCTGCGCCGGCGGGCTGAAGAGCTGTGGGCGCGGCTGAAGGACCGCTCCACGAAGCTCTGGCCGGCGGCGGTCGAGGCCGGCGAGGAGTACCAGGGTTGGAGCTTCTGCGAGAAGGTCTGCGAGCTCTCGGTCCGGGAAGCGTCCCGGAACCTGAAACGCGCCATCGCGCTGGCCCGGCTCGCCGTGAAGATCGCAGAGAAGGTCCAGGGGCCGCAGTGGTGGCGCGACCGGGTGCGCGGCTATGCGACGGCGCACCTGGCGAACGTCCTGAGGGTCGCCGGCCACCTGAAGGCGGCGGATACCTTATTAGATGAGGCCAAGCGGCTCTGGGACGCCGGCTCCGACCCGGACGGGGTGCTCGACCCGGGGAGGCTGCTCGATCTGGAAGCTGCACTACGGCGGGATCAGCGCCGATTCGATGAGGCCCTGGCCCGGCTCGAAGAAGCCGTCCAAGTGAGCCGGTATCCCGAGCGTGCCTTGATCATGAAGGGCTTCACACTGGAGGTGATGGGCGAGTATGACCAAGCCATCAAGGCTCTGTTTCAGGCTTTCCCTCTGGCCCTCCGCGCGGCCGAGCCACGCCAGCTGAACATCCTTCGCCTGAACCTCTCCATCCTCTTCTGTAACGTCGGTCGTTTCGCTGAGGCCGCCAAGCTGGTCAAACCGGCGCGCGAGCTTGCCGCTGAGCTGGGAGACGAAATCGATCTGATTCGGATCGGCTGGGTCGAGGGGCGCATATCAGCCGGACAGGGACGGACCGTCGAGGCGCTCGTGCTCCTGGAGGAAGCTCGCCGGAGGTTCGCCGCCTTGAAGATGTTCTACGACGTCGCCCTGGCCTTGCTGGAGGAGGGGGTTCTGCTCCTGGAGGAGGGCCGGACCGCCGAGGTCAAGGCACTGGCCAGGCATTTGAACGACGTATTCCAATCCAAGGGAGTGCACCGGGAGGCCCTGGCCGCCCTGCGGCTCTTCCAGGAGGCGGCGGCGCGCGAAGCGGCCACCGTCGAGCTGGCCCGCCGCGTCCTGCGTTATCTCGTTCGCGCCCGCCATGACCAGGGCCTCCCGTTCACAGCCTCATGATCCCGTTGGGCAACCATAGGGGTCGAAACCGCAACCCGCATCGGGCTGGGGCTGCGGTGCAGGGCGGCACCCGCCCCAGGGATCGAAACCGCAGCCCGCTTCGGCCACCGGCCCGCTCCAGAGCGAGGAGACGAGCGACCAGAACGAGTCGAGCAGCCCCGGCGAGCCCAGAAGGGAGGCGGTGACGACGACGAGACCAAGAGTGCGGCGCATAGGGGTTCTCCCGGCGCGGCGCCGGCGGCGGGCCTCCGTGGCTCGCCCGGGCCGCGCTCGTCATCCCGTATGGTGCCGTGAATCCCGGCGAATGGTGAAAAAATCAGCCTTCGGCTGTGTGGAGGAGCCCATGACACGAGAGAACGTGATGGCCCGCCTGCTGCGCGCCTTGTCCGGCCTGACGCAGGAGCAGATGGCCGACGCGATCGACGTCCATCCGTCCCTGATCACCCAGATCGAGCTCGACCAGGTGACGCCGAGCCCCGAGCAACTGGCCGGCATGGCCCGTGCGGCCGGCATCACCGTCCCGGGAGCCGAAGAGCTCCTGGTCCATTACGACACGCTGCGCAGGTCCAGCCGGTGGCGCGGCGGCGGGCTCGAGGAGCTCGTGCAGAAGCTGGCGGTGGACCTGCGGGACCTTGTCCTGACCGCCTCCGACGAGATCCTCGCGTTGCAGCGCGCCGACGACGAGAAGGCCGAAGAGGAGGACCAGCGTCGCGCCGCCGAGTTGTGGTCGCGGCTGGAAAAGTACCCTCTGGAGACGCAACTGGAGCTGGTCGAGGTGGCCGACGAATACCAGAACGGGCTGTTGTACGAGAGAGTCTCGGACCTGGCCGAACAGGAAGCGGACCCGGAACGTGCGGCCGGGCTGGAGCGGCTGGCCCGGAGGATCCTGGAGCTGGCCGCGAGCCGAAATCCATGATCCATCTCGGGATACAATCCCCTGCCTTCTGTGCGCGGCGCTCACTGGCGCTCACTGGCTTGCGCACGCCAAATCGCCGTGTTACGGTACAATTCGATGGGTCATACGATCAGCGTACGTCTCAGTGAAGAGCTGGCAGCCTGGCTCGAAGCGACCGCGGCGCAAAGCGGCGTATCGCAGAGCGAGGTCATCCGCGACCAGTTGGAGAAGGCGAGAGCCAGCGATGCGGCGCAGGGCTTCCTGCGCTTGGCCGGAGCGGTGAGCGGACCGAAGGACCTATCCAGCCGCAAAGGCTTTTCGCGTTCGTGAAGGGGATCGCCGACACCGGCTTTCTCGTCGCTTTCGCCAACCGAAACGATCGCTATCACGCCTGGGCGGTTCATCCGCTGATCTGCCCTCCCTGAAAGCAGATTCCACCCCACCGGCCATCTGCCGCCGTGGGATACAATGCGATGCCTGACATCCCCAGGAGGGACGCGATGGCCGTGACAACCTTGCCGGAGCTTTTCCTGAAGGCGGCGGGCTTCAACAAGCCGGACTGCCTTCTCTCGAAGGTCGGAGGCACCTACCAGCCGGTCTCCACCGCGGAGCTGGTCGACCGCGTCCGCAAGCTGGCCAAGGGGCTCGAGAGCCTGGGGGTCCAGCGCGGCGACCGGGTCGCCCTGATGGCGGAGAACGGGCCGCACTGGCCCACGATCGACTTCGCCACCCTGTGCAGCGGCGCCGTGGTGGTCCCCATCTATCCGACCCTGCTCCCCGAGCAGGCGGCCTACATCGCCAACGACTGCGGCGCCCAGGTCGTCTTCGCGCATACGCTCCAGCACCTCCAGGGATTCCTTTCGCAGGCCGACCAGCTGCCGCAGGTCCGCCATCTCGTCCTCATCCAGGGCGAGGCGCCCGCCGGCGATCCGCGGGTGATCACCCTGGCCGACATCCTCGCCAAGACGAGCGAGATCGACCCGGCGGCCTTCGAGCAGAAGGCCCGCTCGGTCCGGCCGGACGAGCTGGCCACCTTCGTCTACACCAGCGGCACGACGGGCCAGCCCAAGGGGGTCATGCTGACCCACCAGAACATCGTCTCGAACGTGGTCGCGGCCATGCAGGTGGTGAACCTCGACGGCCGCTTCACCGCCCTCTCGTTCCTCCCCCTGTCGCACTCGTTCGAGCGCACGGTGGACTATTGCTACTTCCACCAGGGGTGCACCATCGCCTATGCCGAGTCGGTGCAGGCGGTGGCGCAGAACCTCCAGGAGGTCAAGCCGCAGGTCTTCGTGTCGGTGCCGCGCGTCTACGAGAAGGTCCTCTCCCGGGTCCAGGAGAACGTGGCCTCCGCGCCGCCGATCCGCCAGAAGATCTTCGCCTGGGCCGTGGCGACCGGCCGCGAGGCCCTGCCCTGGCGCCTCAAGCTCCAGCGCCCGCCGGGCCTCCTGGGCTTGAAGCTCGGGCTCGCCGACAAGCTGGTGTTCAGCAAGATCCGCGAGCGCCTCGGCGGCCGGTTCCAGTTCGCCCTCTCCGGCGGCGCCCCGCTGTCGCGCGACGTCGCCGAGTTCTTCTGGGGAGCGGGCGTTCCGATCTTCGAAGGGTACGGCCTGTCCGAGACGGCGCCGGTCCTCACCGTCAACACGCCGGACAACGTCAGGATGGGCACGGTCGGCCAGGCCCTCCCCGGCGTCACGCTGAAGATCGCCGAGGACGGCGAGATCCTCGCCAAGGGGCCCAACATCATGAGCGGGTACTGGAACCTCCCCGAGGCCACCGCCGAGGTGATCGACGCGGACGGCTGGTTCCACACCGGCGACATCGGCGAGGTCGACCCTCAGGGGTTCCTGCGCATCACCGACCGCAAGAAGGAGCTGATCATCAATGCCTACGGCAAGAACGTGGCGCCGGCGCCGATCGAGAACGCGCTCAAGGCCAGCCGCTTCATCGGCCAGGCGGTGGTGATCGGCGACCGCCGCAAGTTCCTCTCCGCCCTGCTGGTGCCCGACTTCGACGTGCTCAAGCCGTGGGCCGAGAAGCAGGGGATCGGCGCGGCGGACGCCGGCGCGGTGCTCCGCGACGCCCGGGTGCGCGCCCTCTTCGCCCAGCAGGTCGACGCGGTCAACACCCACCTCGCGAGCTTCGAGAAGATCGTCGCCTGGGAGCTCCTGCCCAACGAGTTCACCCTGGAGACCGGCGAGCTGACGCCGACGCAGAAGGTGAAGCGCCGGGTCATCAACCAGAAGTACGGAGACGTCATCGAGCGCCTCTACACCGAAGCCGACGCCCACGTGGCCTGAAGGCCGCTCGAGAGGGGGAGGTACGACCATGGCATCCATCTTTCGACTCGCGGTCGGCAGCGATCGGCTGGCGACGCTCACCTTCGACCTGCCGGACAAGAAGGTCAACGTCTTCACCCGCGCCGCCCTGGCCGAGCTCGAGCAGGTCCTCGGCGAGATCGCCGGGCGCCAGGACATCGGCTGCCTGATCCTCCTCTCGGGCAAGCGCGGGGCGTTCATCGCCGGCGCCGACGTGGAAGAGATCAGCCGGGTGAGCGATCCGGTGGAGGCGGAGGCGGGCTCCCGGCTCGGGCACCGCCTGTTCGCCGCCTGGGAGGCCCTCTCCTTCCCCACCGTTGCCGCCATCCGCGGCACCTGCCTGGGCGGCGGAACCGAGTGGGCCCTCGCCTCGACGTACCGCGTGGCGAGCGACGGCGCCGCGACCAGGATCGGCCTGCCGGAGGTGCGCCTGGGGATCGTCCCCGGTTGGGGCGGCTGCACCCGCCTGCCGCGCCTGATCGGCATTCCCGAAGCGCTCGACCTGATCCTCACCGGCCGCAACGTGGCCGGCCGCAAGGCCCTGAAGCTCGGCCTGGTGGACGCCCTCCTCCCCGACGCCCGCTTCCTCGACCAGGTGAGAGACTTCGCCCGCGAGCGGATCGGCAAGACGAAGCGCGAGGGAAAAGGCGGTTTCGACTTCAAGGAGCTGCTCCTCGAGCGCAACCCGCTCGGCCGCAAGGTGTTGTTCGATCAGGCGCGCAAGAAGACCCTGGAGGAGAGCCGCGGCCACTATCCGGCGCCTCTGCGGGCGATCGAGGTGGTGCGCATCGGGATCGAGGACGGGATGCGCGCCGGCTTCGACGCCGAGGCGCGCACGGTGGCGGAGCTCGCCACGTCCCGCATCTCCAAGAACCTGGTCCACGTCTTCCGTCTGACCGAGGAGGCCAAGCGCGAGGAGGGGCTCCCCGGCGGCGCGGCGCGCCCGGTGAAGCGGGTGGCGGTGCTCGGCGCGGGCGTCATGGGCGGCGGCATCGCCCAGCTGGTCTCCGCCGAGGCGGACTTGCCGGTGCGCATGAAGGACGTCCGGGGCGAGGCCCTGGCGAGCGGCATGGCCCACGCCGCGGGCCTCTTCGACCGCCAGGTCCAGCGACACCGCCTGGAGCCGCCCGCCGCCCGGCGCAAGATGGCGCTCCTCCAGCCGACGCTCGACTACTCGGGCTTCGCGGACTGCGACCTGGTCGTCGAGGCGATCCTCGAGAAGCTGGAGGTGAAGCAGGCCGTCTTCGCCGAGCTCGCCGGCAAGGTGCCGGAGACGGCGGTCCTCGCCTCGAATACCTCGTCGCTGTCGATCGAGAAGATCGGCGCCAGGACCCCGCACCCCGAGCGGGTGGTGGGGATGCACTTCTTCAATCCGGTGCACAAGATGCCGCTCGTCGAGGTCATCGCGCCCGCCGGGGCCGCCGCGTGGGCGGTGAACACGGTCTTCGACTTCACCAGGAAGCTCGGCAAGACGCCGGTCCTGGTCAAGGACGCGCCGGGCTTCCTGGTCAACCGGCTGCTGATGTTCTACTCGTCCGAAGCCCTCTGGCTGCTCGACGAGGGGTACAGGATCGAGGACCTGGACCGGGCCATGGCCGACTGGGGCATGCCGGTGGGTCCGATGGCGCTCACCGACGAGGTGGGGATCGACGTGGCGACCAAGGTGGCCCACATCCTCCACGAGGCCTTCGGCGACCGGCTGGCCCTCCCCGCGTGGCTCGACCGCGTGCCGGACAGCGGCCGGCTGGGGACGAAGAACGGCAAGGGCTTCTACCGCTATGAAGGGCGCGAGCGGAAGGATCCGGACCCGGCGGTCTACGGGTTGCTCGGGCTGCAGCCCCGGGTGGACGACCCCGATCCGGGACGGATCGCCGACCGCATGGTGCTGCCGATGGTCAACGAGGCGGCGCGCTGTCTGGAGGAAGGGGTGGTGCGCACGGCCGGCGAGCTCGACCTGGCGATGATCTTCGGCACCGGCTTCCCGCCGTTCCGGGGCGGCCTCTGCCGCTGGGCCGACACCGAGGGTCTCGGCCAGATCGTGGTCACCCTGGAGCGTCTGGAGGTCGCCGTCTCCGACCGCTTCCGGCCTTCCGACGCGCTGCGCCGCACCGTCGAGGCCGGCGGCTTCTATGCGCGGTTCGGGGCGCGGGTCGAGGAGCCGGCGGCCGTCGGGGCGTGAGACCGTCCTCCTCCGAGGACATCCCGTGCGGCAGGGGGGACGGGCGCCCGCGGAATTCCGCGGGTCTGCGCGGGTGTTGCCTTCTTTGGAGAGGCTGGCCCACACCTTGCTCTCCATCCCCAAGGAAAAGGAGGAGCGGAAATGCTCGGTAAATACCTTCGGTCCGCCACGCTCGCGATCGCAGCGGCCCTGTGCCTGGCGCCGGCTTTGGCAGCTCAATCGGATCAACCAGCTCAGCCTCAGGATCAACAGCCCCAGGGGCAGTTCGGCGAGAAGATCAACGTCAACGAGGTCCTGCTCGACGTCCTCGTCACCGATCGCCAGGGGAACGTCATCGTCGGCCTCGACAAGAATGACTTCAAGGTCACGGAAGACGGCAAGCCCGTCGACTTGACCGGCGTGACCTTCTACAGCAACCGCCGGCTCGTCCAGTCGTCGCCGGCCCTCGCCAAGCAGGGGGTCACCGCCGACCAGGTCCCGGAAGACCGCTACTTCGTCCTCTTCTTCGAGGACCAGAAGAGCTCCGCGGTCGACGCACCGGAGCTGCTCGTCTCGCAGCTCGACGCGGGCAAGCGCGCCCGCGAATGGGTCCGCAAAGGCCTCTTGCTCAACGACTGGG
>DASPXX010000175.1:0-9629 GCA_035637095.1 Thermoanaerobaculia bacterium
CCGCTCGCTGGTGAAGGCGATCCCCGAGAACCGCCCGCCGCGGAAGCCCAGGGCCTCGCCGAGCAGCAGGCAGCGGACCCGGCCGACGCGCTCCACATAGGCCTCCAGGTTGCGCCGCCTCTGCGCCGCCGCGCCCCGGCAGTCCAGCTCCGGCACCTCGTCGCGGTACGGATTGACCACCCCGGGCGCGGCGCCGCGCGGGCCGCGATAGAGGAGCCGGAGCACCGAGGAGAGATCGGCGGACACGGAGCGCATGCTACCCGACGGCGAGGGCGTCCACCTGGACCTCGACGGCCCACCGCCTCCCCTGGGCGTCCTGCGGGAACGCCTCCGGCCCGGGGAGCACCTCCTCGACGGTCAGAGTGGAGCCCGCCGCGTGGACGATCCCCGCGAAGAGCTGGAAGAACAGGGGAGAGGCGAGCTCCACGAGCTGCGGCTTGTACGCCTCCTCCTGGGACTCGTGATGGACCCGCTCGATGACGAAGACCCGGGACGGGAGGCCGCTCCCGCGCCACCAGCGCAGGACCTCGCGACAGGCGCGCGACGGCGAGGAGGCGGCCAGGCGCTCCCGGAGCGGCCCGGCCGGAACGATCCAGCGCTTCCGGCCCAGCACCAGCCGGCCGAGCAGGAGGCGATCGAGGATCTGGATCCCGTCCTCGTTCCGTGCCGGCCGGGGGAGAGGGATCGGCTTCAGCTCGCCCGGACCGAACAGCGCGAGGAACCGGATCAGCGGCGGCGCGAACGCCAGAGAGGAGCCGCCCAGATAGACCGGCCGGATGCGCTCCCCTGCCGCGCCCGCGAGCCAGGGCAGGCCGGTCGCGGGATCGATCCGCACCCGCAGATGCCGCAGCTCCACCCGCCTCTCGGCCGGGAGGTCCACCCGGTCTCCCGGCAGGACGATGGCGCGGGCCGTCTGGAACGCGTGCACGTTGAGGGTATCGCCGTGCGGCCAGAAGAGGTCGACCAGCGCACCCGAGCGGGCGGCCAGCTGCTCGGTGAGCCGGCGCCGCACCGCGGGCGGCATCGCGGCGATGAAACGGCTGCCGTAGCGGCCCGTCCCCTCGAAGATCCGGTTGATCACCCAGAGCCGGCCGAGGGCGTCGGCCGGCTGGAGGAACACGCAGGGGCCGACGCCCGGGTCCGCGCCGGGTGGCACCCGGGCGAGCAGAGCCGTGAGCTCTCCGGGATCGATCCGGCCCTCTTCTCCGTCCTGATGGACCAGACCGGGGAGATCGCGCCAGATTTCATTCCGGATCCGGTCGATCTCCTCGCCCCGGCCGTCGGGCAGCAGGCCGTGGATCTCCTGATACAGAGCGAGAGCGCTCACCTCTTCCTGGTCCGGCCAGCGCCTGCGGAGCACTCCGGCCAGGGAGTGAAGGGCCTCGCGGCGGCCCCCCAGAAGATCCATGAGCCGGAGCCATGGAGCTGCGCAGCTCAGCGCTTCCTCGGCCACGGATCTCGCGACCTGCGCCACCTCCGCCCCCTCGTCTCCGGTCGCCACCACGTCCTCGAAGACGTCGATCTCCCGGTTCCGATACGGTGCGGTCGCTCCCTCCAGACCGGCCGCGGCGAGCGCGGCATTCCAGACAGCTTCCAGCTGCCGTTGGACCTCCTCGACCGTACCGGCAGGCTCGGCGCTCCTGGAAAACGCCTCCTCCAGCTCGACGATCCGCCGGAGGCCCGCGGCCACGGCCGCCAGCGGTCCCTCCTGAGAAGGCAACGCGAGCAGAGCCTCGGCGACCGCCTCCTCCAGCCGCGGATGGTCGCCGGCCCAGAGCGGCTCCAGGACCAGCAGCCCCATCTGCAGGAGCTTGTCGAGGAGAGCCCGCGCCTCCTCGCGCGGGCCGCCCCGGACCTCGGCCAGCCGCGCTTCCAGGTCGCCGGCTCCGAGGTCCCCGCGCGCGGTGATCTCGTCCAGCCAGGCGACGAGCTCTGGGGCGGCCGGGATCTCGACGACGGCGGCGGAGCGGTAGGCCATCGGCGCCTCGCCCGACCCGCCCGGGATCCAGGAGCCCGGCTGCAGGAGGCGCCAGAGGCCGGGCCCCATCTCTTCGCGGGCGGGATTCAGCCGTACCACCGAGCGCTCGCGGACGGCCGGGCAGCGCAGCAGGAGGTGAGCGATCTGCTCGACCAGGTACCGGCGGAGGCGCACGAGCGAGCGTTCCCGCCACTCCGCGGGATCTCCCAGGAGCTGGAGACCCCCGGCGCCCGGGCTCATCTCCAGGATCTCCCCCGGCGCGACCCGGGTGAAGGTGGAAAAGGGGGACAGCTTCAGCGCAGCGCGGCTCACGTAGCGCAGGAGACCGAGAGCCAGGCGCCTCTCCCTCGGGCCTGGGCCTGCCGCGTTGCCGTGCTCCTCCAGGCTCGCGAGGAGCGGCGGCGAGGCCAGGGCGAGACCGCGCTGGAAGCCCGGCTCCCGGGCGAGCTGCCACAAAGCGCGCAGCTCCCGCCTGCGCTGCCCGGCGAACGCACGGTCGAGATCCTCGGCGGCCTCCCACTCCCGCTCTTCGGAGCCGGCGAGGCGGTCGGCCAGGGGACCGGTGCGGCGGCGGACCTCCTCCCACTCCGGCGCGGCCCGGTGCCGTCTCAAGGGGCGGCCGTTGTGGCAGTCCCGCTTCACGGCCAGGAAAAGGCGCCGCAGCTCCGGCGGGAGATTCGGGATCTGCTCATGCAGGGCTGCGACCATCTCCGTCCGCACCGCCGCCAGCTCGCGCCGCGCCGCCTCCCACGCATCGAAAGGACCGAGGCAGGTCTCGCCGCCGAAGGATTCGAGAGAGGCAGCCGGCAGCCCCGCGATCCGGATCAGAACAGGGGAGGCCATCGGCGACCTGCGCCAGCCTCACGCGCCGGAGGCGAGGAGAGCGGAGAGATGGGTCAGGCCGCGTTCGAGCTGCGCCGAGGCGCCGTCGAAGCCGAGGCCGCTGCTGCCGATATCGACTTCGGTCTCGAAGTAGTAGCGGCGCATCCAGTCTTCGAGAAGCGCGGGAGGGAATCTCAACGGGTTCCTCGCGGAGTGCGGATGGGTGAAGAGGAGGGATGGTGCGCCCTAGAGGATTCGAACCTCTGACCTACAGCTCCGGAGGCTGTAGAAGAGGGGTTTCGGGGTGTATCGGCACGTCCCGGTAAAGCGCTGAGGGTATGGACATTAAGCGGCATTGCCTGTATCATACGGCATCATGCCGACCCATGCAAGCGCGGTCACCAGTGGTCCACGAGTGGTCCACGAGTGCCCCGCGCGGGCCTGAGAGGCGCCGGCAAACCGGAGGCCCCAACCATGAGGCGTACAACTGATTCCCTCACCGATCTTCAGATCCGCGCCGAGATGAAAGGCTCCCGCGTCGAGCTCATGGACGGTGACGTCCCGGGGCTCGGGCTCCGTGTCCTGCCGACCGGTCGCAAATTCTGGTTTCTGCGCTACGGCCCGCGGGGTGGCCGGCGCCGGATCACCTTCGGGGAGTACCCTTCCCTCAGCTTGGCAAAGGCACGCGACAAGGCCCGGGAGCTTCTTGCCGGCGTCAAGGTCCACGGCCGCGACCCGATGGCCGAGCGGAAGGCCGCCCGCGCCGCCCGCAAGAAGGCGAAGACCGCGACCTTTGCCGCTCTCGCCGCTCTCTACGTCGAGGAGCACGCGAAGCGGAAAAAGCGGCTCCGTGCCTGGAAGGAAGACGAGAGGAAACTGCGCGTCGAGGTGCTCCCCGTTTGGGGCTCCAGGCAGACCGCAGAGATTCGCCGCGCCGACGTCCGCGAGCTGTTGGAGCGGATCGCCGCCGAGCGGGGCGGTGTCTGTGCGAACCGGACGCGCACCCTGATTTGCCGGGTTTTCAACTTCGGAATCGAACGGGAGCGCGTCGAGGCGAATCCGGTCTATTCGGTGAAGCGGGTCTACGTCGAGGCGCCACGGGAACGGGTCCTCACCGAGGAGGAGCTGCGGGTCCTGTGGCCCCTGTTCGATCGCCTACAGCCGAACGTCGCCGCGGCATGGCGTCTTGTCCTCCTGACGGCGCAGAGGCCCGGAGAGGTGCTCTCCATGCGCTGGCGCGACCTGGAGCGCGACTCTCACGGGTGGTGGTGGAACATCCCGGCAGAGCTGACGAAGACGAACCGCGCGCACCGTGTGCCGCTGTCGCCGCAAGCTCTCGCGATCGTCGAGGCTCTCCGCCCGCTGACCGGCTCGACGGAATGGGTGCTCGCTTCCCGCGCGGAGGGGAAGCGGCTCACGTGGCTGTCGCACAGCTCGGCGCGGCTCCGGGCTTGGAGCGAGTTGCCGCACTTCACCCCGCACGATCTCCGCCGGACCGCGGCGACATGGCTAGGCCGCTCCGGCGTCCGGCCCGATACCATCGACCATCTCTTGAACCATGCCGCGGGACGCATTACCCGAACCTACAACCGCGCGGGATACGACGCGGAGAAGCGGCAGGCCGCTATCCTGCTCGGCTCCCGAGTGGACGCCATTCTCGCGGGTGAGGAGCGGTCGAACGTGGTGCGGATCGCGTGACGCATTCCGGAACGTCGCCATGCCACGACCTAAACTCACTTTGGAAGAGATCACCCGCGCGGCCGGGGAGGCGGGAATCGATGACGAGAGCGTGCGCCAAGAATTCGCCCGCAAGGTGTACGAGAATCTGGCCGCGAACCGCGTCCGTATAGGACGACCTCCTGGACGACCGCCTGAGAAGGACGAGAAAGAGCTTCTCGCGATTGCACGCCTAATGCTCAAAGGTACGAACCCACACGCCGCAGTAAAGCAGGTGACCGCCAATCTCCCCGAATCAAAGAGGAAAGCGGCACTGCAACGGCTCTACAAGAAAATCAGAAAAGACCCCGATCTCTGGCTCAGTAAGGCCGCTGCTCTCCCTACTACGATTCGGGAAGAGATTGAACGCCTCCGCGAGCAGCTCGGGCCGATTGACGACCGCCTCGATTTCGGGCAGTTTATTCGTCGCATCCAACGGGACCCCGAGTTTTGATGAACCTTTAGTCAAAACCCGGGCGCTCTTTTTGACCAAGCTCCGGGCAAAACCCGGACCGGTAATTAAAGCCACCGCGTATGCATTGACCTCGGGAGAGGTGAGGTGTCACCTTTAGACGCGCCCGATCTCACGGCGTCGAACATAGGAGGCGCTACGATGACCGTTTCCCGAATCCTTCGCCCCGCTCAGGCCGCGCGCCTGCTCGGAATTTCGCGAGCCACAATTTATCGATGGGAGAAAACCGGTAGGCTTGCACCTCGAATAATTCTCGGTCCCGGGACCAGCGGCTGGCGGGAGGAGGATCTCGCGGCCTTCATCGCTGCGGCCCCACGGGGCGGCCCGGAGCACGTCCTGGAAGCGGAAGGCCGGAAGGGGTGAGCCCGGATGCCCCGCCCCGTGGACGGCTCGCCCATCCTCCCATCCTTGACCTCGACTTCCGCAGCGGCCCTTTCCTGGAATCCATCCGGGGATGAATCCGCACCGTGGCAAGGTGTAGTCCACGAGCTGACCCATAACCGAAGGCGCTACACCACTGATCCGATATCACCGAAATATCTAGGCCCGCTGCTTCCACAAGGGGCAATCGCCGCAATGGAGGATCTGCGGAAGCAGGTACCGCTCGAACGTTCTCATATCCCGGGGATGAAACCGTGCGCCTATGCTCTGCTCAATCACGGCCTCTCGGCTTTCATGACGTGGCCGCTGGTTCAGACCTTGAAGGATGTCGTATGGGAACAGTCCTCGGTCAGTATCCACGCGAGCGACCATGTCCGCCTGTCCGTCAGGAAGCACCTTGAAGCGATCAATCTGCCGCCCCTATCTGACGGAGAGGAGTTCAAATTCACCGTAGATCAGGGGCTCTTCGATGCGCTCGGGAAGGTAACAAAAGACATCGGCCTAGGTGGTAATCGAGAGCGGGGCAAGGGACACAACCCGCTCGCCGCTCTGTGCATTCAGATCGCTCTGGCGGAGGACCCCGGAGACTATAACGTCCAAAGTCGCAAGAGGATGCGCGATCATGTCGAGGATGTGCGCGAGCGTTTCACAGTCGAGGCGCAGAGTGCTCGGGTTCTCTTGACCTATTGGAAGGGTCGTGCACCGTCGATCAACCTGCCGCCGGCCTAGAGAGTTGTCCCGGCCTGGACTCTCTACCTGGAGAGTCTTCCCCTGCTCAACTCCCCAGGAGGAGAGTCTTCCGTGTTCAACTCTCCAGGCAGAGAGTCTGGGGAGTCCACTCCGTAACTCCCGTAGGGATATAATATATATACGCCAAAAGCGGAGCAAGCCGCGAATGGGATCGACCGTTTCCATCTCAACACTCATTCCGTTACCGGCCGATTCGATTTCAACCGCATTCCGTTATCGTCCATTTGGGTTTTTCTTTGCGAGGGAACCGCACGCGCTAAACGGGATACGGGCCGGCGCGGATCGGGGCTTGTCCCCCGCCGGCCCCCTGAGTGACCTACCCTCTACCGCTTCTCTATCATCTCGCGCGGTAAAGATCTGCGCTCCGCTTCCATCTCTCCACGTTCCCGTACCGGTATGGTCTGGCAATCAGGGCCGTTAACGGAAGACGATACCGGCCGGTCGCGTCCGTTGTGCCAGGACTACAACCCTCCTATCTCCCATGGGAACGCAATCCCACAGATGACCCTGAATTGCCGGGGACCTTGACCAAAGCCGCGGCGTATGCTAACGCGCCCGTGCAAACGGAGAGATGTCCTAACGCGAGCGGAGATGTCCTGACCTCGGATGCGAGACCGGATGCAAAACGAGAAAACGAATCAGGGGAACGGGACGGCGGCGTTCCTGTTTAGCCAAATGGCTGGCGGTTACGGTGTCACTGCTCCGGCGGCGGATTAGGCGTAGAGGTGGGAGACGAAATAAACTCCATGCTATCGTAGATCTGCACGCCCATGACTCCTTCTGAGGTGTAGCCTGGTTGGATGAGAGCGACTCGCCCCGTCCAATGGTCAATTCGGTACACTACTACCTGGTACAACACTTGTGTTTCTCGCGTGCCGCCGCTCGTGGGAGCCGGCGGGGCGACAAGGCTATACCTGTGAGAACAGGCGATGACTACGCTAACGGCAAGGGCGATGAGTAAGCAGACGAAAGAAGCGCGCCAGAATTCACGCATTGAAATCTCCTGCTACGGATGAGTGTCACCACCGCTTATAGACGCCGCCAAACGGGCTGAAGGTAACAAGAGTGCCTCGGAGGACTTGGGACGATTCGGCAGGGGCGCTAGCAGAGGAGAGCCGAAATATAACCCACTTGAGCGGGAACCCAACCTCCCCGCCCGGGGCTCGACGCGGGGTCCGATACGGCCGCTTCCTCAGTGCGCTGGCTTGTTCGTCGCTGCATTGGAGCTGGACAAAGTATGAACGGACTCCATCGGTCTTCACCACCATTGCAAAGAAGGATAGAATGATACGTCCATCGTCCGTTCGTTCGAGATCGTAATTCCGTTCGCGACCGACTTCTGGATCAATGCTTCCTGGATGTACGCCTGCCAGTATAAGAGTGTCGCGTGTTGCGGCATCTTGCACGTCGATGGTTAAGCTGCCTTCGGGAAATGCCTCTGAGAGCGTTTGCAACCCGGGATATTCTGCCTTTAGCCTCAGCTCCTCCGCTTTGACTGGTTGTGCACCGGTCTCAGAAGCGGGCGGCGTGGCTGTGGGTGGCGGCGTGGCTGTCGGGGGTGTGGCTGTTGGCTGCTGGCACCCCAAACAAAAAACGCTGGGAATGGCGATGGTAAGTAGGCAAATGATGAAAGGGGAACGCCAGAAAGCGCGCATTGAACCTCCCGGGAATCGGATTCGCTAACCGGAAAGCCTACCGACAATCGACCCGAGCTAACAAGGTTATCGACAGGCGCGCATAAGGCGGATGACGGAAACCGGCCCGAAAAGTCGAGGCCGGCCCCCTCTCGGAAGCCGGCCCCTTTGGAGTCACACCACCTCGAAGCGGTGCCGTTCAGCGATCCCGGCCGGATCTCCCCGGATCATGACCGGCGCAAGCCGTTGACCGCTGCGGAGGAGAGCCCGGGCCGTGGCGATCCCCGCCCCGGTGATCTGCTTCGCGTCCTGAGCGCTCCAGGCGACATCGAGCGGCGCAAGCTCCTCCGCCAGGACCTTGCAGTCGATCTGCCGGGAGTAGGTGTAGAGGAAGCCGCCGGAGGGTACCAGGACCAGAGAGAACCGTGGCGATCCCTCCCCGCTGGCCGGCCCCTTTTTGTCACCCTGGAAGATCCCGAACGCTCCCGAGACGATTCCCGCGACGGGGAAGGGTTGGGGCTTGAACTGCCCGGCGACTCGGAGGAGCACGGAAAAGGTGCCCCGCGACCAACGCATGCCGCGGTTCATTTCCCGCCCTCTGCCGTGGCGTCCTCGCGGAGAGCCGACCCGGCCCACGAACAGAACCGATCCAGCGCGGCCTGCCGGCGCCGTGCCCGCTCTGACTCCGGCTCCAGGCAACCCGGCCCGATCGGCTCCGCGACAGCCGCCCGGATCTCCCGGGCTCCCTTGCCGAAGACCCGCCGGAAGCGCTTCAGCTCTCGATGGCGTTTGATGACGTACTCGGCGCAGAACAGGAGGAAATCCGGGACGGACATGCTCTTGCGGATCTCCAGAGCCGCCATGCTGAGCCGGTACTGTTGGAAGGTGTCATGGATCACGATCCGGTGAGACTGCGGCCGGTACTCGCCGACTGGCGCGAGCCGCCTCTCGCGTGCGGTGTGCTCCCATCCCATGGCTAGACCTCGGTCTCGCCGCGCCACGCGCCGAGCTGCGCCTCGATTTCGTCGGCGACCTGGCCGAGCGTGGCGGATCGCTTGCCGGCGAAGCGGAACAGGTGCTCCTCGTAGGGCTCCATGCTCGATCCCTCCGCTTCTTCGGTCAAGCCGTCGAGGAAGCCCTGCAAGAACCGCAGATCGGCGACGACAGCGCGGACCTGAGCGCGTGCCGATCCTTCCGGCTGCTCCGGCATGAAGGGGCCGGATTCGAGGCAGAGGTCGTACAGCAGGGTTGCGGTGGTCCGCAGCGCTGCATTGGCGTCCTGCCGGGTGAAGTACAGCAGGAACGTTTCGCGGAAGCCCTCGAAGCGCTCCCATTCGGCGGGGTTGATGGTCGGCGGGGTGGCGGCGGGCTGTTCGGGTTCGGCGGTAGACTCTTCGGGCTGCTGCATGGGGAGGTCTCCTGTGCAGTGGTAGGTCTGGCGGGGTGTGCCTAGCACTCCGTCAGGCCGCTGTTGGTCCCGCTCCCTTGCGGGAGACGGGGGTTGAATCCGGCGCCACGACGGCGCCGGTCGTCTTTTGGGAAGGGGAGAAACGAGACAGCGCGGGGCCGGCCGGCTCGAAGGGCATGCACCCAAGCGAGCGCACCAGTGGTCCACCAGTGGTCCACGAAAAGCAGAGCATCCCGGCCCGGAATCGAGCCCCGGTCGCAAATACCTGATTTTAGAGGGGATACATGGTGCGCCCTAGAGGATTCGAACCTCTGACCTACAGCTTCGGAGGCTGTCGCTCTATCCAGCTGAGCTAAGGGCGCTCTCTCTGTCAACCGGCGGGGCTTCGGGCCCCCGCTCATGTGCGCGGATGATACAGGAAAACGTTTGGCCTGCCTGGAGGGATTCGAACCCCCGACCCGCGGCTTA
>DASPXX010000176.1:0-31381 GCA_035637095.1 Thermoanaerobaculia bacterium
GGTCTTCGATCTTGCGAGCCAACATCTGTCCCCGATCCCTCCCGAGGGGCTCGAGCCCGAGGCAGCCTTCGGCTACGCGGTGGCCGTGGATGGCGACCAGATCCTGGTCGGTGCCCCCCTGGCAGACCGCCACGGTGTGGATGCGGGCGCGGTGTTCAGCTTCCATCTCGACGGAACGGGAGGCGAGGATCTGAGCCTCCCAGGCCACCAGGGAGACCAAGCCGGGGTCGCGGTCGCGCTGGATGGCAGGACGGCTTTGATCGGAGCGCGCTATGCCGGCGGCTCCCGGGGCGCGGCCTATCTCGTGCGCGGCTCCGTGGGGGCTCTGACGCTGCAGCCGCGCGAGGGCGTTCCATCCGGCGCGCAATTCGGATTTTCGGTGGCGATCCAGGGCGATACCGCGGTGGTCGGCGCCTTCCGGGAGAACGGCACCGGAGCCGCATACCTCTTTCACCTGGAAGCGGCCGTCGAGCTCGACGTGGCCACAGAGGTCCAGGAGAGCAAAACCGAGCTCGCGGTGAACGTCCGGACACGCGACGGCAACCCGGTGCCGCGCGACTTCACGTTCCACCTGCAGACGCTCGCCGGGACCGCCGAAGAGAGGCCCGCGGAGGGGACCCCGGGCACCTACGACTACCTGCGGCTGGATCTCGAGGTTACCTTACAAGCGAGTGAGACGGCGACGCAGACGAAGATCCAGCTCTACCCCGACAATGTCTGCGAGCAACCGGAGACCTTTCAGGTGATCCTGTCGGATCTCGCAGGCACGCACATCCAGACCGTCGAAGTCACGATCCGCGACGACGACTCGGCAGGGGGTCTCGAGCTGTCGCCGGCCTTGCTGTCCACGCCCGAGGACGGCACGCCCGCGACGCTGCTCGTCCATCTGACCTGCCAACCGGACTCGGACGTCACCGTCTCACTGAGCTCCAGCGATCCCACCGCGGGGACCGTGTCTCCGGGCCAGCTGACCTTCACGTCCGTAAACTGGGCAACCGATCAGCCCGTCCAGGTGACAGGGCAGGACGATGCGCTCTGCGATGGTCTCCAGACCTACTCGGTTGGCCTTCAGACCACCAGCGCGGACTCCGACTACGCCGGCCTCTCGCTTTCCGTTCCCGCCGAGACCGCCGACGACGAGCTGGCCTGCCTCTCCGCCGTCAGGATGGTCTGCACCGATGGCTTCGGCACGGTCGTCTACACGATCTCTCTCGCCAACACCGTCTCCGGCGCGCCGGACACCCCCGCGGAGCTGCGGGACATCCTGCCGCCTGGGGTCTCCTTGGTCACCGCCAGCGCCGACCGAGGGACGGCCACCGCCGATACCGTCGCCAATTCCGTCCGCTGGATCGGTCCGGTGCCTGCGACGATCACCATCGTGGCCGTCCTCGACGGTCCGCCGGGGTCCGAGCTGGACAACCAGGCCAACGCCAGCTATGTCCGAGACGGCCGTGGCCATCATGAGACCCTGCCGATCACCTTCTCGGCGGGCGAATGTGGTGGCCTGTCCTCCCTAGCCCTGGCGCTTGAGGATCGTCGGCGGGGGTGGCGGCCGCCATCGGCTGCCAAAGCTGCGCGCAGAGAGAGGCCCCCTTCCTGGACGGGGGCCTCTCTCTCTGGCGGCCCAGCTAGGTTGTGCAGCGCCCGGACGTAGACAGCGGAGGACCGACCTGATTCCAGACCGTTATATAGCAGGTCACGGTCTGCTGAATCAGGTCGAGGTAGAGGGGATCGGAGTTGACCTCCAGAGTGACGGTCGCCGAGCTCTGGCTGTAGGTATGAGAGGGGGTCCCGCTGCTGCTGGTGGTGCCATCTCCGAACTTGAAGAGGTAGCTCACGAAGTTGCTGGCACTCGAGCAACTCGCGTTGAACGTGCAGACGTGGGTCGTCTCGTTACAGCTCCAGTCGAAGCAGGCCTCCGCCCTCGCATCGGTGGCGAACAGGAAGCTCGCGAGAGCGGCCATGCCGAAACCCATCCAGATCCTTCTCATAAGACAAACTCCTTGAAGTCGTGCCCTGCAGCCTTCCTCCCAGCACGGAAGGCAGGCTCCATCAGGCGCCTGTAGAGGCGCAAATCTACTTATTGAATCTTAAGCATGTCAAGTTTCGTCTCCTCGCTGGGGGATCTGCTGCAGCAGGGCGGACAGGCGGGCCAGCTTCTCGGGCGTCAGGTGGCGTGTCTCGACCAGGCTCAGGACCAGGCTCTCGGCCGAGCTTGCGGTGATAGACGATGACCGACCGGCTGCGCGATTTGGAATCCTCCGTGGTCGTGGTGACCACGAGAGTGTCCGGAGAGGTGAGCTCGCTCGCGTCCGTGCCGGCGATGACCACCCGCGCGTTCTGCGCGAGCTTCCAGCTGGTCCTGAGGACCGTGCCGTCCCAGGCGGTGGTCGACCGGTGGGTGAGCGCTCCGCCCGCGCGCGCGTTCACGTTCTCCGTGCCGTCGGTCGTGAGATCGGTCGTCGAGATGATGCTGCCGTCGTCCTCCAGGAACTCGATCTTCACGCGCGGCTCGTCGTGGCGGATGCGCAGGGTCGATATGTGGTCCTGAATCCCCTGCGCGGGTGCCGGAGGCGCGGGGGGCGCCCCGGGCTCTGCGGTCTGCTTGAGCTCCTTGCTGTGCGTCGAGGCGGCCGGGTCGGGAACCCAGGTGCCGGTGAGAGAGGGCGCCGCCGCTGCCCAGGAGGCGGTGGCGAGCGCGAAGACGGGAAGGATCGTACCGAAGAGAGTCCGGGCGCTGGTCATGGCGTCGCCTCCTAACGATTTAGGAGAGTCCGCTCGTCCGCGGGCTGTGTCAACGAAAACTTTCGGAGATGGGCACTCGCGAGCGGCTGGAGTAGGATCGGGCGCCAGGAGGATTCATCTATGCGCAAGAAGCTCATTCTCTTGGTCGTCGCCCTGCTGGCCGTCCTGGCGACCAGCGCGCTCTCGCCCGCGTCCGCCGCGAGCTCCACCTGTCCGAGGAACACGCATCCCATCGATTGCGGCACCTACATCCTCTGCTGCCCGAACAACGCCTTCTGCGTCTGCGGTCCGTAAAACGCCGCAAATCGGCGTCACGGTGCCGCAAAAACCAGGCTCCATCCCTCTCGCTCGAGAAAGAACGCCGCAAATTGGGGTGGACGAGGCGTCCCGACCGCGGAATATGCCGCCTGTTCCTGACAACAGGCGGCACATTCCCTTTCGCGAAAGGCCCAGACCTGGCAATTTGCGGCGCCGACCCGGCAATTTGCGGCAGCTCGGTCGGTTCGAGCGACTCCCATCCCGGTCCGGACACCAAATTAGCGTCGTTTCGCGGCGCGTCCCAGTCAAGACGCCGCAAATTCCTGAGGGACCGCGGTCCCCCTTTCGGGTGGTGCCGCAAATTGACAGAAATTTGCGGCATATTTCTGGAGGGCGGTGACTCCCCCTTGGCGATTTGCGGCACGGAATCCGATGGCTGAAGCCGCTATCTCAGGTACAACAAGGGCTCAAGCCCGCGCATCGGCCTCGGGAATGCCGTAGGCGGCGGCGGGACGCCTCCCCGGATTCGCGCCCTCGCATAACGTCCGCCGGGGGAAGCGGAGCGGCAATTCCCTTCGTTGTCACGAATTGCCGGGTTCCGGCAACTCTATAGTTATGGATGCAGCACACTATCAAAGGAGAGCCGCCCATGGCACAGACCGCCCTGCCCGACCTGGCGATCGTCCTGACCTTCATCCGCCAGGGAGAGGGATGGGGTCAGACCCAACTGGCCCGCGCGGCGGGCACAGACCCCAAGGTCATCAATGATTACGAGCGCGGGCGCAAGAACCTGACGCGGCCCCGGCTGGAGTTTCTCCTGCAGCGCATGGCGGTGCCGCCCGAGCGCATTGATGCCACGCTCTCGTGCCTGGCCGGCAACCGTGCTGCTTCCCGGGCTCCGGCCGAGCCGGGAGACCTCTTCGCGGAATCGCGGCGCCGCGTCGAGGCCGTCTCCCTCTGGTTCGGCCGGCTCGCCGAGGATTTCGTACGCGGATCGTTCTCGCTCCTCACCGTGGAAGGAGAGGCCCTGCGCGGCCGGCAGGACGCCGAGCTTCTCTGGCGCCGCCTGAAGGAGAGGGGACGCACCGCGGCGGAGCGCCGGGTGCTCGTGGAAAACACCGAGAAGTTCCGGCACTGGGGTCTGGTCGAGCGGGCCTGCGCCGAGAGCATCGAGAAGGCCGCGAACCACCCCCGGGAGGCTCTCGAGCTGGCCGAGCTGGCCTTGCTCATCGCCGAGCGCGTGCCGGGCGATGCGGCCTGGCGCGCGCGCCTCGCGGGGCTCGCCGGCTCCCATGTGGCCAACGGACACCGGGTCTGCAACGACCTGCACGCCATGGAGGCGGCACTCCACCGGGCGCTCCAGCGCTGGGAAGAGGGAGCTTCCGGCGACCCCGGCCTCTTGAACCCCGCCGTGGTCCCCTGGATCGAGGCGGCATGCCGGCGCGAGCAGCGGCAGTTCAAAAAGGCCCTGAAGCGGATCGAGGAGGCGCTGGCGCTCGACCGCGGCGAGCTGCGAGGGAAGATCCTGCTGAGCAAGTCAATGATCCTCAAAGCTCTCGGTGATTTTGGAGCCTCAACGCTGGCGCTCCAGGAGGCGGCGCCTCTAATCAACGGCAAGAAAGATCCGCGGCTCGCTCTGTACCTGAGGCTGAACCTCTTGGCGGACCTCAGCAGGCTGGGAAGGGCCGAGGAAGCCGAGCGGGGATTGAAGGAGGTCCACCGGCTTGCGGAGCGGATCAGCGAGCCACTCGAGCTGTCCAGGCTCGTCTGGCTCCGCGGGCTCATCGCCGCTGGCCTCGGCCGGTTTGTGGAGGCCGAGGCAGCCTTCCGGCAGGCGCGGCGTGACTTCGAAGCCTATGGGCTCGCCTACGACTATGCCCAGGTGAGCCTGGACCTGTCCCTGGTTCTTCTGAAACAGGACCGGCACGGCGAGGTGCGGACGATTGCCGAGGAGATGATCGGAATCTTCAAGAGGCTTGAGATCGACCGGGAAGCGTTGATGGCTCTCCGGGTCTTCTGCGAGGCCGCGCAACGGGAAGCCGCCACGGTGGAGCTGGCAGACCGGGTCCTGCGCTTCCTCCTCCGCGCCCAGCAGGATCCAGGTCTGCGTTTCGAGGAGGAGATGGAAGGGGCCGAAGCCGAATGAGGCTCCGGCCCCGGCATCGTTCTCGGCTTCAGCCGCGGCAGCCGCCCAGGGGATCCCAGCCGCAGCCCGAGTCACTATTCGAAGCGGGCGGCTCCTCGGCGTCTGCCGAGAACCAAAGCGCGAGCACCAGCAGTACGAAGCGCATGACGAGTCCTTTCCGGAGGCGGGCCGGCGGCGGCCGTCATGGCCGGCGGGCGGAGCCTCTCCGGACCAATAGTGCCCCGGCTCGGGTGGGAAAGTGCGCCCGACCGTGATGCCGCATCACCGAAAGGAGGGACAGATGGCGAGGAAGCGAGAGGGCCGGCCTGCGATCGACCCGGCCCCGCGGCTGTTCATGGTGCTCGTCCGGCACTCGCTGGGCTGGTTCGAGCAGCAGCAGCTCGCGGCGGCGCTGGGCGTCGCGCCCAGCCAGATCTCGATGTGGGAGCGCGGCGAGCGCCCGATCCCCGAGGAGGCCCTGGAGGCGACCGCGGCACAGGCGAACATCTCTCCGCCGCTCCTCGCTCTGGCGCTGCGGGCGATCCGGTCCTTTCTGCAGGCCTCGCAGAGGAGGGGCTCGACCGACCGCGGCCGGGCGTTCGTTGCAGCTCTCGAGCTGCTCCCGCCGCTCCTGGAAGCCGCGGACGTCGTCCTGGCGCCCCTCTGGCCCGCCGCCGGCGATCCGCCCGGCGCGCCAGCGCTCTGGGCCCGCCTCGAACGGCTGCCCCCTGCGCAGCGCCGTCTCGTGGTGGAGGAGGGAGAGGAGTATCAGACACGGGCCCTCCACGAGCGCGTGCTGGCCGAGAGCGCGGGTCTGACCGCTACTCGGCCTGGCGAGGCCCGGGAGCTGGCGCAGCTGGCGGCGCGGATTGCGGAGCTGTCGCGAGGGTAGCGCGTGGCATATCTCTTCTCGGCATGCGCGCGGGTGCTCCAGGAGCGACGAAGCGTGCTAAACTAGCGGTCGGACGGAAAGGAGACGGCGTGACGAAGCTTCTTCAACGAGCCTTTGATGAGGCAACCAAGCTCCCTGACAATGACCAGGATTCGCTTGCCGCTCTGCTGCTCAGCGAGATCGACTCGGAACGGCAATGGGACGAGGCCTTCGCCAGCTCTCAGGATCTCCTCAGCCGATTGGCCGAAGAGGCTCTCGCCGAGCATCGAGCTGGCCTGACGCAGGACCTCGATCCCGATCAACTTTGACCTCGAAGACGACCCGTCGTTTCCGAGATGCCTTACGGGATCTCCCCAGGCCCGTCCAGCGGCAGGCCCGCAAGGCCTTGCGGCGCAGAAGCCTTTGAGCAACCGCCACGCTGCGCACGAGGGAGCCCCCCGGCCGCCCCCTCTGTTGGACTGTGTCGGGACATGTCGGCGGACATGGCGCGGCCTTCCCCCGCCCGACCTCACCCCCCCGGCCCCCCTCTCCCATCTCCCACCCGGCCGCCGGGAGAGGGGGGAGCTTGCAACTGCTCTGCTCACGGGAATCTTTCCCGGAAAGATGGTTGGGGGGGGCGCCCCTCTCCCGGTTGGAGGGGTGGGAGATGGGAGAGGGGTCGGGGGTGAGGTCGGGCGGGGGGAGGCTCCGACGGCGATGACTGTGACGGAGCCCCGTGAGGCGGCGATCTGCCTCTGGACTCCCGCCTCGACCTGTGGCATACTCCTCCTCCTTCTCCTCGGGAAGCTCTTCCCGAGGGTCCTCGCGTGGGCTCCCTGAAGAGGACGGTATCCAGCGAGCGAAGGGGCTTTACACAAGGATGGTGAGGCTGTACCATCTTGCGGTTTCGCCGCTGGGGTCCGGGCTTGCCGCCTGGGCGAAGCATCGCTGTCTCAAGCCCACGTGGCTCAGAGGTAGAGCACTTCCTTGGTAAGGAAGGGGTCACCGGTTCAAATCCGGTCGTGGGCTCCAGAATTCGGTCTAACGTGTTGTGTCTTCGACAACAACTGAGCTTTCGGGAGGCATTTGAAACGCCATGGGCAAGGTGAAGTTCGAGCGTTCCAAGCCGCACGTCAACGTCGGCACCATCGGTCACGTCGACCACGGCAAGACCACGCTGACGGCCGCGATCACGAAGGTGCTGGCGACCAAAGGGTGGGCCGATTTCGTGGCGTTCGACCAGATCGACAAGGCGCCCGAGGAGCGCGAGCGCGGCATCACGATCGCGACCGCTCACGTGGAGTACCAGAGCGCGAACCGGCACTACGCGCACGTCGACTGCCCGGGTCACGCCGACTACATCAAGAACATGATCACCGGCGCGGCGCAGATGGACGGCGCGATCCTGGTGGTCTCGGCGGCGGACGGTTCGATGCCGCAGACGCGGGAGCACATCCTCTTGGCCCGCCAGGTGGGCGTGCCCTATATCGTCGTGTTCATGAACAAGTGCGACATGGTGGACGACCCGGAGCTGCTGGACCTGGTGGAGCTGGAGCTGCGCGAGCTGCTCACGTTGTACGAGTTCCCCGGGGATGACATTCCGATCATCCGGGGGTCGGCCTTGAAGGCTCTGGACAGCGGCGATCCCGGGAGCGAGTGGGGTCAGAAGATCATGGAGCTGGTGGAGCAGCTGGACACCTACATCCCGCTGCCGGAGCGCGCGATCGACAAGCCGTTCCTGATGCCGATCGAGGACATCTTCTCGATCTCGGGCCGCGGCACGGTGGTGACCGGGCGCGTGGACCGCGGGATCGTCAAGGTGGGCGACGAGGTGGAGATCGTCGGCATCCGTCCGACGGTGAAGACGATCGTCACGGGCGTCGAGATGTTCAAGAAGCTGCTCGATCAGGGGCAGGCGGGCGACAACATCGGCGTGCTTTTGCGCGGGACCAAGAAGGACGACGTGGAGCGCGGCCAGGTGCTGGCGAAGCCGGGGTCCATCACTCCGCACACGCGGTTCAAGGGCGAGGTCTACGTGCTGACCAAGGAGGAGGGAGGGCGTCACACGCCGTTTTTCAGCGGCTACCGTCCGCAGTTCTACTTCCGGACGACGGACGTGACGGGCGTGGCGAGCCTCCCCGAGGGCGTCGAGATGGTGATGCCCGGGGACAACGTGAACCTGGAGATCGAGCTGATCGCGCCGATCGCGATGGAGAAGGGGGTCCGCTTCGCCATCCGCGAGGGCGGCCGCACCGTCGGCGCCGGCACGGTCACGGAGATCTTGAAATAGATGTAGGGGCGGGTCTCGTGCCCGCCCTGTGAGAACTACAGGCCAGTAGCTCGAACTGGTAGAGCATCGGTCTCCAAAACCGAGGGTTGGGGGTTCGAATCCCTCCTGGCCTGCCAATTTTTGGGTGGTTGGAAAACAAGATGACGAACTGGATCAACAAATCGAAGGACTTCCTCTCCGAGGTGCGCTCCGAGATGCGGAAGGTCTCCTTCCCCTCGCGCGACGAGGTGGTGGGGACGACGATCGTGGTGGTCATCACGAGCTTCGTCTTCTCCGTCTTCCTCTTCGCGGCCGATCAGGTGATCGTCTGGGGCTACCAGAATCTGGTCAAGGTGCTGGGATGACCGAGCCTGTGAGCGGCGGCGTCGGCAGGAAGTGGTACATCGTCCACACCTACTCCGGGTTCGAGGAGCGGGTGAAGGAGACGCTGCGCCAGCGCGCCGAGGCTCTCGGCATGGGAGAGGCCTTCGGCGACGTCCGCATCCCCACCGAGACGGTCGTGGAGTACAAGGGCGGGAAGAAGAAGGAGACGCAGCGCAAGTTCTTCCCCGGCTACATCCTGGTCGAGATGGAGATGTCGGACGCCGCCTGGCACGTGGTGAAGAACACCCCCAAGGTGACCGGGTTCGTCGGCACCGGCAAGAAGCCGACCCCGCTCTCCGAGGAGGAGGTCAACCAGATCCTCGAGCAGGTGGTGACGGCGAAGGAGAAGCCGAAGCCGAAATACGTGTTCGAGAAGGCGGAGCCGGTGCGCATCACCGACGGTCCGTTCAACAACTTCACGGGCGTGGTCGACGAGGTCAACCTCGACCGCAACACCTTGAAGGTGATGGTCACGATCTTCGGCCGGCAGACGCCGGTCGAGCTGGACTTCTCGCAGGTGCAGAAGATCTGATCGGGGAAAGTCTGATCGGGGGAAAAGATGGCGAAGAAGATCACTGGTTACATCAAGCTGCAGATTCCCGCGGGCGCGGCGACGCCGGCCCCTCCGGTCGGACCGGCCCTCGGCCAGGCGGGCGTGAACATCATGGACTTCGTGAAGAATTTCAACGCCCGGACGGCGGCCCAGTCGGGGCTGATCATCCCGGTGGTGATCACGGTCTATGCCGACCGCAGCTACACGTTCATCACCAAGACGCCGCCGGCGGCGATCCTGCTGCAAAAGGCGGCGGGCGTCGACAAGGGCTCGGGCGAGCCGAACAAGAAGAAGGTCGGCAAGGTGACGCGGGCGCAGGTCGAGGAGATCGCGAAGACCAAGCTCCCGGACTTGAACGCGGGGAGCCTGGAAGCGGCGGTCAAGACCATCGAGGGCACGGCCCGCTCGATGGGGCTCGAAGTCGAAGGCTGAGGCCGCAGGCCGATTTCAGATAGACCGGAGGAATGATCGTGGCGAAGCACGGTAAGAAATATCGGGAGGCGGCCCAGAAGGTGGAGACCCGCCCCTACCCCCTGCGCGATGCCCTCGCCCTGGCGAAGGACGCGGCCTACGCGAAATTCGACGAGACCGTCGAGGTCTCTCTGCGCCTGGGCGTCGACCCCAAGCACGCGGACCAGATGGTGCGCGGCACCGTCGTCCTGCCGCACGGCCTGGGCAAGACGGCGCGGGTGCTGGTCTTCGCGGCCGGCGAGAAGATCCGCGAGGCCGAGGAGGCGGGAGCCGACTACGTGGGCGGCGAGGACCTCGCCAAGCGGATCGAAGGCGGCTGGCTGGACTTCGACGCGGTGGTGGCGACGCCGGACATGATGCGGGTCGTCGGCCGCCTGGGCAAGGTCCTGGGTCCCCGCGGCCTGATGCCGAACCCGAAGGCGGGCACGGTGGCCGTGGACGTGGCCCGGGCCGTCCAGGAGATCAAGGCCGGCAAGGTCGAGTTCCGCGTCGACAAGACCGGGATCATCCACGCGCCGGTCGGCAAGCTGTCCTTCGGGACCGACAAGCTGAAGGAGAACGCCGACGCGCTGATCGGCGCGGTGGTCAGGGCCAAGCCGAGCGCGGCCAAGGGCAAGTACGTCAAGGGCGTGAGCCTCTCCTCCACCATGGGGCCCGGCATCAAGGTGGACGAAGCCGTCGCCGTGGCGGCCGAGGCTTAAGGAGAAAACATCATGGCGCTGAGTCGAGCCGACAAAGAGCAGTTGCTCGCCGAGTATGAAGAGGGGTTGAAGGGCGCGTCGCACGCGTTCGTGATGGGCTACCAGGGGATCAAGGTCCCCCAGGTCACCGCGCTCCGCGAGAAGGTGCGGCAGAGCGGCGGGCAGTACATCGTGGTGAAGAACACGCTGGCGCTGCGCGCCATCGACGGAGCGGCGCTCGCGGCGCTCAAGGACCAGTTCACCGGTCCCACCGCCGTGGCCTTCACCGACAAGGATCCGGTCTCGCTGGCCAAGGCGCTGACCGATTTCGCCAAGGACGTGCCGGCGATCCAGTTCAAGGGCGGCGTCGTCGAGGGGCGGGCCATCGCGGCGGACCAGGTCAAGGAGATCGCCTCGCTGCCCAGCCGCGAGGAGCTGATCGCGAAGCTCCTCTTCCTGATGCAGTCGCCGGTCACGCGCTTCGTCCGCGTCCTGGCCGCGGTGCCGCAGTCGTTCGTGGTGGTGTTGGACCAGATCCGTCAGAAGAAGGAAGAGGGGCAGCCCGCGGCCTGAGCCGGGCTTGGATTGAAACGTAGTGTAAGGAGAGAAAATGGCTATCGCGACCGAAGAGTTCATCCAGCAGATCGACGGGCTGACCGTCCTCGAGCTCAACAACCTCGTGAAGGCTCTCGAGGACCACTACGGCGTCTCCGCCGCGGCTGCCGTGGCCGCTCCGGCCGCCGGCGGTGGCGCCGCCGCCGCCGCGCCGGTCGAGGAGAAGACCGAGTTCGACGTGGTCTTGAAAGCCGCCGGCGAGAAGAAGATCAACGTCATCAAGGTCGTCCGCGAGGTCACCAGCCTGGGCCTGAAGGAGGCCAAGGACCTCGTCGAGTCGGCTCCGGCCACCGTCAAGGAGGCGATCTCCAAGGACGAGGCCGAGGCGGTCAAGAAGAAGTTCGAAGAGGCCGGGGCGACCGTCGAGCTCAAGTAGAGCGTGGTGCGCAACAAACCCGCTCTGCTCCCGGGGGAGGAGAGCGAACCTGCTCCCGTGGAGCGACGCGAACACGTTCTACGAAGGGACTGCGGACCACGACCTCAAGAGACCCATACCGCCGGAACTCCGCCCGCCCGACAGGCTCCCGGGCGGGTGCGCCGCGTGCCCAGGGCATAAATGGGGCGTCGCGGCTGTTCTGGCTTTTGTTCACCATGCCCGGTGACCCTCCGCGGGGCGAGCGGAGGGCCGGGCATGGTGTCTCCTGCTTGTTGCGGTCCAGGAGCCCGGGACACACCCTCCAGACAGGACAGGGCTGCCGCGTAGAGTCTTTACCAGGCATCGAGGAGATAGCAAGGACCACCTATGGATAGATTTCCCATCCCGCAGAAGTCAGCGCGCCACGGCCAACGGAAGGATTTTTCCAGGATCACGACATCGCTGCCCATTCCCAACCTGATCGACGTCCAGCGGAGATCCTACGAGCGCTTTCTGCAGATGAACCTGCTGCCCGAAGAGCGGGCCAACCAGGGTCTGCAATCGGTCTTCACCAGCATCTTCCCGTTCTCCGACTTCCGCGAGACCTGCTCGCTCGATTTCGTCAAGTACTCGATCGGCGACTGGCAGTGCAAGTGCGGCGAGCTGAAAGGGCTGGAGTACCTCCGCATGACCTGCACGAACTGCGGGGCGAAGATCATGACCGACCACCCGCACGAGGAGACGGTCACCTGCACCGAGTGCGGCTTCGTCAACAAGAACCGCGTGACCAAGTGCGACATCTGCGGCAACCCCGTGGACCTGCAGCTCAAGTACTCGATCTCGGACTGCCAGGAGCGCGGAATGACCTTCGCGGTGCCGCTCAAGGTCACCTTCCGCCTGTTCGTCTATGACCGCGACCCCGAGACCGGCGCGCGCATGATGCGCGACGCCAAGGAGGAGGAGGTCTATTTCGGCGACATCCCGCTGATGACCGACAACGGCACGTTCATCATCAACGGGACCGAGCGCGTGATCGTCTCCCAGCTCCACCGGAGCCCGGGCGTCTTCTTCACCAAGGAGGGGCCGCGGACCTATCTGTCCAAGATCATTCCCTACCGCGGCTCCTGGGTGGAGTTCGAGTACGACCAGAAGGACGTCTTGTCAGTGCGCATCGACCGGAAGCGCAAATTTCATGGCACGGTCTTCCTGCGCGCCCTGGGCTTGGAGTCGGACGAGTCGATCCTGCGCCAGTTCTACCTCCCCGTCGGGCTGTCGTCCGAGGGGGCCGGCCGCTTCACGCTCCACGTGTCGCCCAAGGTGCTCGAGGCGGAGCGCCTGAAGGACCGCCAGAGCCGCGGCCGCCGTGAGGCCTACCCGATCTTCGCCGGCATCGTCCTCGGCAAGGACCTGATCGGCAAGCTCGACACCGGCCAGACCCTCGCCTTCGAGGTCGGCACCGAGGAGCTGGAGCGCGCCTATTTCATCGGCGACGTGGTCGACCTGGACACCGGCGAGGTGATCTTCGAGGCCAACGAGCTCGTCCCCGAGGACATCGAGGAGCGCCTGGACGGCCGCAACCACACTCCGGTCGAGCTCTTCTTCCCCGACTGGGAGCTGACCGGGGCGACGCTGTCGAACACGCTGGCCAAGGACACCACCAAGAACTCGAAGGAAGCGCTGATCGAGATCTACCGCCGCATGCGCCCGGGCGATCCGCCGACCCTGGAGAGCGCCCGTTCGCTCTTCTACGGCATGTTCTTCGACGCCAAGCGCTACGACTTCTCGCGGGTCGGCCGCTTCAAGTTCAACATCAAGCTCGACACCGAGGTGCCGGTCGACCAGAAGACCCTCTCGGCGGACGACTTCTTCCGGGTGATCGAGTATCTGCTCCGCCTGCAGAAGGACGTCGGCCGCGTCGACGACATCGACAACCTGGGCAACCGGCGCGTGCGCGCGGTCGGCGAGCTTCTGGAGAACCAGTTCCGGATCGGCCTCGTGCGCATGGAGCGGGCGATCAAGGAGAAGATGTCGGTCCACCAGGACATCGACTCGGCGATGCCGCACGACCTGATCAACTCGAAGCCGGTCATCGCGGCGATCAAGGAGTTCTTCGGCTCGTCGCAGCTGTCGCAGTTCATGGACCAGACGAACCCGCTCTCGGAGGTGACGCACAAGCGCCGCCTGTCGGCCCTGGGACCGGGCGGTCTGTCGCGCGAGCGCGCCGGCTTCGAGGTGCGCGACGTGCACGCCACGCATTACGGCCGCATCTGCCCGATCGAGACGCCGGAAGGTCCGAACATCGGCCTCATCTCGTCGCTCGCCACCTACGCGCGGATCAACGACTACGGGTTCATCGAGAGCCCGTACAAGAAGGTCGACGACGGCCGCGTGCTCGACCACTACCGGATCTTGAAGGTGGGGGACGGCGGCTTCCGCCTCGGCCAGATCGTCACCGGTGACGAGCTGGGGGCCGAGAACGAGCGGCTGGAGAAAGCGCGCAAGCGCCGGGTCGACGCCGAGCCGCACGCCTTCTACCTCTCCGCCTGGGAGGAGGAGAAGTACATCGTCGCGCAGGCCAACGCGCGGCTCGACGAGCGGGGCAACTTCGTCAACGACCGCATCATCGCGCGCGCCGGCGGCGACTTCGTCACCGTCGAGCGCGACAGGATCGACTACATCGACATCAGCCCGAAGCAGCTGGTGTCGGTCGCCGCGGCGCTCATCCCGTTCTTGGAGAACGACGACGCGAACCGCGCTCTCATGGGCTCCAACATGCAGCGCCAGGCCGTGCCTCTCTTGCGCAGCGACTCGCCGATCGTGGGCACCGGCCTCGAAGGGATCGTGGCCCAGGACTCGGGCGCGGTCGTGCTCTGCAAGCGGGGCGGCATCGTCGACTCGGTGGACGCCGAGCGCATCATCGTGCGCGTCGAGGGCGAGGACCTGGAGACCGGCGAGACCAAGGACTTCGGCGCCGACATCTACCAGCTGATCAAGTTCCGCCGCTCGAACCAGAACACCTGCATCACCCAGAAGCCCGTCGTTTCCGAGGGGCTCCGGGTGCGCAAGGGGGACGTGCTGGCCGACGGCCCGTGCACCGAGCTGGGCGAGCTCGCCCTCGGCAGGAACGTGCTGGTGGCCTTCATGCCCTGGCGCGGCTACAACTTCGAGGACGCGATCCTGATCTCCGAGAAGCTGGTGCGGGAGGACTACTACACCTCCATCCACATCGAGGAGTTCGAGATCGAGGCCCGCGACACCAAGCTGGGACCGGAGGAGATCACGCGGGACATCCCGAACGTCTCCGAGTCGGCGCTCAAGGACCTGGACGAGAGCGGCATCGTGCGCATCGGCGCCACGGTCAAGGCGGGCGACATCCTGGTCGGCAAGGTCACGCCCAAGGGCGAGACCCAGCTCACCCCGGAAGAGAAGCTGCTGCGCGCCATCTTCGGTGAGAAGGCGGGCGACGTCCGCGACGCGAGCTTGAAGGTGCCGCCGGGCATCGAGGGGACGATCGTCGACGTCAAGATCTTCTCCAGGAAGGGCGTCGAGAAGGACGTGCGGGCCAAGGAGATCGAGCAGTCCGAGATCGGCCGCCTGGAGAAGAACATCAAGGACGAGGTGCGGATCCTGACCGAGGAGCGCAACAAGAAGGTCAGCGACCTCCTGGTGGGCAAGAAGGTCATGACCGTGGTCAAGGCGCGCACCGGGCAGGAGCTGCTCAAGGCCGGCGACCCGATCAACGCGGCGACCCTGGAGCGGCTGACCCGCCAGGAGATCCTCCGCCTGCCGGTCGACGAGCGGCGGCTGATCGACGCGGTGGAGATCATCTACAAGAAGACGGACTCCCACATCGAGGTGCTGCACCGGGTCAACGAGGAGCGGATCGCTCTCCTGCAGAAGGGCGACGAGCTGCCGCCCGGGGTCATCAAGCTGGTCAAGGTCTACGTCGCGATGAAGCGCAAGCTCCAGGTGGGCGACAAGATGGCCGGCCGCCACGGCAACAAGGGCGTGATCTCGCGCATCCTGCCCGAGGAGGACCTGCCGTACCTCCCGGACGGGACCCCGGTCGAGATCGTGCTCAATCCGCTCGGCGTGCCGAGCCGGATGAACGTCGGCCAGATCCTGGAGACGCACCTGGGCTGGGCCGGCCGGGCGCTCGGTCTCAAGTTCGCGACGCCGGTCTTCGACGGCGCGCGCGAGGCCGACATCAAGTTGCTCCTCAAGGAGGCGAACCTGCCCGATTCGGGCAAGACGCCGCTCTTCGACGGCATGACCGGGGAGGCGTTCGAGCAGAAGGTGACGGTGGGTTACATCTACATGTTGAAGCTCTCGCACCTGGTGGACGACAAGATCCACGCCCGTTCGATCGGACCCTACTCGCTGATCACCCAGCAGCCGCTGGGCGGCAAGGCGCAGTTCGGCGGCCAGCGCTTCGGCGAGATGGAGGTGTGGGCGCTCGAAGCCTACGGCGCGGCCTACACGCTCCAGGAGCTGCTCACCGTCAAGAGCGACGATGTGGAAGGTCGCAGCAAGGTGTACGAGGCGATCGTGAAGGGTGAGGTGCCGGAAGCCCCGGGTCTCCCGGAATCCTTCAACGTTCTGGTCCGCGAGCTCCAGA
Organism: Thermoanaerobaculia bacterium; assembly: GCA_035637095.1. Taxonomy (GTDB): domain Bacteria; phylum Acidobacteriota; class Thermoanaerobaculia; order Multivoradales; family UBA5704; genus UBA5704. The sequence continues at coordinate 15,945 of DASPXX010000176.1, forward strand.
GCCTCTGCCTCGACGTCGAGCTCCTCAAGGTCTAAGGGAGGGTTACCACATTGCAACCGTTCAGCAGTTTTGACAAGCCCCAGGCGATCAAGGACTTCAACGCGATCAAGATCTCGATCGCGTCGCCGGAGAAGATCCGTTCCTGGAGCTATGGTGAGGTCACCAAGCCCGAGACGATCAACTACCGGACCTTCAAGCCGGAGCGCGACGGCCTGTTCTGCGCCAAGATCTTCGGCCCGATCACGGATTGGGAGTGCCTCTGCGGCAAGTACAAGCGGATGAAGCACCGCGGCGTCATCTGCGACAAGTGCGGCGTCGAGGTGACGCGGTCGCGCGTGCGCCGCGAGCGGATGGGCCACATCGAGCTGGCCTGCCCGGTCTCGCACGTCTGGTTCTTCAAGGGCCTGCCGAGCCGCATCGGGCACCTGCTCGACATCAGCCTGCGCGACCTGGAGCGCATCCTGTATTTCGAGAGCTACGTGGTGATCGATCCCGGCGAGACGGATCTCAAGGAGCAGGAGCTCCTCTCCGAGGAGCGCTACCGCGAGGTGCGCGACAAGTGGGGCGAGGGCACCTTCGAGGCCAAGATGGGCGCCGAGGCGATCAAGGAGCTCCTGACCCGCATCGACGTCGACGAGCTGGCCGAGGAGCTGCGCATCGTGATGCGCACCGAGACGAGCCAGATCCGGCGCTTGAAGGCGGCCAAGCGGCTCAAGGTGGTCGACGCGTTCCGCCGGTCGGGCCACCGGCCGGAGTGGATGATCCTGGACGTCATCCCGGTCATCCCGCCCGAGCTGCGCCCGCTCGTCCCCCTGGACGGCGGACGCTTTGCGACCAGCGACCTCAACGACCTCTACCGCCGCGTGATCAACCGCAACAACCGGTTGAAGAAGCTGCTCGAGCTGCGCGCTCCCGAGGTGATCGTGAGGAACGAGAAGCGCATGCTGCAGGAGGCGGTCGACGCGCTCTTCGACAACGGCCGCCGCGGCCGCGTGCTCAAAGGTTCGAACAACCGGCCGCTCAAGTCGCTGTCCGACACGCTCAAGGGCAAGCAGGGCCGGTTCCGCCAGAACCTCCTCGGCAAGCGCGTCGACTACTCGGGCCGCTCGGTGATCGTGGTCGGTCCGGAGCTCAAGCTCAGCCAGTGCGGCCTGCCGAAGAAGATGGCGCTCGAGCTGTTCAAGCCGTTCATCTACAACCGTCTGGAGGAGAAGGGGCTGGTCGGCACGATCAAGGCGGCCAAGGAGATGGTGGAGGCCGAGATCGACGAGGTTTGGGACGCTCTGGAGGAGGTCATCCAGGACCATCCGGTGCTCCTGAACCGCGCGCCGACGCTCCACCGCCTCGGCATCCAGGCCTTCCAGCCGACGCTCATCGAAGGCAAGGCGATCAAGATCCACCCGCTGGTCTGCGCGGCGTTCAACGCCGACTTCGACGGCGACCAGATGGCGGTCCACGTGCCGCTGTCGCCCAAGGCGCAGATCGAGAGCCAGGTGCTGATGCTGGCGAGCAACAACATCCTGTCGCCGGCGCACGGGCGTCCGCTCGCCGTGCCGTCGCAGGACCTGGTGCTCGGCGGCTACTACCTGACGCTCGGCAAGGCCGGGGCGAAGGGCGAGGGCCGGGTCTTCCCCGACTTCGACTCCGTGCTGCTCGCCCTGGAGGCGGGCCAGGTGGAGACGCTCTCGCCGGTCAAGGTGCGCTACTCGGGCCCGTACATCAACCTCGAGACGCAGCTCGACAAGCAGAACATCGTGCACGCCGAGCTGGAAGAGATCGACAACGCTCTCATCGACACCACCGTCGGCCGGGTGATCTTCAACATGCACCTGCCGAAGGACATCCCGTACATCAACGGCCTGCTCAAGAAGCGCGGCCTGCAGGACCTCGTCGGCTACTGCTTCATCAAGCTGGGCAACGAAGCCACGGTGCGCATGCTCGACGAGATCAAGGAGGTCACCTTCCTCTACGCGACGCGGGCGGGCATCTCGTTCGGCGTCGACGACATGGTCGTGCCGAGCCGGAAGCCCGAGATCCTCGCCCAGGCGCACCGCGAGGTGAACGAGATCGAGAGCCAGCGCTCGGCCGGCGTGATCACCGCCGGTGAGCGGCACAACAAGATCATCGACATCTGGCACCGGGTGACCGAGCGTGTCTCCGAGGAGATGTTCCGCGAGATGCGGGAGATCGAGCAGACCACGGGGGTGTTCAACCCGATCAACCTGATGGCCGACTCGGGCGCCCGCGGCTCGCGCGAGCAGGTGCGCCAGCTCGCCGGCATGCGCGGACTCATGTCCAAGCCCTCGGGCGAGGTCATCGAGACGCCGATCACGGCGAACTTCCGCGAAGGCCTCTCCGTGCTGCAGTACTTCATCTCCACGCACGGCGCCCGCAAGGGTCTGGCCGACACCGCGCTCAAGACCGCCGACTCCGGGTACTTGACCCGGCGTCTGGTCGACGTGGCGCAGGACGTGATCATCAACGAGGTCGACTGCGGCACGATCGACGGCATCACGGTGACGGCGATCATGGAGGGCGGCGAGATCCTGGAGCCGCTGCGCGACCGCATCGTCGGCCGGACCTGCCAGGAGGACATCTACGACCCGATGACCGGGGATCTGATCGTCGAGGTCGGCCAGGAGATCACGGACTTCCTGGGCAACGCCGTGCAGGCGGCCGGCATCGAGCGGGTGAAGATCCGCTCCGTGCTGACCTGCGAAACGCGGCGCGGCGTCTGCGCCTCGTGCTACGGCCGCAACCTCGCGACCGGCAAGATGGTGGAGATCGGCGAGGCGGTGGGCGTCATCGCGGCGCAGTCGATCGGCGAGCCCGGCACGCAGCTCACCATGCGGACCTTCCACTACGGCGGTACCGCGAGCCGCGTCTCCGAGCAGTCGAAGCACATCGCCAAGAACCCGGGCCTCGTCAAGTTCCTGAACGTGAACACGGTCGAGAGCAAGCGCGGCGCCCTGGTCGTCATCAACCGCAGCGGCAAGCTGGTCCTGACCGACGAGAAGGGGCGCGAGCGCGAGCGCTACGCCCTGACCTACGGCTCGCAGCTCCTGGTGCACGAGGGCGACGAGGTCCAGCCGGGCACCGAGCTGGTCACCTGGGACCCCTTCACCTATGCGATCCTCTCGGAGATCGGCGGCAAGGCGGACTTCCAGGACATCGTCGAGGGCGAGAACGTCCGCGAGGAGACCGACAAGGTCACCGGCCTGTCGCAGAAGATCATCGTCGAGGCGTCGGCCAACGAGAAGCGCGTGCCGGCGATCTTGATCCGCGGCGAGGACGGCCGCGAGAAGCGGTACCTGCTGCCGTCGGGCTCCCACCTGGTGGTGGGCAACGACCAGGACGTCTACCCCGGTGACACGCTGGTCAAGATCCCGCGCGAGACGACGAAGACCAAGGACATCACCGGCGGTCTGCCGCGCGTCGTCGAGCTCTTCGAAGCGAGAAGCCCGAAGGAGCCGGCGATCATCACCGAGATCGACGGCGCGGTGCGCCTGGGCGACGTCCACAAGGGGATGCGCAAGGTGGTCGTCGAGAGCGAGCTCGGCGACACCCGCGAATACCTGGTGCCGCGCTCGATCCACATCAACGTGCAGGAGGGCGAGCGGGTGCGCGCCGGCGATCCGCTGATCGACGGTCCGATCAACCCGCACGACATCCTGCAGGTGCTCGGCGAGAAGGAGCTGCAGCGCTACTTGACCGACAAGATCCAGGAGGTCTACAGGTCGCAGAGCGTGGCGATCAACGACAAGCACATCGAGGTGATCGTCCGCCAGATGATGCGGTCGGTGAAGATCGAGGAGGTGGGCGACACCGAGTTCCTGATCGACGAGCAGGTGGACCGCTGGAAGTTCCAGGAGGAGAACGACCGCGTCGTGGCCGCCGAGGGCACCCCGGCGATCGGGCGTCCGCTCCTTCTGGGCATCACCAAGGCGTCGCTGTCGACCGACAGCTTCATCTCGGCGGCGAGCTTCCAGGAGACGACGCGCGTCCTCACCGAGGCGGCGATCAGCGGCAAGGTGGACACGCTCCGGGGCTTGAAGGAGAACGTGATCGTGGGCCGGGTGATCCCGGCGGGTACGGGCATGGGCTTCTACCGCGACTTCCACATGGCCGAGGAGCTCGTCGAGACCGAGCCGGAGACCGAGGAGGAGCTCTTCTTCGAGTTCGGCGAGGAGGAGATGATCCGCAGCCTGCCGCAGGAGGTCCTCGACGGGGAGTGATCCTCGCTCCCATCTCACCTGAAGCGCAAAGGGCGGCCGCGAGGCCGCCCTTTTTCTTTGCTGCTAGACTTCGGCTTTCCGCTGAATCCAAGGAGGTGCAGCCATGCCGAAGGAGGCCGAAAGCTGGATCGTGGAGCAGGTCGACCGGAACGGGGAGATCCCGATCTTCGAGAAGGACAGCGAGTTTTCGATCGAGCCGGGGACGCTCGTGAGCGGGAAGGTGAGCGTGACGATCCCCGGAGTCGAGACGATTCTCGAGGGGACCTGCGTCCGCGGCGGTCAGTTCAACTGGGTCCAGGCGTGGTGCCTGCACGGAGAAGACCGCTACGTCTTCTGCGCCTTCCCTCGCGGTGCAGATCTCGAAGGGTTCGTCCTGCGGATCAAGGCGAGCCTTCCGCCGCACCAGGAGCCGCAGGATACGGAGACGTGGACCGCGACGAAGCCCCCCTACGGGGACCCCGGAAAAGGTTGATCCGCCGCTGCGCTCTCGCCGGGCTCCTGGGGCTGGTCCTTCCGGCCGCGGGGCTGCACGGCGCCCCGCCCTCGGTGCCGCCGCTCGAAGGACCTGTGGAAACCTCTCTCGCTCCCGGAGAGGTCCACCGGTACCACCTGTCGCTGGAGCCGGACCGCTACGTCCGGATCGCGGCCGAGCAGCAGGGAATCGACGTCGCGCTGCGGCTCGAAGGCTCCGGCGGGGAGGTCCTCGCGACCGCGGACAGCCTCTCCGGGGCCTGGGGACCGGAACGGCTCTCGTGGCTCTCCGGAGCCGGTGGCGCCGAGCTGACCGTGGTGGTGAGCTCGGTCGGGAGCCACGGAGCGCCGGGCCGGTACCGGTTGTGGATCGAGGCGCTGCGGGCGCCGGAGAGCGCGGACCGCGACCGCTTCGAGGCCGAGCGCCGGAACCGGGAGGCGCTACAGCTGTACAGGACCCGGGACGCCGATGCGCTCCGCCAGGCGCTGCAGGCCTACGGCGGCCTCGTTCCGCGCTGGGCCGCTCTCGGCGATCCCGAGGAGGAGGCCCGCGCCTCCTACATGGCCGGCTACCTGCACCGCCTCCTGGGCGAGCCGCGCGAGGCGATCGCGCCCTTCGAGAGAGCGCTCGACCTCTGGCGCCGGCAGGGGGACCGCCGCCGGCAGGCGGACACCCTGAACCAGAAGGGGCTCGCGCAGTGGGCGCTGTCCGACGCGCCCGCGGCGCTCGCCTCCTACGGGGACGCCCTCGCCCTCTGGGAAGCGGCCGGCGATCAGGCGTCGGCCGCGAGCACCCTCAACAACCTCGGTCTCGTCCACCAGTCGACGGGCGATCCCCGGCGGGCGCGGGAGGTCTTCGAGCGCGCCCTCGCGCTCTTCCGGGAGACGGGTGACGGCGGCCGCGAGGCCGCGGTGCTCAACAATCTGGGAGCGATCTACGACGTCCTCGGCGAGCCGGACCTGGCTCTCGGCAGCTACGGCCGGGCCCTGGAGGGCTTCCGCGCGCTCGGCCTTCAATCCGGCGAGGCGGACGCGCTCAACAACCTCGGGCTGATCAACGATTTCCTCGGCGAGCCGCAGGCGGCGCTCGAAGCCTACCGGCAGGCCCTGGAGATCTTCCGCCAGCTCGGCGACAAGCGCCGCGAGGCCTCGGTGCTCTACAACCTGGGCGGAGTCCTGGCGGGGCTGGGCGAGCCCGACCGGGCGCGCGACCTCTGCGAGCAGTCGCTCGGCATCCGGCAGGCGATCGGAGACCGGCGCGGCGAGGCGGAGGCCCTGTCGTTTCTCGGGCGGCTGCAGAGCGGCGCCGGGAACGGCTCCGACGCGCTCGCCTCGCTGACCCGGGCCCTGGGGGTCCAGCGCACCATCGGCGACCGCCGGGGCGAGGCCGGAGCCCTGGCGAATCTGGGCACCCTGGAGCTGCGGCTGGGGCGGCGCGCCGAGGCGGGACAGCACCTCGAAGCCGCCCTGTCGATCCGCCGGGAAATCGGGGACCGCCGCGGCGAGGCGGAGTCCCTCCATCTCCTCGGAGCGCTCCAGGCGGCGGCGGGGGAGAGCCGCGCGGCCCGCGACCTCTTCGCGCAGGCCCTGGCGCTCCGGCGGTCGGTGGAGGATCTCGACGGCGAGATCCGCACCCTCCAGGAGATCGCCCGCCTCGATGAGACGGCCGGCGATCTCCCCGCGGCCCGGACGCGCCTGGAGGACGCCCTGGCGAAGATCGAGTCGCTGCGCTCCCGGGTGGTGCGGCGCGACCTCCGCGACACGTTCTTCGCGGACCGCCAGGACGCCTACGAGCTCCTCATCGACGTCCTGATGCGCATGCACCGCGCCGACCCCTCCGCCGGGCATCAGACCGAGGCGCTGGAGGTCGCCGAGCGGGCGCGGGCGCGCGGCCTGCTCGACCTCCTGCGCGAGGCTCGCGCCGACCTGCGCCCGGGGATCGCCCCGGAGCTCGCCGAGCGGCTGCAGAAGGCCCGGCACCTGCGCGACGCCAAGGCCGGGCGCCACGCCCGCCTGCTCGCCGAGGGCGCTCCCGCGGCGGCGGTCGAGGAGGCGCGCGGTGAGCTGGAGGCGTCCCTCGAGGACCTCGCCGAGGCCGAGGCGGCCGCCCGCGCCGCCAGTCCCCGCTACCGGGAGCTGACCGGCGAGGAACCGGTGAGATTTTCCGAGCTGCGGTCCCACTACCTGGATGGAGGGACGATGCTGCTCGAATACGCGCTCGGACAGGAAAGGAGCTGGCTCTGGGCGGTGACCCCGGAGACGGTGGACGCCTACGAGCTTCCTCCGCGGGACGAGATCGAGACGGCGGCGCGCATCGCCGCCGAGCGCCTGCGCCGCCCGGCCGCGGGCGATGCCGATCTCGCCGCCCTCGCCCGCATGCTCCTCGGGCCGGTCGCGGACCGCCTGCCCCAGCGGGTGCTGGTCGTTCCGGACGGCGCCCTCCACTACATCCCCTTTGCCGCGCTGCCGGTTCCGGCGACCGGCGAGCCCCTGATGGCGGAGCACGAGGTGGTCCACCTGCCGTCCGCCGCGACGCTCGCGGCCTTGCGGCGGGACCGCCCGACCGGCGACCAGCGCGGCGCCGTGGCGGTCCTCGCCGATCCGGTCTTCACGGTGGACGACCCGCGGGTGGGCCGCGCCCGCTCCTCTGGTTCCGCCGGCCGCTCCAAAGAGCGTTCCGGGGACGAGCCCCGGCGCTTCGAGCGGCTCCCGTGGACCCGCCGCGAGGCCGAGGCGATCCTCGCCCAGGCAGCCGGGCGGCCGGTCCTCTCCGCCCTCGACTTCGATGCCGACCGCGAGACCGCGACGTCGCCCGAGCTGCGCAAATACCGCATCGTCCACTTCGCCACCCACGGCGTCCTCGACAGCCGCCGCCCCGCCCTGTCCGGGCTCGTGCTCTCGCTGGTCGACCGGGAGGGCAAGCCGCGGGACGGATTCCTGCGCCTCCAGGACGTCTACGGCCTCGACCTCGATGCGGATCTCGTAGTGCTCTCGGGCTGCGAGACGGCGCTCGGCCGGGAGATGCGCGGCGAAGGGCTCACCGGGCTGACGCGGGGCTTCTTCTACGCCGGAACGAGCCGCGTCGTCGCGAGCCTCTGGCGGGTGGAGGACCGCGCCACGGCCGAGCTGATGACCCGCTTCTACCATGCATTGTTGGCGGAGGGGCAGCGGCCGGCCGAGGCGCTCCGCACCGCCCAGCTCTCGATGTGGAAGGAAAAACGATGGCGCGATCCGTACTTCTGGGCCGCCTTCACGATCCAGGGGGACTGGCAGTGACCGCTCCGGCCGATCTGGTCGGCCGCATCCGGAGCGGGGAGGCCGCCGCGGAGGACGAGCTGATCCGGCACTTCAGCCGCGGCATCTCCTTTCTGCTCCGCCGCGTCGCGCGCGATCCCGCTCTCGCCGAGGATCTTCACCAGGAGACGTTCCGGCTGGCGATCGAAAAGATCCGGCGGGGCGAGATCCGCGAGCCGGAGAAGCTCCCTGGCTTCCTCACCAGCCTGGCGCGCAACCTCGCCACCGAGGACGCCCGGCGCGACACGCGGCGCGACCAGTGGCACGACCGGGACTCCGAGCGGGCCGAGCAGGCGCCCGATCCCGAGCCCGGCCAGCTGTCAGCCCTCCTGCGCAAGGAGCGCGCGACCGTCGTCCGCCAGGTGATCGGCGAGCTGGAGCAGGACCGCGATCGCCAGCTTCTCTTCCGCTACTACATCGCGGAGGAGGAGAAGGAGCAGATCTGTCGCGACCTGGCGCTCGACCAGGTCCACTTCAACCGCGTGCTCTTCCGGGCACGCCAGCGCTACAAGGATCTGTACGAAAGGCGGCAGAGCGGGTTCCGGGGCGGACCGCCCCCGGAGCGGACGCCGCGCCGCGAGCACAGAGCCGCGGCGGAGTGAGGTGCGCCATGGACCATACCTACATCGAAGAGAACGACGTCATCCGCCGCTACCTGGCCGACCGGCTGAGCGGCGACGAGAGGTCCCGCTTCGAGGCCCACTACGTCGACTGCACGGAGTGCCTGGAGCAGCTGGAGCTGGAGGAGGGGTTTCGCGAGGGATTCCGCGAGGTCGCCGCGGCCGGCGCGGCGCGCACGATCGAGCGGGGGCTCTTTCTCCGCCTCCTTCTCTCGCGCACCGGCCGGGCGCTCCTCGCCGCGGCGCTGGCGATCGTGGTGGCGCTCCCCGCCGGGCTCCTGCTGATGCGCAACCGGGATCTCGGCCGCCGGCTCGCCGCGGCGGAGGCGGAGCGGGCCCGTCCCGCCGCCCCTCCCCGCTCCTCTCCGGAGCCGCCGGGAATCCCGGACGCGCAGAAGGTGCGCTGGGAGCGCGATCAGCTCGCGAGCGCGCTGGAGCAGGAGCGCCGCGACCGGGCCGCCGCCGAGGAGCGCCTCGCCCGCGCCGAGGCCCCGCGGGTCAACCTGCCGGTCTTCGTGCTCGCCGCGGTGCGCGGCGGCAGCGACGGGAGCGAGGACTTGAACCGTCTCGCCCTGGCTCCGGGAGAGGATTGGGTGGTGCTGTCCGTGGAGCTCGCGCTCGTCGAGCACGCGACCTACCGGGCCACCCTGCGCACGGCCGCGGGGAAACCGGTCTGGAGCGGGGACGGGCTGCGGCCGGACGAGCGGGACACCCTCACCCTCGCCCTCCCGTCCTCCCTCCTCCCCTCCGGCCGGTACAGCCTGGACGTGGAGGGCCGGACGGCGGCGGGCCGCTGGGAGCCGGTAACCCGCTCCCCCCTGCGCGTGGAGCGGCGGGAGTAGCAGCGCTCCCGAGAGCGTTGTACCATAGGCAGGTCCCACCTTGCGGGACATGAGGGAGCCTCGATGCGGATTCGTTGTTTTGCCGCGCTGTTCCTCGCTCTCGCCTCCCTGGCGCCGGTCCGGGCCGATACGGTCTACCTGGTGAACGGGCGGAGCTTCGAAAACGTCATCGCCGAGATGACGGAGACCGAGGTGAAGATCCGCATGCCCGGCGGCTCGCTGAGCCTGCCGCGCAGCCACGTGCTGCGGGTGGAGTCGTCTGATTCCGATTTCGCCGAATACCTGCGCCGCAAGGAAGCCATCCGGCGCACCGCCACGGCCGGCGACTGGCTGACCCTCGCCCAGTGGGCGAAGCAGCAGGGACTGGAGCAGGGCGCCCGCGAAGCGGCGCTCGCCGCCGCCAACCTGGATCCCCGGTTGGAGGGGGTGGCTCCTCTGCTGCGCTCCTCCGGATATGTCTTCGACGAGCAGCTCGACCGCTGGATTCCCTATGCGGATTCGATGCGGCGGCGCGGCTTCGTCTTCGCCGACGGCCAGTGGCTCTCGCGCGAGGAGAACGCGGCGCGCCAGCGCGCCCGCGAGGAGGAGATGGAGCGGCGGCGCGCCGAGCGGGCCGCCACCCAGGCCTCGCAGGCCACCCAGGCCGTGCGCGAGGTCGAGCTGGCGCTCGCCAGCCTGGAGCTCCGGGAGCGGCTGCAGCAGACCGCCGAACCGTCCAACGCCGGCGTGCCGTTCTACCCGGTCTACGTCTACCCGGGCTTCTGGAACGTTCCGCCGCAGCCGTGCGATCGCTGCGGCATGGAGCCGCCGCCCCAGCCTCCGTCGTCCCCGGGCTCGCGCTCCCACCTGCCGCGGGAGACCCACGGCGGCGCAGTGTTTCACGTCCCCGGCAGCCTGCTCCCGGGGACGATCGGACCGTCTTCGCACGGTTCGCGATAATTCTGATGTGTTACTCTATCTGATCGGGTCCTGAAGCCTGCCGAGGCTTCCGCACCCAGATCGATGCTGTGTTGATTTTTCTGTGGGAGAGGGAAAGATGTCGGAGACCCGTCTCGCGGGAGTACCGATGTTCCGGGTCCTGGGCCAGGATCTGCTTGCTCGTCTGGAGCGCCATCTCGAGGAAAAGCATCTCGGCTCGAACGAGATCGTCTTCCGCCAGGACGATCCCTGCGACGGCCTCTACGTGGTCGTCCGCGGCGGAGTGGTGATCCGTTCCGAAACGCCGGGGAGGCCGATCGAGCGCATCCGTGACCTGCGGCCGGGCGAGGTCTTCGGAGAGACCGCGGCCCTCCTGGGCTCGTCGCGCCCCTTCGCCGCGCGCACCATCGGGGAGACCGTGCTCTGGAAGATCCCCCACGAGGTCGTCCAGGAGCTCGCCACCGCACCGGCTCTGGAAGCCCTCCTGCCCGCCCTCCTGACCCGCCGCCGTCTGCTGAGGCAGAAATCCTTCGCCGCCGCTCCCTGGACCCGCCGGGAGCCGCGCATCTGGGTCGACCGGGAGGTCCATCTCACCGTGGACCACGGAGAGAAGGTGCAGGCCCGCCTCGAAAACCTCTCCGCCGGAGGAGCCTGCCTCCTCGCCGCCCCGGAACGCTGGCACGTCACCCAGCGCCTGGGGTTATCGGTGGGCATCGACGGGCGGCCCGATCTGCTGCGGGTCCGCGGCCGGGTCCGCTGGCGGCAGGGCTGCTCCGTCGGGCTGATCTTCGACGACGACGGGCCGGCCCACCGGCGGCGGGTCGCGGCGGCGTTGCGCGTGCTGGCGCCGTAGGCCCTCACCCCCGGCCCCCTACCGCCCAAAGACCCTCACCCCGACCCTCTCCCACCCGCACTCACACCCTCCCGGGAGAGGGCGCCGCCGCCCAAAAGCTTGAGCAGGAGGAACTTGAAGGTTCCCCCTCTCCCGGGCGGGCGTGAGTGCGGGTGGGAGAGGGGGTTAGGGGGTGAGGGTCTGGGCGGGTGGAGGCCCGCTCGCGGTAGTGCCCGGGGGTGCTGGCCCCTACTGCGTCGTCCTGAACCGGAAGCTCGCCGACCGGTCGAGCGGCGCGCCGCTCAGATTCTCGACTGAGCCGGCGTCGAGGGTCGCCTCGAACACCTCGTCGCGCGGCAGGTCGTCCAGCGGCTCCCAGACGATCCACCAGTGCTGCCGGTCGTAGGAGACACGGCCGGGGATCGGACCGCTGTGCTCCCCTTCGACGAGGATCGCCTCCGGATCGACCTCCCGGGGATCGATCGGCTCGGACATCGCGAACGTCACCCGCACGCGCCGGGCGGCCACCCAGTCGCCGTCCTCCGGAAAATGGGAGGTCACGTACGGCGGCGCCTCCGGAGGGGCGGAGCCGTCCCCGGCGACCGCCACGTCGACCGCCACCTGGAAGACCGCGTCGACGAGCGGCGGAGGCGGAAGCGGCGGCTTCGGCAGGTCGTGATCGTCGAGCCAATCCCAGAGGAGGACGGCGGCCACCACGGCCGTCGCGACTCCCGCGGCCACCAGCGCCGGCGGCACGTGCTCGACCACGGTCTCCACCTCGGTCACCTGGTCGGCGCGGACCCGCACGATCTTCGGCTTGTTCGGCAGCGGGATCTCGTTGCCGGAGTCGTCGAGCCGCGCCGGGAAGAGCACCCGGTACTTGCCGGGCTTCAGGCCCAGCACGGTCCAGCGCGCATCGAGAGAGTGGAAGACCGGAACCCAATGCTCCCCCTCCATCCGCTCGAGCTCTCCCACGATGCCGCCGGAGAGCACGACGCCGGCCCTGCGGGCGTCGTCATCGGGGAACACCCGCACCGCGACGCCGCCTCCCTGGCCGGCGGACGGACGGCGGCCGACCGCCTGGGTCGAGAAGCAGGAGGCCAGAAGCAGGGCGGCAAGGAACAGAGCCAGAGCGCGGACGGAGCGCGGGCGTGGCATCGCGGGCATGGCGGATGTCCTCCGGATCGTCTCCTTCCAGTTTACCCGAAGACCGCGGATGAGGCCGGCCCGTCCTCTCGAAAGGACGCAGGCCGAGCGGCGGAGCGAGCCGCCCAACTCCCGGTAACTGATTGAGGAACAAAGGTTTGCCTGGAGAGTTGAACACTCTGCACAGCCCTGGCATTCCCGTTGCTCATCCATCGAGCAGATGTCTAGAGAGGAGAGAAACCAAGATGACTTCGAAAGCAATGCGCACGACCCTGATCCTTGCCGGCCTGCTCCTCGCCGTGACGCCCGCGTGGGCGCAGCGATACCAGCAGCCCCATCGGGGCTTCTACGAGCGCGATGGAGCCTTCCGCCTCTTCGTCGGTGACTTCCGGCCGGAGGGAGACTCGGAATACTGGAACGACAAGGACCGCCTGTTCACCGGTGCCGCCGGCGGAGCTGAGGACATGGAGAACGCCTCCTTCGGGCTCAGCTATCTGCTCCCGCTCAGCCGCTACCTGAGCCTGGAGTTCGCCGGCACCGCCTTCAGCGGAGACACCACCCAGTCGTACCGCGACTTCGTCGACAACTTCGGCGACCGCATCCGGCACGACACGAGCCTCGACCTCGCCACGGCCACGGTCGGCGTGGTCCTCCACCCGCTCGGCTCGAACGCGCCGGTCAGCCCGTACATCGGCGCCGGAGCCGGCAGCTTCTTCTGGTCCCTGGAGGAGAAGGGCGACTTCATCGACTTCGGCCACAACAACGAGGTCTTCTTCGCCAACTTGAAGGACGACGGAGTGGCCTTCGGCTACTACTACCTGCTCGGCCTCGAAGCACCGATCACGCAGCGCCTGTCGCTCTTCGGCGAAGGCCGGTGGAGCCATGCGAAAGACACGCTGTCCGACGACTTCGAAGGCTTCGGAGACCTCGACCTCTCCGGCACCACCTACCTGGTCGGTATCTCCTGGAATCTCTGAGCCCCCCTGACTCGCTCGGCTGGAACACGCCCGTCCAACGGAAGGATCTTCCGCAGGACGGGCGGCTTTCGGCCCTCGCCGGCAGCTTTCTCGTTGAACGAGAGAGGCTTTTGGCTCAGCGGAAGACCCGTCTTGTCGAGCGAGAGAGGCGGTTTACCGGGCGAAAAGGATCTTCCGTTGAGCGAAAGACCCTTGCTGCTTGAGGGGAGACCGTTTTGGTTGAACGGGAGAGGTTTTTTGCCGCGCGGAAGGGCTCTCTGTCGAGCCGAAAGGGTTTTCCGTCGAGGAGGAGAAGGTTTTTGCTCAGCCAAAGGGGGCCTCCGGTCGAGGGCGGATTCTTCTTGCGGGACGCGAGAGGCTTTTGATCGAGCGGAGAGGGCTTCCTGTCGAGGGAAAAGGGTCTCCGGTCGAGGCAAAAGAGCCTCTCGTTGAACCGGAAACTCTGAGAGCAGGGCCGGGAGGCTCTTCGAGACGAAAAAAGGGGCGCGGCCGAAGCCACGCCCCTGTCGATGATCGGCAAACGCCGGCCTGATTACTCGACCGGCGGCTCCTCCTCCGGCTCCGGCTTGTTCCGCGGCCGGCCGCGGAACGGCTGCAACCCGAACTCCGCCAACTTCTCCGCCCGGTTGCCGTAGTGCTGCTTCACTCCCAAATCGATGAAGGCCACCAGCGAGTTCCCCTCTCTCATGAGCCCGGCGAGACGCAGCGAGACCTCCTGCTTCCTGGCCGTCAGGCTCTTCTGCTCGGTCGTGAGGGTCCTCAACACGTTCAGCACGTCATTCAGCCGCAGCCGCTTGATCTCCAGGTGCGGGAGGTCCGGCGCATTGGCCGCCACCGCCTCGTTCCGGATCTCCATCTTCTTCTGATCGTCTGCATACGATGCCATTCGATTCCTCCTCTGGTCGTTGACGTTCGGCGCAGCCCGGACTACCCGAGCTGCTCTGCGAGATCGATCACCTCCTCCGTGATGCCCTTCTCGGGACCCTTGGTGCGGCCGGTCAGGGCAAGGACCATGGTGTTGCCGACCATCGAGACCCGCAGGGGCTGGTTCATCTTGCGGGCCAGCAGCGACGCGAAGCCCAGGTAGGAGGCCGCCACGAGCGCGTCCGGGAACTGCCGCACGCGATCGATGGCCTTGCCCTGCGCCAGCATCTTCCAGCCCTGCATCCGCTTCAGCCGCAACTGCACCCGCTCGGCCTTGAGCCGCACCTGCGCCTCGCTCGGCGTCACGGCCATCGCGGATCCGATGGGATCGCCCGGCCCCGCCACGCGCTTCCGCATCAGGGCTAACGACTCCTCCTGCACCGCTCCGCCTTCAGCTCCTGGACATCGGGCTCACTCATCCGTGCTCCTTCCTTTGAATACCCACCACCTCCATGGCGGCGGGCAGCACCGGGTTCGCCTGTTACCCAGAGCGTCCCGTCTGGATACAGTGTACGTAACGACAAGGAGCCCTGTCAAGTACCAATCGCAACCAGCTGCGTATCGCTGGGCCGAGCTCAGAGCGAGCCGGCTAGAGCAGGAGCACCGCGAGCTCCAGGAGATGTTAGGATTCGAAGTGAGGGCCCTGCGAAGGGGGCCGGCGTTCGAGGATCTCGTCGATGCCGAGCAGATCTCCGCGGCGCAACGCCTGCCCAGGAGCCGGCCCCGCAGTCTCTTCGACCTCTCAGAGAGGGAGCTGGGAGGATGCGCCGAGCCGTTCGGTTCGAGAGACGGGTCTCCCGGCCTGCGGGAGGAAGGACCTGGCTCCCGAGCGCGGTCGTTCTCCTGGCGAGCCGGATGGCTCGTCTCTCGGGGAGCGGCCCTGCTCCTCTCGGGAGCGATGACTCGGCTCCCGGGCCGGTTGGCTCCTCCCGGACCGCCACCAGCCCGCTCTCGTCACGCCGCTCGTCCAAGCCGGAGACACCCTGGACGCACCCCCTCTCCCCGCCGAAAGATACGTCACCGAATTTGCGGTGGGAGGACTAATTCTACTTTGTCAGATTGTCGGGCAGCCCTCCTGTCGACCTGTAAATGACCACAGCATCCCGGCCAAGATCTGCTTCATAGGAGTTCGTTGTTGTCTTTTTGAGCTCCAGGGGTTTCTGGGCAAGCTCCCTGAG
>DASPXX010000177.1:0-20931 GCA_035637095.1 Thermoanaerobaculia bacterium
GGTCCGGGACCACGTAGTCCGGCCGGGCCGCCGCCGTGTCCTCGAAGTCGAGCGGTTCCTTGCTGTGGGCGTGGCAGCCGCCGCAGTCGTAGCGCGCTTCGCCGGGCCGCACCTGGTGCCAGGTCTGGGCCATGTTGAGCACCATTCCGCGGCGATCGAGCGCCTGGAAGGTGACCGCGGTGTCCGCGGGGATCTTCGCCAGAAAGCTGGTGTCCTCCTCTTGCGAGCCGTCGGGCCGCAAGAGGTGGGGAGCGCCCGGCTTGCGCACCGGGATCTCGCCCAGAATGCGCAGCCGCTCGCCGCCGACGGAATGGAAGTTGGGGCCGTTGTCCGGGTAGGTCCGGTCGGTCGCGGGCGCGAGCATCAGCACGCGCACCGCCCAGACGTCGTCGTCCCCATAGACGCCGGCGTCAGACCCCTGGCGCACCCAGCGGAACGGCGCCGCGTCACCGGTGTTGAACGGATCGCGGTCTTCCCAGTAGCGGCCGAGCGAGGGCGCGGTGTCGCGCCAGAGGAGGGAGGAGCTGCCGAGGAGGCCGAACGGCTCGCCCGGAGTGAGCCCCTCCTCGCGGATCGCCTCGTCGGAGAGCTCGGGCCAGCCCGCCGGCCCGGCGACGCCATAGAGCTGCTGCCAGCTGATCACCGGACGCGGCCACTGGAGGTTGAAGCCGTCCTCGGCGACCACGGTGAGCAGACCGGGCGGCCGGCCCGGGGTGCCGGCCGGCGGCACGGCGACCGGCTGGCCGTCCGGGATGAGCACGATCTCGCTATGCAGCCAGGGGAGAGCCGTGCCCAGGCCGACATAGATGCCGTTGTGGTTGGCCGGACCGGGAGCGTAGACCGCCAGGAGGTCGGCCCGGGCGGGATCGCCGGCGGAGCTGGGCGCCGCGGCCGGATGGGTGAGCTTGCCGCGGCGCTCCGCCCCCGTGCAGGGAGCGGGTCCCTCGATGCCCGAGGCGGCGTAGGCGTTGTCCTCCCAGCCCGGGCAGGGGGCCGGGAAATCGTCCGGGGTGGTGAACGGCGTCAGCCGGATCTGACCGATCCGCTGGAAGGGGATCTTGCCGTCGAGACCGTCGGAGAAGACGGCCTCGGGGCTGTCGAAGTCGGGACCCGGAGGGTCCAGCGGATAGCGGATGAGATCGCCGAAGCCGTTGTTGTTCAGGTTGTAGTAGCGGGTGACCACCAGATCGCCGCCCGGCATCTGGGTCATGAAGTGGTGCACGAGGAACGGCTCGGAAAAGCCGGAGAGCCCGTTCCAGCCGCGGCCGTCCGGACCCGTGACCCAGAGGGGGAACTGGCGGGTGTCGCGCAGCCCCTGCTCCTCCCAGCTCGAGAAGGCGATGCGGCCGTCGAGCAGCACCTGCGGATGGAGGGCCATCGCGAGGTTCAAATGGCCGATCTGCTCGACGTTCCGGCCGTCGTCGTCCATGGCGAAGAGCTGCAGCACCCGCTGACCCGTCGTGAAGGCCTTGGGAGGGAGCAGGTCGTTGCGGCTCGAGGTGAAGACGATCCGATTGCCGGGAGCCCAGGTGCCGCCGGTGTTGAAGACGCCGATCCGCGGGTGATTGCTCGCCGGATCGCCCGGATCGAAGCGCGCGCCGTTGCCGGTATTCGGCGTCAGCGTCTGGGTGGTGAGGCGCACGAGAGCCCGCGTCTGGAGATCCAGCTTGTAGAGGTCGGCGCCGGCGGTCGAGAGATACGGCCCCTGGGGATCGCCGCGCTGCGGGTTGACCGCGGTCAGGTCGTGGTACCAGGTGAACAGGACCTGCCTGCCGTCGAAGGAGACGTTCAAGTCGGCCACCGAGCCGGCGGACAGCGGCTTCCCCCGCGGGGTGTCGATCTGGCCGCGATAGCGCTCCAGGGGGAAGATCACCTCGCGCGAGCCGTCGCGCTTCAGCAGCACGAGCTGCGCTCCGGGATCGGGGGTGAGCGGCCGGACGGTGTCGGGCCAGACGCTGTTGGCGCCCGCCGGTCCCGGCCCGAAGTACGAAGCCCGCACATAGAGAAGGTCGTACGGCAGGGGATGGACCACGTCAGCCCCTGCCGGGACGGTGAGAAGGAAGGCGGAAAGAGCGAGCGCACAGCGTCCCCGCATCGAGACTCTCCTATTCAGTCATTTGCTGAAGGAGAGTATACCCCCTCCCCGGGGAGGGGGCCTACGGGCAGGTCGCGAGCGCGTCGGTGTCGGTGACCGCGGGCGCCGGCGGGCCGGGGTAGTTGAAGTAGATCTTCTGCTCGCCGGAGGTGACGTCGGTGACCTCCAGCCGGTAGAAGACGTTCGTGGTGGCGGCCGAGAAGACCCACCAGCGGTTGTTGAGGCCGCAGGCGTTGAGCACCTTGACCATCACCTCCCAGTTGTTGGGAGCGAAGAACCAGAACAGGCCGGAGCTGACGTTCGGACAGCCGGCGACCTGGGCCTGGCCGTCGGTCGACGTGCCGGGAGTCGGGTTGGTCCGCCAGAAGGCCCGCACCAGGAACCGGTCGTTCAGGCAGAGGGTGGTCGCCGTGGAGGAGCCGCAGCTCGCCTCCACCGGCGCATTCAGGAAGGCCACCCCGGTGCCGGCCAACGCGCCGTCCCGCGCGCCGATGATGTCGTTGCCGTTGGCGTCGAGCGACCAGACGGCGACGAGGCCGGGCTGGGCCGCGGTGATCCGCTTGTTCAGGTTGGCCCGGATCTGGCCGATCGAGCGCGCCACGCTCCACAGCCGCACCTCGTCGATGGCGCCGGTGGGCGAGTGCAGCCAGGAGACGTCGCTGCCGATCCGCATCGGGTCGGTGCTGGTGGTCAGCGGTCCCGTCTCGGCGAACGAGGCGGCGAGCTCACCGTTGATGTAGTGGCGGCGCACGCTGCCGTCGAAGGTGACCGCGACGTGCGTCCAGACGTTGCGCGGGATGATGCCGCCGTTCCGTAGCGAGCCCCCGCCCTTCAGATAGGAGCGCAAGGTGGGCTGGCCGCCGACGTTGCACTGGCCGAGCCACCAGGCCTGGGTATAGTTCTTCCCGGCGATGCTGCGGCAATCCTCGCCGCTCACCGAGTTGGTGATGGCCACCCAGGCCTCGAAGGTGAAGGCGGCCGTCGGGTTGAGCGATGCGTGATGGGGGATCTGGACCCAACCGCTGGAGGTCGGATACCCCGGTGAAGAGATCAGCCAGTCGGTGAACGGCTGCGCCTGTGCGCCGGCCGCTCCGATCAGGAGCAGCAAGACGAGAACGAGGACCGGCTGTTGGACGCTGCGTCGCATGGGAGCCCTCCTGTTGTGCGGCGTCGTTTTCTTTCAACCTATCGACGACTTTCGAATCATACACCGGGCGAGCGGCCGGGTGCTCTCCCTTGTGGCGAGGAAGCGCAGCGGAACGTTACAGGGGGGCCGGAGGTCTCAGCGGTGCTCGCGCTGCGCTTCGCCGGTCATCGGCACGAAGCGCACGGGCAGCACGTTCTTGCGTTCGAAGGTCCCGTCGGGGCGCCGGGTGAGGACCTGGAGGTCCTGCCAGACCTCGCCCACCGGCAGCACGATCCGGCCGCCGACCTTGACCTGGTCGAGCAGGGGCTCGGGGACCTGCGGCGGCGCCGCGGTGACGATGATGGCGTCGAAGGGGGCTTCCTCGGGCCACCCCTTGTAGCCGTCGCCGATGCGGGTGTGGACGTTCGAGTAGCCGAGGCTTTCGAGGGTCTCGCGCGCCTGCACGCCGAGCGGCGCCACGATCTCGATGGTGTAGACCTGGCCGCTCGGGCCGACCACCTCGGCGAGGACCGCGGACTGGTAGCCCGAGCCGGTGCCGATCTCGAGCACCCTGTCTCCCGGGCCGATGCCGAGGAGCTCGGTCATCCGCGCCACCATGTAGGGCTGCGAGATGGTCTGCTTCTCCCCGATCGGCAGCGGCGTGTCCCCGTAGGCCGCGGGACGCTGCGGCGCCGCCACGAAGAGGTGGCGCGGCACCTTGTCCATGGCGGCGAGCACCCGCGGAGCGGTGATGCCGCGCTGGCGGATCTGCTGCTCGACCATGCGGTGGCGCGCCGCCTCCCAGCGGTCGGCGGCGGTGGCGGCCGTGGCGATCGCCAGGACGGCTGCCAGGGCGAGGACGATCGCCCGGACGATGCGGCCGAAGCCCGCACGCTCACTCGCCATCGCGCACCTTGCCCTTCATCGGCGTGAGGCGGACGGGGATCACCGTCCGCTTCTCGATCCCGTCCGCGGTCTTGGTGATCACCAGCAGGTCCTGGAGCAACCCCCCCACCGGCACCACCATCCGGCCGCCGACCCGGAGCTGGTCGATCAGCGGCTTGGGGATGTGCGGCGGCGCGGCCGAGAGCAGGATGGCATCGAAAGGCCCCTTCTCGGCCCACCCCTGATAGCCGTCGCCGATCCTGACCTCGACGTTGAAATAGCCCAGGGCCTGGAGGCGCTGGCGCGCCTGGCTCGCGACCGGCGGCACGATCTCGACGGAATAGACCTCGCGGGCCAGGCGCGCGAGAACCGCCGCGTGATAGCCGGTGCCGGTGCCGACCTCCAGCACCTTGTCGCTCTTCTGGAGGTCGAGCAGCGAGGTCATCAGCGCCACCACGTAGGGCTCGTAGATCGTCCGGTCGGAGCTCAGGGAGAGCGGCTCGTCGGCGTAGGCCTTGGCGCGCAGGGACTCGGGCACGAAGAGGTGCCGGGGCACCTTCTCCATGGCGGCGAGCACCTCCGGCTGGAGCACCTCCGACTGGTGGGTGCTGCGCTGGCGCAGCTTCTCCACCATGGCGCGGCGCTGCTCCGCCCACAGGTCCTCGGCGCCGGAGGTGGAGCCTCCACCGAGGAGAAAGACCAGCGCGAGCCAGGCCAGGCAGGGCCGCCACCTTCTCAAGGCGTGCGCCCCCTTTCATGGACGACCTTGCCGTCCACCACCGTCATGTCGACCTCGACCCGCGGGATCTCCGCCTCGGGAACGGTCATGATGTCGCGGGCGAAGACGACCAGGTCGGCCCGCTTCCCCACCTCCAGAGAGCCTACCTCCTTTTCGAGGAAGAGCGACCAGGCGGCGTCGAGGGTGAAGCCGCGCAGCGCCTCCTCGCGGGTCAGCCGCTCTCCCGGCAGCCAGCCGCCCGGCGGATTGCCCGCGAGGTCCTGCCGCGTCACCGCGGCATAGATCCCGAGGCGCGGATCGGGCGACTCGACGGGAAAGTCGCTCCCCAGCGCCAGACGGCCGCCGAAATTCAGCACCTTGCGCCAGGCGTACGCCCGCTCCAGGCGCCCCTCGCCCAGGCGGTCGCCCGCCCAGGGCATGTCGGAGGTCGCGTGGGTGGGCTGCATGGAGGCGATGACCCCTAAACGCGCCATGCGCTCCAGGTCCTGGACGCGCACGATCTGGGTGTGCTCCAGGCGGAAGCGCGCCTCGGGACGCGGTCCGCCCAGGGCCTTCTCCATGGCGTCGAGGGCGACCAGGGCGCCGCGGTCGCCGATCGCATGGATGGCCACCTGGAAGCCGGCGGCGACGGCGCGCCGCGCCACGTCTTCCATGTGGGCGCCCGGCGTGAGCAGCAGGCCGATATTGCCGGGATCGTCGCTGTAGGGCTCGAGCAGGGCGGCGCCGCGGCTCCCGAGGGCGCCGTCGGCGTACATCTTGACGCCCCGGATGGTCAGGCGCGCTTCCGGGTCGATCTCCGGGCCGCGGCGGAACCACTCGTCGAGGAGAGGCTGGTTGTCGGCCACGAAGACGGCGGCGCGCAGCGGCAGCTCGCCCGTCTGGCGCAGCGCCTGGTAGGCCGCGATGAGGTCGCCGTCGACCCCCATGTCGGTGGCGGTGGTCAGACCGACGGCCAGGCACTGGCGGGCGCCGTCGCGCAGCCAGCGCTCGTTCTCCTCGCGGCTCGGTCCGGGCAGGCGGTCGGCGATGTGCATGGCGTTGTCGACCAGCACGCCCGAGGGGCGACCGGAGGCATCGCGCAAGAAACGGCCGCCGGCAGGGTCCTTGGTCGACGCGTCGATGCCCAGGATCTCCATGGCCCGGGCGTTGACCAGCGCGGCATGGCCGTCGACGCGGTTCAGCCAGACGGGGTGGTCGGGTACCGCCGCCGAGAGCGGCTCGTGAGAGGGGAACTGCTTGCCGGGCCAGCGGTTCTGATCCCAGCCGTTGCCGAACACCCAGGCTCCCTGCGGCGCCCGCGCCGCCGCCTCGCGCACCCGGCGGACGACCTCGTCATAGGTGGGCGCGCCGGTCAGGTCGACCTCGGCGAGGTTGCGGCCGAGGTCGCGCAGGTGGGAGTGGGCGTCGATCAGGCCGGGAGTGACGGTCCGGCCGGCGAGGTCGACGACGCGGGTGTGCGGACCGCGGAAGCGCTCGGCGCCGGCATCGGGCCCGAGATAGACGATGCGGCCGCCGCGCACCGCGAGGCTCCCCTCGACGCGGCCGGGCGGCTGGACCGGATAGAAAACCCCATGTTGCAGGACGAGGTCGGCACCGTCCTCTGCATAGGAGGGTGCGGCCGCCGCGGCAGCCAGCGCGGCGAGCAGGAGAAAAGGCGTGCGCCCGAGTGTCATGAGTCCGTGTCTCCGCTTCATCTCCCTTAGTTCCCAGGAGACAGGGTGCAAAGGGTGGACCACCCCTGCCTGCTACACTCCCGCGCCATGCCGCCCGCCGTCCTGGTGCCCGTGGAAGAGATGTTGGCCCGCCTCGACCGCGCGCTGGCGAGCTCGCCGGCGGACGAAACGGAGCTGGTTTGGATCGAAGCCCGGCGCGGCCAGGAGAACAACGGCAAACGCCGGCGCGACAGTTTCGAGATCCCGGAACGCAACCTCCTGGTCCGCGTCCGGGAGTCCGGCCGGATCGGCATGCACCGCACCCATACGGCCGGGCCGTCCGACCTGGAAAACGCCATCCGGGAGGCGCTGGCCCAGGCCCGCCTGGCACCTCCCGCGGGAGCTCCCAATCCGCCCGCCGCGGCCGACCCGCAGCCCGAGATCCTCGGGCTGGCCGACCCGGAGATCGCGCGCCTGGGCCAGGGCGGCCGGGCGCGCGACCTGCTCCAGCGGCACGCCGAGCGCGGCGAGATCGGCTGGCTCGGCTGGTCCGAAGGGCGGATGGCCGTGGTCACCAGCCGCGGCCTGCGCCGCGCGACCGAGGTCACCGCGGCCTGGCTGGTGGCGAGCTGCGGCCTGGGGGCCGGCGCCGGACGCGCCGCAGCCGCAGCGCGCGCCTTCACCGATCTGGACCCGGCCGCCGTGTTCGAGCGTGCCCGGCGGCGCCACTCCCCCGCCGGCGCTGCCACGGCCGAGCCGCCTTCCACTCCTGTGCCCCTGGTCCTCTCTCCGGAGGCCGCCGCCGCCCTGGTGGACCTGTTGAACCGGGAAGCCCTCGGCTCGTCCACCTTCCTGGAAGGCGCGCTGCGCGACCGCCTCGGCGAGCCGGTCTGCCATCCGGCGATCACCCTGCGCGACGACGGGACGGATCCGCGCGGCCTTCCGTTCCCCTTCGACTTCCTGGGACGGGCCAAGCGCCCGATCGACCTGATCGAGCGGGGCGTCCTCCGCACGCCGGCCGTCGACGAGAGGCTCGCCGCCGCGATCGGCCGCCCTCCCACGCCCCACCTGGTGGCCCCCGACGAGGCGCTCGCCACCCAGCTCTTCCTCGAGCCCGGGGAGGCTCCCGACGACGAGATCCTGCGCCGGGCCGGCGGCGGCCTCTGGGTGACCTGGCTCGACGCGCCACGGTCGTTCGACCCCGCCACGCTGCGCTTCCGCGCCTGGCTGCGCGGCGTCCGCCGCATCGAGGGCGGAGCGCTCGGTGCTCCGGTCCCCGACCTGGTCTGGGAGGATCACCTGCCGTCTCTCCTGGAGCGCGTGCTGGGCGTGGGCCGCCAGCCGGTGACCGCGGTCACGGCCGGCGATCCCCTCTTCGGAGCCACCACCGCGCCGATGATTGCGTTCGAAGCGGTGAGCGTTCCCCCCTCTCCCGGCGGCAGGGGGGGCGATGGGAGAGGGGGGCCAGGGGGGTGAGGTCACTCCCAGATCTTGACCTCGAAGCGTCCGTTGGAATCGGCGGCCCCGCGGTACATCCCCTCGGAGTTGAAGACGAGGGCGATCGAGCCGTCGTGCGCGACGCCGATCACCCCGCCGTCGTCCTTCTCCAGCTTGCCGTGGATCACCTTGTCCGCCGCCTGCTGCAGGGTCAGGCCCGCGTACTCCATCAGCGCCGAGATGTCGTGCGCCACCGTGTGGCGGATGAACTTCTCCCCCCAGCCGGTGCCCGAGATGGCGCAGGTCTTGTTGTTCGCATAGGTGCCGGCGCCGATCACCGGGACGTCGCCGATGCGGCCCCACCGCTTGTTGGTCAGGCCGCCCGTCGAGGTCGCCGCGGCCAGATTGCCGTGCTGGTCGAGGGCGACCGCTCCCACCGTCCCCTTCGGCTTCTCCTCCTTCTCCTTGCGCAGGGTCTCCTGCAGCTGCGCATAGCGCTTCGGCGTGTCGAACCAGCTGTTCGGCACCCGCTCGACCTGCATCTCGGTGGCGAAAGCCTCGGCCCCGTCGCCGACCAGGAAGACGTGGGGCGAGCGCTCCTTGACCAGGCGGGCCAGCGAGATCGGGTGCCGGACCGTCTTCAGGCTGGCCACCGAGCCGCAGGAGAGATCGCTGCCGTCCATGATCGCGGCATCCAGCTCGTGGGTGCCGTCGTGCGTGTAGACCGCGCCCTTGCCGGCATTGAAGAGCGGATCGTCCTCCAGGAAGCGGACGACCTTCTCGACCGCGTCGAGGCTCGTGCCGCCGCCGGAGAGCACGTCGCGGCCGATCTCCAGAGCCTTCTGCAGCGAGGCGAGATACTGGTCGCGCTCGCTCGCCGGGATGTCCTTCGGGATGGTGCCGGCGCCGCCATGGATGGCCAGCGACCACCGCGGAGCCCCGGCGTCACCCGAGCGGAGGACGATCTCCGCCTTGCCTCCCTCGGGAGTCGGGAGCTGGACCGCGGCGAGCAGGGGGAACGAGAGGCACAGGAGAGCCGGAAGAACGAGGGCGGGTTTCATGCGGGGGATTGTAGCCGGGATCAGGGGGTGAGGTCCCTCCTGAGCAGCAGCAGCGTCTGGTCGTCCCCCTGGGGCCGGCCGCGGGAGAACTCCTCCACGGACACGCGGACCGCGTCGAGCACAGCCTGGAGCGCAGGCTCCTCGCAGTGGCTGCGCAGGACATCGCAGAGCCGCTCTGTCCCGAGCTCCTCGTCGTCCACCGACTCGGCCTCCGTGATGCCGTCGCTGTAGAGACAGAGGAGGTCTCCGGGACCGACCGTCGCCTCGCGCGCCTGATAGCGGCTGCCGGGGAACAGGCCGAGCGGCACGCCGCCCGAGCCGAGCTCCTCGATCCGGCCGTCCTGGTGCAGCAGCAGGCCGGGATTGTGGCCGGCGTTGACATAGAGGAGGTTGCCGCTCTCCGGGTCCAGCTCGGCCACGAACATGGTGATGAACTTGTTCGGCATGCTCGACTCCAGGATGTGCTTGTTCAGCTTCTCCAGGAGGGGCGGGCCGATTCCGGTCTGGTCGAGCAGCAGCCGCAGGGCCGAATGGAGCGTCGACACCATCAGCGCCGCCGGGATCCCCTTGCCCGAAACGTCGCCGACCACGAGGCCCATGCGGCCGCCCTGGGTGGGGAACATGTCGTAGTAGTCGCCGCCCACCTCGCGGGCCGGGCGGTTCCAGCCGACCAGCTGGCAGCCGGGGAGCTGCGGCGCCCCCTTGGGCAGGATCTGGCGCTGGATCTCGGCGGCGAGGTGCATCTCGCGCTCCAGGCGCTCCTGCTCCAGGGCGCGCAGGTGGAGCCGCGCGTTCTCGAGAGCGATCGCCGCCTGGTTGGCAAAGAGGCCCAGGGTGCGGCGGTCGCTGGAGCTGAAGGGACCGACCGCGCGGCGGCTCTCCTTGTCGCCGACCACCAGCATCCCCCGCGGGCTGCTCTCGAAGACGATGGGCACCGAGAGCAGATGATGGGCGCCGGGCAAGAGATCGGCCGGGCCCTCGCCGTAGCCGGAGAGGAAGACCGCCAGATCGGGATCCTCCTCCGCGAACCACCGGCCGGCCTCGCCGCCGAAGTTGCGCTCCAGGCGATAGCGGCCGTCCTCCAGGACGTACAGGGCACCGCGCCGGGCATCGAGCAGCGACATGGCGCGCAGCAGGATCTCCTCCGACAGCCGGTCGAGATCGAGAGTGCCGGCCACGGCGAGCCCCACGTCATAGAGGTTCTCCAGCTCGACGACCCGGTAGTTGACCTGGAACTGCTGCTCCTTGAGCACCTGCTTCAGGCGGAAGCTCTTGAGCGCCGAGGCGAGAAGGACCGGCAGGGGATCGTCCGCCTCCTCGGGAGAGACGAACGGGTTGCCGGCCGGGGACCACAGGAGGCAGCCACCCGGCAGCCGCAAGCTCTCGATCTCGAGCTCGGCGAGCTCGCCGCGCTCCAGGGCACCAGCGTCGAGGATCTCCGGCAGGTGCTCCCCGACGGCGGCCTGCTGCTCGAGCACGCCCTGGCGCTCCAGATACAGGCCGGCGGAGCGGGTCTCCCGGGTCTGGCACCAGAGCTCCAGCAACCGCTCGATGGCGAGCCGCTCGCCCGCCTCGTCCTGCAACAAAACCAGGAGCTCCCGCCAGAGCCGCGGGGTGATCCCCGACGTCACTTCCGAGTCCTGCTCAACCCTTGAGCTGGGCGACGGCGGTGGGCTCGTCGGGGAAGATGGGTGCATACTGCGCCAGTCCCATGATGTGGAAGGTCTTCTCGATGGTGTTGGTCAGGCAGCAGAAGCCGAGCTTGCCCTCGATCTCGATCATCTTCTCGATGATCTCGATGAGGATGGAGATGCCGATCGAGTTGACGATCTTGGTGCCGCCGAGATTGAGCAGGAGCACCTTGTAGCCCTCGTCGATGAGCTTGTAGGCGACGCGGGCGATCTCTTCTCCGCCCTGATTGTTGATGTACCCCTCCGTGTAGACCACGGCCAGGCCATCCCGGCGGTCCACGTTCACATTCAAGCTCTCGGTCATCAGCGCGTCCCCGCCTTTCATCGCATCTTGCTCATCACGACCGTGGTCCCCTCCCCCAAGACGGAGTGGATCTCGACCTCGTCCATGAGCCCCCGGATGATCTCCAGGCCAAAGCCGCCGCCGGGGCGCTTGGCCGGATTCTCGGGAGAAAAGCCGACCCCGGTGTCCTGGACGGTGATGCGAAGCTTCTCCGGGTCCTGGTCACCCAGGACCTCGATGGTCACGAAGACCTTCTCGGAGTGGCTGTACATGATCGCATTGATGCAAGCCTCCACCACCGCCCCCCCGACTTCGTCGATTCTATCCGGACTCATCTGGATGGACTCGGCGAGTTTCATCGCGGTCTTGCTGGCCTCGAGCTCCGCGTCGGGCACCATCGGGAGGTCCAGCTTGACCCTCGTCATGACGGTATCACCAGTCATGGGTCCTCAGGCGGTCGGGTGAGGCGGGATCCCAGGATCAGAAAGAGAGGTAGAGCTGGAGCGCCCAGACCACCAGCGGATGGATGCGGTCTTGCGCCAGCAACCAGGCGAAGCTGGCGATCGTCGTGGCGGACAGCAGGACCTTCCCCGGAATGGACGGCACAACAAGCTTGCGGACAGATTCGAGCATTGGATTTTTCTCCTCATCCTCGCTCCCCCCTCGTCGCAAGCCCGCTGCCAACCTCCGTCCCTTCCCTTCTGTCGAGCACAAGTCACTGATTCTTCGTGGTTTCCGGAGATCCCGGACCAACGTGCGGCAAACCGCCCCGCATCCGCCTGGGACATTTTGCCACAGAACGTCGCCCCTTCGCGCCCCACCTGGATCGAGAGCGGCCATTCCGCCTCACTTCTCCGGTGTTTCGGGACAATTTGCCTCGCGCGCGTCAAAATGTCTCGCGCGGCCCGCTGCGTCCCCATCGCCCTCGGCATCCCCTCAGAACCCTTTACGCTGCAAGGTCTTGCGGTCGACGCCGAGGATCTTCGCCGCCTCGCTCTTGTTGCCGGCGGTCAGCTTGAGGACCCGGGAGATGTGGCGCTTCTCCAGGCTTTCGAGGTCGAGCGGCTCGGGCGAGGATTGGACCTGGGTGCCGAGGAGCGAACGGACGAGCCCGGCATCGATCTCCTTGTCGGCCAGCGAGACGGCGCCTTCGACCAGGTTCTGGAGCTCGCGGACGTTGCCCGGGAAGTCGTGCGCGAGGAGGAGGGCGAGGGCCTCGGACCGGAACTGCGGGACCGGGATGCCCTCGCGGCGGCAGAACTCCTCGGTGAAGGTGCGGACGAGGTGGGGGATCTCCTGGCGGCGCTCGCGCAGGGGAGGCAGCTCGATCTCGACCCCCTTCAGGCGGTAGTAGAGGTCCTCGCGGAAGCGCCCCTCGCGCACCAGGGCCTCCAGGTCCTGATGGGTGGCGGCGACCAGCCGCACGTCGACCGGGATCGGCCGCCGGCCGCCGATGCGCGTCACCTCGCGCTCCTGGAGGGCGCGCAGGAGCCGGACCTGAAGGGCGATCTGCGTGTCGCCGATCTCGTCGAGGAAGAGGGTGCCGTGGTCGGCCAGCTCGAACTTGCCGGGGCGCGCCTGCACGCCGGTCGCGACCCCGCCCTCGATGCCGAACAGCTCGCTTTCGAGGAGCGACTCGGGGAGGGCCGCGCAGTTGACCGCGATCAAGGCCCCCTCGCGGCCGGAGAGGAGGTGGAGGAGCTTCGAGACCAGCTCCTTGCCCGTGCCGCTCTCGCCGCGCACCAGGACGTTGACGCCGCGCGGCGCCACGCGCTCGACCAGCTCCAGCACGCGGCGCATGGCCGGGGAGTAGGCGACGATGCGGCGGCCGGCCACCTCGTCCTTGAGGTGCCCCTTCAAAGCCTTGTTCTCCTCCTGCAGGCGCTCGCGCTGGGCTTCGAGGCGCTCGACCTGGCGGGCGGCGTCCAGGGCGACGCCGGCGAGCGTGGTGACCGAGTCGAGGAAGCGCCGGTCGTCCTGGGTGAACGCCGAGCCGGAGGCGCCGCGCACCTCCTTGTCGAGGACGGCCACATAGCCGAGGAAGACGCCGCGGTAGGAGAGCGGGGCGGCGAGGAGCTGCTCGTAGGAGCGGCCGGCCAGCTCGCCGCGATCGCGGGAGAGCATGTGCCCCTCGGCCAGCAGCTCGCGCCAGATCGGGGCGGCCAGGAGCGCCTCGCCGGCCGGCGCATCGTCGAGCCAGCCGACGGTGGCGACCCCGCGCACCCCGCCGTAGCCGTCGCGGGTCACCGCCGCCGCGGCCGCCGGGTCGAGCACGGTGCACACCCGCTGGATCAGCTCCTCGACCAGCTCTCCCTCGGGGCGCTGCGCATGGAGAGTGAGCGCCAGGTCGTACAGGGTTTCGAGCTGCAGGATGCGCCGCTTCTCGGCGAGATTGGCGTCGGGCCGCTGCATACGAGGCTTCATCTTACAGAAAGGGACGCTCTGAGGGGGCCGGAGCGAGCCGGAGATCCCGCCTCACACCTTCGGCGTGAACCGCGCGAGATCGTAGATGCCCAGCGCCCGCTCGATGCCGGCCACCCGGTCCACGATCTTTTCGAAGCCGTCGGCGCCGAAGAGCTCGTGCTCCTTCTCCTCGAACTCCTCGCCGAGCGCGTCGTACTCGTTGCCGCTGACGATCTTGCGCAGCGCCGGGAAGAGCACGGTGTCCTCCCGCGCCTCGTGCGGGTTGTACATGCGGATGAGCTGGGCCATCGAGTCGCGCAGCTTCCGCTTGTCCTCGGCGGCGCCGAGGCTCTTCAAGTTGGCGTGCTGGAGCGTGACGTCGGTCAGCTTGCGTCCCGCCTTGTGCTGCTGCTCGAGCACGTCCACCAGCTCCACGAGCGTTTTGGCCTTCCTGAAGCGGGGGAAGAGGAAGGCCTCCTCCAGCTTCTCGTGGTAGTTCTCGACGAAGCTGCGGATCAGCTGGGCGGTGTCGCGGACCGGGTCGGGCGGGAGGTCCTCGCCGGCATCGATCCGGCGGATCGCCTCGCCGTAGACCAGCAGGGCGCGCTTCAGCACGCCGTGCTCGCGCATCAGGTCTTCGGCCGGCGAGACCTCTTCCTCCTCACCCTTTCCCTTCTCCTTTTTCTTCTCCGGCTCGGCCGCGAGCAAGGAATCGGAGAAGGACGCCATCAACAGCCCGGTGCCGGTGACGCCGGTCAAGCACAGAAACGCGCGGCGGGTGGTCGGATCATCCTGTGACATCGTGACCTCCTGCCGCGATCGTACTACGCAGGGCCGGGCGTCAGGTGTGCGACTGGTGCTCGGCGCGGGTGCGGGCCGCTTTGCGCGCCGAGGCGGAGCGTTCCGCCGCGGTCCGCTTCTTGGCAGCCGAGTGCGCATGCTGCGACAGCGCCTTCGGCGAAGCCGCCGAGTGACCCTCGTGCTTCAGCGCCTCGGTCGTCGCCTGGGACCGGGTGCGCGAGACGCTCTTCTTGCCGTGCGCGCCCGCGTCGAGGTCGTGCTTGGCTTGGCGGCGGGTCTCCTTGGATGCCGTTCCCTTCTCGGGCGGCGCGAGCTTCACGCCGGCGCGGCGCGCCTTGGACAGGCCGATCGCGATCGCCTGCTTCGTCGAACGCGCGCCATGCTTGCCTTCGCGGATATGGTCCATCTCCTCGCGGACGAACTCGCCGGCCTGGGTGCTCGGGGCCTTCCCCTCCCGCTTGTCCTCGGCCGCGCGCTGGAGTGTCTTTTTTTCGGGCATGATCTCACCTCCTCGATAACTTCCTCATTCAGGTGAGATCAGGTGCAATCGGTATGCCCTCCGGCGCCAGGATCGGCCGTGCGCCGGAGGGCGGTGAATCCTGCCGGGAGGCGCCGCGAAGCTCCTGGAGGCGCCGCAAGGCTCGTGGAGGCATCGCGATCCGCGGAGAGGTGACGCGATCTCCGGAGAGCTGTCGCGATCTTTCGGGATGCGCCGCAAAGTTCCGGGAGGCACCCCGCTGACCGGGAACTTCGCGACAAATGCGCTGCCCTATCGAGGGGTGAGGAGAACAGGGGGCGCAGGGTCAGGGGAGCTCGACGCCCTCGTAGATGGCTTCCAGGCTCAGCCGGCAGCCGACCGAGGGGAGCGAGATCGCTTCCTGCAGGCCCGCCACCTCGACGAACAGCCAGGAGCCCTCCGGCTGGCGCAGGAACCTCTCCACGCGGGGCCGCTCCTGCGAGACGAGCACGTACTCCTCCAGGGAGGGAATCGTCCGGTAGCTCTCGAACTTCCTGCCGCGATCGTAGGACTCGGTCGTGGGCGAGAGGACCTCGATGATCAGCTTCGGGTTGGTCACCGTATCGCGATGCTCATCCGCGAACGCCGGCTCGCCGCAGACCACCAAGACGTCGGGATAGGTCCGGAGCCCGTCGAGTGCCTGGACACGCAGCTCGCTCGCGTGAGCCTTGCACGGTCCGCCACGGAGCTGCTGCTTGAGCTCGGCCAAGGCATTGCCGATGATCAGGCTGTGCTCCCAGCTCCCTCCCGCCATCGCCACCATCTCCCCGTCGATGTACTCGCTCCTGAAATCGGAGCTCCTGTCGAGCGCCAGGTACTCCTCGACGCTCAAATAGGACTTGGGGGGCTTGGCGGCAACGCTCATCGGGTCGGCCCGCCTTCGAGCTGCGCCCGCAGGCGCGCCAACTCGGCTTCGGCGGCATCGGCCCGCTGGCGCTCGGCATCAGCCCGCTGGCGCTCGGCGTCTGCCCGCTGGCGCTCGGCCTCTTCGGGGGTTGGGATCAGGCGCCCGGCTGTATCGAAAAGCCGGACCCAGGTGGTCTCCACCCCGGTCCGGAGCCCGTGCCACACCCCCAGCTTCAGGCCGAGCTTTTCGCTCCAGATCCGCCCCTCGGCATCGGGAAGGAGGGGGACGTAGACGTCGCCGGCGAGGCGGAGCCCATCGAGCTCCTGGGTCCTGGGCTCATAGAGGAAGTATTCCGGAGTCCGGAAGATCCGGGCGTAGACGTCTTTTTTGGTCGTGCGGTCGATCCTGGCGGTCGACGGCGAGAGGAGCTCGACGATGACATCCGGGAGCCGCCCCCCCTCCTGCCAGGAGACCCAGGCCTTGCGGTCGTGGTCCTCGACACCGCTGACGAAGAAGACGTCCGGACCCCGGAGGTAGGGCCGTCCCCGGGCGACGTCCCGCGCCTGCTCGACCGAGTGGTAGACGAACATGTTCCCACTGGTGAAGAAGTCCGTCCGCCCGCGCTCCGCCATCGCCTGGCGGATCACGTCGATGAGCAGGTTCATCTGGATGCGTTCCCAGTTGCTGTCCAACGGCTCCCCGTCGCTGTAGACGAGATCGAAGGAGAGGTCGTCGAGAGCCTGTGCGGCTGGCTGACTCATGGGAATCCCCCTTCGGATCGTTCCTCTGCGGAAGATAGCGCGTCGCGGCGGCAAAGGGAAGATGACGGAAAGGCACCCGCGTCATCTCGTCCAGCGCCTGTTCGGCCTTAGAATAGCGCGATGGAGAGAGCCCCGGCAACGGACGGGGCGGCGTCAGCCACCACACCCGGTGGCGATCAACAGGGCCTGGCCTCGATACGCACTCTTCTTCCCATCCCTCGAGGCGGTCTGCTCCAGAACGTACACGCCCCTCTGTCCCGCAGGGACAGCCATTTTTAGCCCCGGATTTCAATCCGGGGTGCTCGACGGCGTGTGTGGCTCCTGGAGGGCCTACCGCCGCCCGCCCGCCGCCCGCTTCTTGCGGGCCACCGGCGCCGGCAGGGTCTTCTTGAGACCCCGGGGCGGCGCTGGCAGGACCTGCTTCAGATATTGGCCGGTGTAGCTCTCGGGCACGGCCGCCACCTGCTCGGGGGTTCCCACGGCGATGAGCTGGCCTCCCCCGGCTCCTCCCTCGGGACCGAGGTCGATCACCCAGTCGGCGGTCTTGATGACGTCCAGGTTGTGCTCGATGACCACCACGGTATTGCCGAGCTCGACCAGGCGGTGCAGGAGCTTCAGGAGCTTGCCGACGTCGTCGAAGTGCAGACCGGTGGTCGGCTCGTCGAGCAGGTAGAGGGTGCGGCCGGTGGAGCGCTTGCAGAGCTCGCGGGAGAGCTTCACCCGTTGCGCCTCGCCTCCCGAGAGGGTCGTGGCCGGCTGCCCCAGGCGGATGTAGCCCAAGCCCACCTCGCAGAGGGTCTCCAGGATGCGCTCGATCGACGGCAGGTTGCGGAACAGCTCGGCGGCCTGGTCGACCGGCAGGTCCAGGATCTCCGCGATGTTCAGCCCTTTGTAGCGCACCGTCAGGGTCTCGCGGTCGTAGCGCTTGCCGCCGCAGACCTCGCAGGTGACGTAGATGTCGGGCAGGAAGTGCATCTCGATCTTGATCTGCCCGTCCCCCTTGCAGGCCTCGCAGCGGCCTCCTGGCACGTTGAAGCTGAACCGGCCCGGGCCGTATCCCCTCATCCGCGCCTCCGGCGTCATCGCCATCAGGTTGCGGATCGGGTTGAACACGTTCGTGTAGGTCGCCGGGTTCGAGCGCGGCGTGCGGCCGATCGGGCTCTGATCGATCGCGATCACCTTGTCGAGCTGGTCGAGACCCAGGATGCCGGCGTGCTCGCCCGGCCTGTCCGAGGCGCGGTAGAAGTGCCGCGCCAGAGCCTTGTAGAGGATCTCGTTGACCAGCGTGCTTTTCCCTGAGCCGGAGACGCCGGTGACCACGGTGAAGGCGCCGATGGGGAACTCGACGTCGAGGTCCTTCAGGTTGTTCTCGCGCGCGCCGCGGATGAGGAGCGGCTTCCCCCTCCCCTCGCGCCGCCGGCCGGGCACCTCCACTTCCAGTGTTCCGCTCAGGTACTTGCCGGTGAGCGACTGCGGCGCACGGAGGATCTGTGCGATCGTCCCCTCGGCCACCACCTCGCCTCCATGCACTCCCGCGCCGGGACCCAGGTCGATCACCCAGTCGGCGGCGCGGATCGTCTCCTCGTCGTGCTCGACGACCAGGACCGAGTTGCCGAGGTCGCGCATGCCCTGGAGGGTGGTGAGGAGGCGCGCGTTGTCTTTCTGATGCAGGCCGATCGAGGGCTCGTCGAGCACGTAGAGGACTCCCATCAGCTTGCTGCCGATCTGGGTCGCCAGGCGGATGCGCTGGCTCTCGCCGCCGGAGAGGGTGGCGGAGGAGCGGTCGAGGGTCAGGTAGCCGACTCCGACGTCGTCCAAGAAGCGCAGGCGGTCGCGGATCTCCTGGACCACCTTCTCGGCGATCGCCCGCTCGCGGCGGTCGAGCTCCAGGCCGTCCATCCAGGCCCGCAGGTCCGACACCGCGTTGGACGACAGCTCGTCGATCGACGCCTTCTTGATCTTGACCGCCAGCGCCTCGGGACGCAGCCGCCGGCCGTTGCAGCTCGGGCAGGGGTGGACCGACATGTACTTCTCGATCTCGACCCGGATGGCCGGCGACTCGGTCTCCTTGTAGCGGCGCTCCAGCATGGGGATGACCCCCTCGAAGCTGCCGGTCCAGGAGTAGCTCGACTTCTTGCCGGTCAAGTTGAACTTGATCTCCTCGTCGGTCCCGTGGAGGAGGACCCGCTTGGCCTCGGCCGGCAGCTTCTTCCACGGGGTGGCGAGGGAGAAGCCCATGGCCGTGGCCAGGGTGTCGACCATCTTGATCCGCCACGACTTGGACCCCTCGGGATAGGGCGCCAGCGCGCCGGCGAGGATCGACCGGTCGGGGTCGGGAACGACCTTGTCCGGATCGACGCCCATGAGGGTGCCGAGCCCCGAGCAGGTCGGGCAGGCGCCGTAGGGGCTGTTGAACGAGAAGAGGCGCGGCGTGATCTCGGTGAGGCTGGTGCCGCACTCGACGCACGAGTAGCTCTGGGAGACGGTCTCCTCGGCCGCAGGTTGTCCTCCTTCAAACTGGGGAGCGAGCACCACCAGGCCTTCACTCACCTTGATGGCGGTCTCGATCGAGCTCGAGAGGCGCTTCTCCACCCCGGGCTTGACCACGATGCGGTCGATGACGATGTCGATCGAGTGCTTCTTCTGCTTGTCGAGGTTCGGCGGCTCGCCGGAAAGGTCGAACATCTGGCCGTCGATGCGCGCCCGCATGAACCCTTCGCGGGCCATCTGGGCGAGCTGCTTCTTGTACTCGCCCTTCTTGCCGCGCACGTAGGGGGCATAGAGGACCAGGCGGGTCCCCTCCGGCAACTCCATCACCCGGTCGACCATCTGCTGCACGGTCTGCGGCCGGATGGTCTGGCCGCAGTTGGGGCAGTGCGGGACGCCGATCGAGGCGAAGAGGAGCCGCATGTAGTCGTGGATCTCGGTGACCGTGCCCACGGTCGAGCGCGGGTTGCGGGACACCGACTTCTGCTCGATCGAGATGGCGGGCGACAGCCCCTCGATCGAGTCGACGTCCGGCTTCTCCATCTGCTGCAGGAACTGCCGGGCGTAGGAGGAGAGGGACTCGACGTAGCGCCGCTGCCCCTCGGCGAAGAGGGTGTCGAAGGCGAGGGACGACTTGCCGGAGCCAGAGACGCCGGTGATGACCACCAGCCGGTTCCGCGGGATCTCGATGTTGACGTTCTTGAGGTTGTGCTCACGCGCACCGCGGATGATGATGGAATCCATGGGACCGGGTATCCTACCAGAGAGCGCAAGCCCCCGATCAAGCGCAACCAAGCGCGAAAAGTTTCCTGGGAAGACGAGACCGCCGCGAGGCAGGACAGCCTCCCGGTGGCGGAAGTATAGCGGAAGTCTGTCCCGCAGGTCTACAACGCGGCGGGGCGGATGAAAAATCCACGCGACGCCTCCCTCGCCGCTACGAAGTGCTGAGATAGGCGTATACCGTCGCCTCGGCGGCTTTCTGCGCGGCGTTGTAGAGCAGGACCCGGTAGCGCGGGAAGGCAAGCCGGAACGTCGTCGGTTGGGAGCTGAACAGGCCCGCCTTCGACGTGCTGACAGACGCTTCCACGCCGAGCTCGAGCTGCAGGACTCCATACGTCCGCAATGCCGTCGTGACCTCCGGGACGTCGGGCACGAGCAGGACGCCCACGGTTCCCCCCTGGGGGCTGCCCTGCAGGAGTCCGGTGAGGCTCAGCGTCACGTGCGTGAAGCCTGCGGTGTCGATCGTCCCGGCATCGGTCAGTTGGCTGGTCTCCGAACGCTCGGCAGGCGATACCAGCGCCTTCCTCGTTTCCAACCGCGTCTGCGGAATCGGCTCGCTGACGACGACGCGTCCGCTGACCTGCTGAACCTCGGGAAAATTCGTGACGGTGACGGCTTGCGGGCCGTCGGCGACGACCGGCGGGTTCCAGCTCGCCAGAACCGCCAGGGCCGCAATGGTTGCCGCGAGAAAGATCTGCGTGCGCATGGGACCTCCGTATTCATCTCTTCCACGAATCTACTACGTACCGCCGGAGACCAACGTTCACCCTCGGACCCGTAAGCGCCTGCCCTCTCCCGGCCTGAAGGGCCGGCAGAACCCAGCCCAGGGTTGAGGCCGCAGGCCGATACCCTGGGATTCAACGGGCGCCGCGATCGTGCGGCCTGAAGGGCCGCGGGAGCGAGCCCGCGCCAGGAGTTTGGGATAAATACCTGGCAGTGCGACACGAAAGGAGGACTGACGTGAGCTGAGTCTCAGATTACGGAGAGACCTCCTGGGTCTCGAAGGCCAGGGTGGAGTCCCGCCCGGGGAATTGTCGCTTCGCCCGGTAGCCACTGGAGCAGCCGAGCACGAGTAATCGTCCGGCTGAAGCCTCCGGGGAAGTCCTCGGTGCAACCGAGGTGCGAATGCGCAGGCCGAAAAGCACGTGAACCCTGAGCAGGCCTCGATAGTTTCTCGCTGGAGCCGACTCTCCTGCCAGAAGGGGAAGGCCGTTGGAGGATGGGGGAGCAACCGACCGAAGAACCTGTCCTCTCCAGCCGGGGTAGTGGGGTCAGCATGCGCAGACAAGGTCTTCGAGGCAACGTGTGAGATCCACAGAGGTGGTGGGTCGCGGCCACCAACCGGGGTGATCTGAAATGGTCAGCC
>DASPXX010000178.1:0-22088 GCA_035637095.1 Thermoanaerobaculia bacterium
GCCGGTGGGACCCGCGGCCCTGGCGCGCGCGGCCGAGGTGCCGATCCTGCCGGTGTTCGTCTTCCGCGAAGGGCGCCTGCGCTACCGCTGCGCTATCCGGACACCCATCCAGGTGGCGCGGACGGCCGACCGCCAGGCCGATGTGGAGGACGCCGTCCAGAAGCTCGCCGCCGAGCTGGAGTGGGCCATCGCCCACCGTCCGCACCAGTGGTTCTGCTTCCGCAAGCTGTGGGCAGACCGATCGCCCGCCGAGTCAGCTCTCGGGGGGGATGAATGTGCTGATCGTGCCGCGTAGGAGCTCGGCGCCCCCCGTCCCTTCGATGACGACTTCATAGATCGACAGCGGCGGAGCGCTGCCGGTGAGCCGGACCACGAATCGGAACGGCCGCTCGACCGGCAGGGCAGCCACCCGGCAGCGCGCCCCCCGCAGCGCCACCAGGTAGCCGATCCGCGGCCCGGAGGAGCCGGTCCGCAGCAGGCTCTCCAGCATCGCCGCCCCCTGGGCCGCCGCCTCGAAGCCGACGAACGCCGGAGCCCGGCCCGCCGACGCGAACGGGCTCGATCCCGGAATCTTCGCCACGCCGGTCATCCCCTCGGGAGAGACCTCCAGCACATTCTGGAGGAGGCGCGCGGGAGGGGCATGCGGGAGGAGGCTCCCGACCGGTGGAGAGGCGCCGGGCGCTTCCGGGATCTCCGGAAGATCGGGCGCGTCGCCGTCCGGGCCGGCGCGGAGCGTGCCGCCGCTCACCACCTCGTTCCCCCGCCGCAACGTGAAGCGCACGGTCCCGTCGTCCGCCGGACCGTCGATCTCCACCGCCAGGACGTCGCCCGGCCGCACCGGGCTGCGCAGGCGCAGCGACGGGATCTCCGCGATCGGGATTCCGCCGAGCGCCTGGGACACCAGCGCGAGATGGGCGATGCCGGGGAGGATGGGCCGGCCGGGGAAGTGCCCGGCGAAGTACGGGCTGCCGGCCGGGATGGTGAGGGGGCTCACCACCGGAACACCTCCTCCAGCGAGCGCGCCATCACCAGGCGCTCTCCCCAATCGAGGAGCCTCTCGTGCGGCGCCAACTCGATGCGCAACCGGTCGTGGTCTCTCAAGGGGCCGAACTTGCGCTCCGCCTGCCGGAGCAGGAGCTCGGCTCCCCCTCTGCGGCGTCCGGTCTCCTGCCAATGCCGGGTCCAGTCGAGCACCGTGTCACCGGTCCGTTCTCTCGTGTCGCTTTTCCGATCCATGGGGCAGTTCCTCCTTTTGCCCCATTACCAGTGGGAAATCGAGGGCCGATTCTTTCACTCGATCGCTACTTTCGCCTCACTTGCCCTCTGCGGGAGAGCCTGGAGCGCCAGCGCCAGGGCCTGCATCGGCTCGAGCGAGGGGTGCTGCCGGATCGCATGGACGATCTGGCGGACCCCGGCCCGCAGGTCGCGCCCCTCGCTCTCATAGACCCGGTCGAGCTCGTCGAGGCCGGTGTTGTAGGTCCGGTGGGCGATCAGCCAGGCGTTGTTCAGCGGACGCCGGCTGAGGCGCCCGCCGTCGTAGACCTCCAGGGTGCGGCCGAGGGGGCCGGCCATCGTCGCGCGCGCCCGCTCGAAGACCTCCTGCCGGCGCTCCTCCAGGGCCGGGCCGGAGAGGCTGGAGGAGTAGATCCGCCGCAGCTCGGCTTCGAGCGCCGTGTAGAAGGCCGCCAGCCGCTTCTCGTCGCGCCAGGTGGCGGCGCAGCGTGCGGCCGTGGCGCGGTCCCCGCGGCTGGCGAAGAAGGCTTCCGCCCCGCGGTAACCCACGAAGTTGGCGTAGCTCTCGTTGAAGCGGGCGTCGCCCGGCACCCACAGGGTGTTGTGGGCGATCTCGTGGATCACCGTGGCGACCAGCTCGCCCCGGTCGCCGTCGAGAGCCGTGGAGAGCAGCGGATCGGGGAACCAGCCGAGGGTGGAGAAGGCGCCGGCGGGCCGGACATAGGTGTCGTAGCCGCGCCGCGCCAGGCGCCGCTCCTCGGTCCGTGCCGACGCCTCGTCGAAGAACCCCTTGTAGGGGACCGATCCGACGACGGGGTAGCTCCAGCGGTATTCCTCCAGGCGGTCCCGCGGGCTGGCCGAGACGACGTGGAGGAGGGTCGTCCCCCGTCCCACGTCGGAGAAGGTCGTGTACGTGTCGCCGGCCGCGAGGCCCAGCCGCTCTGCGGCGAAGCGGCGGGCCGCGACGACCAGCTGGAGCTGCCCGCGCAGCTCGGGGCTCGTCGTGCCGTCGGCGACGAGCGCGGCGATCGGACGCCTGGCGAGGAGGATGCGCGCCTCCTCGCCGCCGGCGCGCACCAGGAAACGGGCCTCGGAGCTGAGCGCGAGGGCCGCGGTGAAGGCGACGGGGACGAGGGTCAGGAAGAGAGAGGGCCTGAGACGTCTAGTAAAGAGCAACGGTGGTTCCATCCGTCAGGCGGCGAGCCGGTTGGGTGTTTCGTCGCCGCAGACCGAAGATGCGCATCTCCTCCACCCCGAAGAACGGCAGCCGGACCGCTGTGCGGGCCTCCGACGGCGGCCGGTGGAGCGACCATTGCGCGAGGATGAGATCCCAAGAGCTTCGTCTCCAGCGTCTTCTTACGTGGATGGGATCGATCCCGTACCAGGAAGCTTGCGGCTCGATCGTTCGCGCCTCGTGCTCCCGGGCCAGGCGGCGGAGGTCCTGGTCCAGCTTGCGCGCCCGTTCGAGCAGCGTCCGCCGGGAGGTCCTCCTGCCCGGAAACAAGATTGATCGTGCAGCATAATAGCGGAAAGCCGAGAGTTTCTCAAGGCTGACGAGCGGCATCAGCATGCAGACCGTGGAGGCGCCCTGCGCGGCGAGGCGGACGAAGCAGGTCTCGACCCAGCCGGCGACGGTCTCCGGGAGCTCTCCATACCCCAGATCGTTGCCCACATCCATCACCAGGGCCACGGTGGGGAGAGGGGGGAGGCGCTCCAGGGCGGACCACAGCCCGCACTCCGTGATCCCCGGCAGCTGGCGGATCAGGAGAAGCCCGTTCCAGGTGCCGTACGAGCGGCCATGGCCGCAGGCGGCGAGCACCTCGACAGGGCCGCCCGCGGCGCGCCGCAGGTCGTCGACCAGCCCGGAAAGGGCGAATTGCAAATTGCTGGCGCCGAGCAGCACCGCCCGCAGGACGGGGGCTGCTACCGCCGCCACCGGACCGAGAACCCCCAGACCTGCTCGTCCCCGGAGTAGCTCCCCCGCACCGCCGGGTGCTCCGGCTCCTGGCCGCGGGCGCCGCGGTCGTCGTGCTGGTGGTACGAATAGCCCACATCGAACGAGATCGCCGGGAAGCTGTAGCTGAACCCCGTGGCGTAGACCATGGCGTCCCCCTTGGGGATTCCGGGCTCGACCGTCCGGTCCGGTACCGGCGAAGGCTCCTGGGACACACCGCCGTAGAGCATGAAGTTGTCCGTGACGTTCCCCTCGAGACCGAGGCGCAGGGAGATCGTGTCGTCCCAGCGGCGCGGGGTCTCGATCGTCGGGCCGTCGCCCACCGGATCGGGCGAGTAGGTGATCGCCGTGCTCTCCAGGCTCGACCAGCTCTGCCAGGCGGCGTCGACCTCGATCCGCAGCTCGGGATAGGGAGCGAACCAGATGCCGCCGCGCAGCTCGCTCGGGATCTCGAAGGCCTGGTGGGCACGGCCGTCGGAGAAGCGCTGGCGGACCGGCGCTTCGAGACCGGGCACGATGAGATCGCGAGGCGTGTAGTGCACATCGCCGCTCCCCTTGAGCTCGGCCTTGCTGCGGTAGACCGCGCCCCACCCCCAGGACGGCGCGGCGTAATGGAGGCCCAAGTCCCAGGTGAGGTCGTCCACCTCCGCGGAGGCGTTCCGCTCCAGCTCGACCGGCAGGACCTGGCCCTGGAACGGCACGGAGACCAGGACGTTGTCGTTCTGCTTCAGATCGCCGGCCACATAGCGGAGGCCGCCGCCGAAGCTCCATCCGTCGCCCAGGTCGTAGGCGAGGACCGGATGGAGCTCCAGGAGGGTCAGCTCGAACTCGCGCTGCAGGAAGCGCCCGGGGAACAGCCGCGGCTCCCACTGGTTCTTGTACCAGAACGGCGCGTCGAGCCCGAGACCGAAGGCGAACGGTCCGTGGCCCGGCTTCCAGGTGAGATAGGCGGCCGGCGGGAAGTCGATGATGTGGTGGGCGCTGAAGCTGCCCGTCGGGCTGTCGTACTGGATCTCGACCTGCCGGAAATCGAGACCGGCCTGGAATTGCAAACCCTCCAGGCGGGTGATGGCCGCCGGATTGTAGGTCAGGGCTGAAGGCTCGGAAGCGCGGGCCGTGAAGGCTCCGGCCTGGCCCATCGCGCGCCCGCCGTGCTGGAACAGGCCGAAGCTGGTCGCGGCGGCGGATTGGGCCGCCAGGAGCCCGGCGAGCAGACACGGCACAACGAAACGTCGGTTCCGCATGATCCCTCCCTCGAAAAGCTGTCGGACGTCTGTGCTCGGCCCCTGCCGCGCTCACTCCACCGCCCGGATCTCCGGCACGATGCGGCCGTCGGCCACGGTGAGGATAGCGAGCGTCAGGGGGAGATGGAAGCGCCGGGTGCCGCAGGCGCCGGGATTCAAGAGCATGCATCGCCCCTGCCACTCCATCTCCGGCCGGTGCGAGTGGCCGAAGACGACCAGCCGCAGACGGGACGGCCAGTCGCGGGGAACGTCCTCGCGCCGGTGGACCATCCCGAAGGGGAGCCCGGCGAGATCGTCGGTGAGCTCCTCCGGCAGCTCGGCGGCCGTGCGGCCGGTGTCGGTATTGCCGCGCACCACGGCCACGGGCGCGATCTGCTCGAGCCGGCGCAGGATCTCCGGCTCTCCCACGTCGCCAGCGTGCAGGATGCGGTCGCATCCCGCGAGGAGCGCGAGCACCCGCGGTCGCAGCAGATTGTGAGTATCCGAGAGCACGCCGACCCGCACTGTTGGTCTCCTCGGGGCCTGCACGGAACTTGCACCGGCTCCCCAGGGAAGCGCGGGGGTGAAGCACCATGAGCATGCTATCAACATCGGTGATCAGAGGGCTCGACGAGATCGGCCCCTACCAGATTCTGGAAGACCTGGGGCCGGCTCCGTCCGGCATCGCCTACCTGGCGATGGACAACCGGACGGACCAGCGGGCCCTCCTCAAAGTGATCCATCCCGGTCTGCTGCAGCAGGAGACGCCGCTCGACGTCCTGCTCCAGGAGACCCGTGCGCTGCTGCCCATCTACCACCGCGGAATCCCGAACGTCTTCGAGATCGCGGAGCACGACGGGATGCTGGTGGTGGCCTTCGCCTCGGTCGTGGGCTCGACGTTGCACGACCTGATGGTCCAGGGGAAACGGCCGAATCGCGGCCTCCTGGTGGACTGGGGGTGCCAGGTCCTGGAGATCCTGGCGGAGGCGCACGCCGCGGGCGTCGTGCACCGGCACGTCGGCGAGGACCAGATCGTTGTCACCCCCGACGGCCGGCTGGTCCTGACGGGTTTCGGCCTGACGCAGATCCATTTCGACTCGCTGTCCGTCGTCCCGCCCGAGCTCTCGACGGGGGCGCCGCTGACTCCGCAGAGCGATCTCTACGCGGTCGGGATGTTGCTCCGCCGGCTGGCTTTCGCGAGCGCGCTGCGCGGGGGGAGGGGGGCCGGGGAGCCGCGGCGGGATCCGCTGCTCAAGGTGCTGGCGCGAGCCACCTTCCCCAACCCGGTGGCGCGCTTCCGCGACGCGCGGGAGATGGCGGATGCGCTCCGCCAGGCAGGACGCGCCGGGGCTCCGGCGCTCGCCGCACCCCGGCCCGTCCGTTCCGCACCGCGCGGCAATCCGGCGCCGCCCCAGCCGATCCTCGCCAAGCTCCCGGCCCGCCCCGAGCCCGCCCGGCAGACAGCGGAAAGCAAGGAGGACGACCGCAAGCTGGCGTTGCTGCTGGTGGTGGCCGCCGTGGTCCTCATGCTGATGGTGATCGCCGCGGGCTGGCTGCTGATCGGGCGCGACGGGGCCGCCGAGCCGATGCTGCCCGCCGGTGCCGCGACGTCATCGAAAATGGCGCCGTGTGAGCCCTCACCCCCGGCCCCTCTCCCACGAGTGGGAGAGGGGTGAACAGCAAAAAATGCCTTCGTTTTGCTCCCCTCTCCCGCTTGCGGGAGAGGGGCCGGGGGTGAGGGTCTGCAGGCCGCCGACTTTGACGAGACCCTGGTTCATTCTCGCCCCCTGGATCTCTCCACCAGCCTCCGGATAGGATGCGGCTCCTGTTCAACGGAGGATTCCGCCATGAAGCTCCGCATCTTCGCGCTGGCCTGTCTTGCGCTCCCCGCGCTGCTGGCGGCCCAGGAAGGGCCCGCGACACCGTCCGAGGTCGTGGTCCTCAAGGCCGCGCGCCTGTTCACCGGCAAGGGGGACACGACCGTGCGCAACGGCATGGTGATCGTCGAAGGGGGGAAGATCCGCGCCGCGGGCTCGGGGCTCTCCGTGCCTGACGGCGCGCGGGTCATCGACCTGGGCGACGCCACGCTCCTCCCCGGCCTGATCGATGCCCACACCCACATCGCCGACGAGTCCTCGGACGACTGGCTCCAGGACACGGTGTCCGGCCTGCGCCGGACCACGGCCGAGAGCGCCATCCGCGCCTCCGCCTATGCCGCGCGCACCCTGCAGGCCGGCTTCACCACCATCCGTGTCGTCGGCGCCGAGGAGTTCATCGACGTGGGGCTGCGCAACGCCATCCGCGACGGCTTCGCCGACGGGCCGCGGATGCTGGTGGCCGTCCATGCCCTCGGCTCCCGCGGCGGGCACTGCGACGAGACCGGGTTCCCGTTCGGCCGCTTCGGCAGGGAGAGCGGCATCGAGGACGGGATCGCCAGCGGCGCCGACCAGTTCCGCGATGCCGTGCGGTTCCAGGTCAAGTACGGGGCCGATGTCATCAAGGTCTGCGCCACGGGCGGCGTCCTGTCGCTGGCCGACGAGGTGGACACGGCGCAGCTCACCCAGGAGGAGATGGACGCCATCGTCGACGAGGCGCACCGCCTGCGCAAGAAGGTGGCCGTTCACGCCCATGGCGCCGAAGGGGCCAAGGTGGCCATCCGCGCCGGCGTCGACTCGATCGAGCACGGCTCCTTCCTCGACGAGGAGGCCTTCCGGATGATGAAGCAGCGTGGGACGTACCTCGTCCCCACCCTCATGGCTGCCGCCTACACCTCCGCCGCCGAGCGGCACTACCCGCCGGAGATCGCCGCCAAGGCGCGCGCCGCGGCGGCCGCCCATGCGGTCGCCTTCCGCAAGGCCCTGGAGATCGGCGTCAAGATCGCTTTCGGCACCGACTCGGGAGTCAGCCCCCATGGCCTCAACGCCCAGGAGTTCGGGCTCATGGTCGACCGCGGCATGGCCCCCGCTGCCGCCCTGCGCGCCGCCACCTCGTCCGCGGCCGACCTCCTCGGCCTGTCGCGGCAGATCGGCACCCTCGAGCCCGGCAAGGAGGCGGACGTCGTCGCCGTGCCCGGCGATCCCCTGGCCGACATCCACGTCATGGAGAAAGTGGAATTCGTGATGAAGGGCGGCCGGATCTATCGCAACGACGGTGCGGCCGGGCCGCGGCAATGAGGATCCACAAGGTCTATACCCGGACCGGCGACCGCGGAGAGACCGGCCTGGTCGGCGGCTCCCGCGTCCCCAAGGACTCTCCGCGCATCGAGAGCTATGGCACCGTCGACGAGCTGCAGGCGTTCCTCGGGATGCTGCGCGCCGCTCTCGCCGAGTCGGACCTCCACCCTGAGACCTGCCGCGAATGCGTCGCGGCCATCCACCGGGTGCAACAGGACCTGTTCGATCTCGGGAGCACCCTCGCGACGCCGCCGGAGCACCTCGACCGGGTGAAGAATCCGCTCACCGCCGAGCGGATCGCCTGGCTCGAAGAGGCGATGGACGCCTGGAACGAGACCCTGCCGCCGCTGCGCTCCTTCGTCCTTTCAGGGGGCGGCCGTTTTTCAGCCCTGAGCCATGTGGCGCGGACGGTCAGCCGGCGCTGCGAGCGGGTGGCCCTGCGCCTCTCCCGGGCCGAG
The DNA here is from genome assembly GCA_035637095.1 of Thermoanaerobaculia bacterium. Lineage (GTDB taxonomy): Bacteria > Acidobacteriota > Thermoanaerobaculia > Multivoradales > UBA5704 > UBA5704. Next base: position 8,042 of record DASPXX010000178.1, read on the forward strand.
GAGGTCCCGGCCGAGGTCCTGCGCTACCTCAACCGGCTGTCGGATTTCCTCTTCGTCCTCGGGCGCCACCTGGCCCAGGTGTTCGGAGAGGAGGAGCCCCTCTGGGAGACCCCCCTGCAACCGTAGCTCACGCAGCGATTGCGGAGGCGGAGTTTCTGAAAGTCGTCTCGTACACGGCGCTGCAGATGCCCCTGAGCGTCCGTGCGATATCCGTGTGGAAGGGGCCGTCGAAGCCTTCGGCGCCGAGAGCCCGCGATTCGAGGATCAGGTCGTCCAGCGACAGGATGCCGAGCAGCTTCTGCTCGTCGTCCACCACGGGCAGGCGGCGGAAGCCGAAGATCCGCATCGTCTCCAGCGCCTCCGCGATGTGGTCGTCCGCACCGCAGGTGAAGAGCTCGCCAGTGATCACCTCCCGGACCTGCACCTCGGACGCCTTGCGGTCCAGCTTCGCCAGGGCGAGACAGATGTCGCGGTCGGTGATCATTCCGACCACCCGGTTCATCGCGAGGACCGGAAGGCAGCCACATCCGGCTTCAGCCATCAGCCGGCCGGCCGTGCCGGCGTCGGTGTCGAGACCGCAGAGCCGGACCTCCCCTTTCATGATGTCGCGTACTCTCATCTGAAAACCTCCCCCGGTTTCTTGTCAGCGTAAGCGCGCCCGGCGGCGGAATCGCCCGCCGGAGGGATGGTCGGGGCAGCGTAACGGGGTGGGGGGCCGGACCGCCCGGAAAGGGGGCGCCCTATGTCACAATGCTGTGGCAAGCTCTGGGGCGTGTCCCCCCGACGGGGAGATGCGCGGGGTGGAAAAGTACAAAGAGGCGCAGGAAAACATGCAAACCGGCAGATTCCACGGGTTGTTCTTGCCAGCGGCGGATTGTGGAGGGTGATGGACGAGCAGGTCCATTGGCTGGTGCAACTGCTGGAATCGTCTCTCCAGAGCTCGGGCCTCTCGGAACGGGAGGTCGAGGAGCGTCTCGGCTGGGAGCCCGGGATGCTCGGCCGGATTTTCGCCGGCAGTGAGGAGTGCGAACCGCTTCAGCTCGTCGCGATCCTTGCAGAGCTCGGTACCGGGCACGGTGGAGCCTCGCATCCTCCGCGGCGGGAGCGCGGTGCCGAGATGGCCCAGGATCTGATCGACCGGTTCCGCCGCCTCGGCTACGAGACGCCCGGAGCCGCGGCCGCTCTGCCGCCACCGGCGGACCAGATCGAAAAGACGGTGGAGGAGGTCCTCCGCCGCACGTTCGGTGATCTCGGGAAGGGGAGCCGCGGCGGCGGATGAGGCCGCCGCGTGGTCAATGCGTCGATAGAGCCTGCCGTGCGCCCTTGAGATAGCGGGAAACCGCCCGCAGAAGCTCCAGCGGCTCGGAGCGGTCGAGGTCGAACGACTTCTTGAGGAGAAGGAGAGCGGCCAGGGCCTCGCGAGCGATGCGGCGGGCCTGGAACGTGGCCACGAGCTCCTCGACCAGCGCGCGGGTCTCGGCCGTCTTGCCCTGGCTCAGCCAGACCGCGGCGAGATCCAGGGAGACCAGCGCGACGTGGAAGTGGAGACCGGCTGCCGCGAGCTCACGGCGCGCCCGCAGGAGGGACTGCTCGGCGCGACGCAGACGGCCCAGCCCGGCGGCGATCTTCCCTTCCAGCCAGTGCAGCTTGATCAGGTTCAGGCGGTCGCCCTCGGGATAGTAGGGACGCGCGCCCTTGAGGAGGCGCTGGGCCTCGCGGAAACGCGCGCTATCCGCCAGGAAGGTGATCAGGTTGTGCACCGCCGAGATGACGAGCTTCGGATCGGACGCCGGATGGATCAGGGTCAATCCGGTGCTCAACAGGCGGACCGCAGTCTCCGGATCGTTGTTGTAGCCCGTATAGAGGCCCTTGCTGATCAGCGTCCGGCCGGCGTTGTGGCGGTCGCCATGGCTCTCGTAGATCCGGTACACCGCATCCAGCAGCTCGAGAGCCTCTCCGAACCGGCGCTGCGCGCCACGCAAGGAAGCCGTCAGGTCCATGATGCGCGCGAGGAGGAGAGGGTCCTGCGTCCCCCGGGCACTCTCCTCGGTGGCGCTGCGCAGGGCGCGCTCGGCCGCCTCCAGGTCGTCGGCCACGCGGTGGGCATTGCCGAGCTCGGCGAGGCAGCGGGCCCGCAGGTCCGCAGTCAGCTCGGGGCCGTACGCAAAAGGATCGAGATCCACGGCGATCGCGGCGGCGCGCTCGGCCAGGAGAACCATCTGCTCCGGATCGTGGTGCCGGCAGGCCTGGCTCCTCGCGAGAAGCGAATCGCAGAGGCCCCACTTCTGAACGCCTCCCCGGTTCCAGGGAATCAGTCCGTCCAGTTCCTGCCGGAGGTCCACTTCCGGTTCCGGCGAGAAGTCCCAGAAGAGCTCATTGGATCGTGCAGTGAAGTAGCTCAAACGCGTCCCACTCCTTCGCCAATTCTTTCTGCAATAAACGTGCCGATAAAGTTATGCCGGAAGGAGATCAGCCTCCGCACTGTCCGTTCGGATCGATGCCGCAGCCGGCGTCGGAGGTCGTCGTCGGAGGGGGAGTGATGCCCTCTGTGGCGGTGGCGCTCTGGAGGCCCGTCAGATCTCCCCAGACCTCGCCCAACCACTCCCAAGCCTGACTCCAGAGAGATGCCTCGGTCCCGTCGCCAGCCGTGAAAAGGGGACCGGCCTCGGCGGTGCCGGCGAGCGTCAGCGCGGCGGCGAAGGCAATGGCGGTCAGTTTGGGGGAGATCTTCTTGCTCATCTTCGTTCTCCTGCGCCGCGGCGAGCGGCAGTGGAGAGCGGGGGGTCCTGTCCGCTCTTGCGGACACGCCCTTTGCAAGAGGCTTGCCTGGCTCCGGAGAGCGAGAATGAGAGCCGATCAGGCCACGTGCCGGGCCAGCCGGCGCTCGAACTGGCGGGCGAAAACGGTCGCCATGGCCTTGAGCTTGAGGGACTGCCAGCGGTAGCGGTTGGGGCTCAGATACCGGCACTCTTCCGGGAGCATCACGAGGCTCACATGGATGTTCGGAGCCACACCGGCGGGCAGGCCGCGCTCCATGACCGCTTCGTAGAGGCGCCGGAACACGGGGACCATGTCCTCCGTCTTCGGAGGCTCACGGTGCTGCAGGTCCGTGCCGCTCAGGGGCCGGAAGACGCACACCGTGGGCACGGCGCCCACCGAGGTGATCCAGTCGATTGCCCGGATCGACGATTCCGCAGGCTCCAGGCCGGCGATGATCTCGCCGTTGGTGACCCAGGGCTCCTGGCGGGGGCCCTTGTGCGCCAGGGCGGCGCAGTAGCGGATCGCCTCGAGGTAGTGGTCGAGCCCGTACTCGGCGTGCTTGCCCGGACAGATCTCCTGGAACAAGCGGCGGTCGAAGATCTCGAAACAGAAGGAGACGCGGTTCACCCCGATCTCGCGCAGGTGGTTGTAGCGGCGCAGGTCGCGGTGCGGCGGCGTCTGCACCCCGACGAGCAGCCCGAGCTCCCGCTTGATGCGGACGATGAACGGCTCGAGGATGTCGAGATAGGTGTCCCCGTCGTAGTGCCCGGTGTTGAAATCCACGTAGGTGATGCCCGACTCGTCGCGGGCCGCCCGGACGACCTCCATCACCTCGTCGAGCGACTTGTCGTTCGCGTCGTCCACCCCGAGATTCAAACCCACGGAGCAGAATTTGCAGTTGACCCTTTGCGGTTTTTCTGTCCAGTACTCGCAGACCTTGGCCTGGTAGATGCCCAGATAGGTCCCCTGGAGGGTGCCGATCCGGGTCATCGGCTTGCCGGTGGTGGTCTCGCGATCGTACCAGTCCGGCCGCGGGGCGAGCTCCACCGGAGTGACGTCGAGACGCTGCCAGCGCAGCATGTAGCGGCCGTTCTCCCGGTGCAGGCTGTAGGGAGACTGGGAGGCGAAGCTCTCGCTCACCGGCACGTTCGTCCACAGGTTCCCCGGGAGGATGAGCTCCAGCCCGCTGCCGAGGCCGGCGCGGGTGCGCAGGATCTTGCGTCCGCCGTCCTCTTCGACGAGACAGTTTTCGTCGAGACGGATGCCCTTGCAATAGAGGTCCAGCTTGAGGAGGGCTGGGTTTGTGCGAAGCTCCTGGAGCATGCCGCGTCCCCCTTTCGAAACAGAGGACACAGTAGCCGGAGAGGCGACCGGCGTCGCCACCCGCTGGCCCGGGGCGCCGCCACCCGGCCGGGTAGCTCGCGGAGCGGCTACACCGGGGGATCGGAGGGAGAGATGGGGCGTCGCGCCGCGGCGCGCCGGGCGAGGAAGGCGCGGGCGCGGGCGACGTGGACGAGGAGCGTACCGAAGAAGGGCGGCTCGCCGCGGACCTCGGTGACGTCCGGGTGGGACTCGCCGAGGAGCACCTCGCGAGCGCGCAGCCGGCCGATCTCCACGATGCCGGACAGGATGGACCACCGGCGCTCGGCGAAGGCCACGGGGAGCCGGTGCCGGGGCCGGATCACCAGCGTTCTTTCGCGCCAGGGGGAGGGGATCTCGTGCAGGGGCTCGGCCGGGTTGCGGAAGAGGCCCCCCTCGCTCTCTCCCTTGTTGGCCACCAGCACGACGGCGTCGCACCCCTCTGCGAAGGCCTTCTCGTAGGGGATGTTGTTGGTCAGCCCGCCGTCGCCGTACCGCTCGCCCTGGATCAGCGGCGTGCGGGTGTAGTAGGGGGGCAGAAAGTTCGAGGCGAGAAGGAGAAGGAACGGGTCCTCGACCGTCCGGGCGTCGAAGCACACGCTGGCCCCGTCGCGCAGGCGGGTGAGCCCGATGAACAGGGGGAGGGCGTCGGGCGCGTGCAGCCGCTGAGCGCCCACATAGCGCGAGAAGGTGCGCCGGTGGATCTCCGCGAAGCGGAAGGGAGTCTGCTCGCGCAGGAGGTTGCTCAGGTCCCAAGGGGGCATCCGAACGAAAGCACGCCAGTAGTGCCGGAGGCGATGCCCGGTGCCGGCCGCCACGGCGGCGGCGTTCCAGGCGCCGACCGAGAGGCCGACGCAGAGAGCCGGCCGGATGCCGAGCTCCGCGAGCGTCTCGATCACGCCGACCTGGAAGGCGCACCGGGAGCTGCCACCGGAGAACACGAAACCGATCCGGCGCGCGGAGCGGAGGAAGGAGGGGTCCAGTTCGTCGGTTTTCATCAGATTGATTCTAGCGAAAGCTTCTATCAGTCTCTTCACCCCGCGGGGGTGGAGGAATCTCACGAGTGGCTGGGGCTCCCCCGCCCGACCTCACCCCCCCGGCCCCCCTCTCCCATCGCCCCCCCTTCCACCGGGAGAGGGGGGAGCTGGAGAAAAACTGTTCTTGCACGGGCGGGCGGGGGCGCCCCACCCCTCCACCCCGCGGGGTGGCACCCCGTCGGGTGGTGTGCTGAAACATCCTGTTCCGTACCATGCCTCGAGGACGGGGACTCGTTTCCAGGACCCGCAGTCATTCTCAGGGGGAGGACATCATGGGCAGCCGGCGCAAGATCACAGTGGACGGCAACGAGGCTGCGGCCTCGGTCGCCTATCGGACCAACGAGGTGATCGCCATCTATCCGATCACCCCTTCGTCGGCCATGGGGGAGCTGTCGGATGCCTGGGCGGTCGAGAAGCGACCCAATGCCTGGGGCACCGTCCCCCAGGTCATCGAGATGCAGTCGGAGGGCGGTGCCGCCGGCGCCATCCACGGCGCCCTCCAGGGCGGGGCGCTCGCGACCACCTTCACCTCCTCGCAGGGTCTCCTCTTGATGATCCCCAACATGTACAAGATCGCCGGCGAGCTGACCCCGTTCGTCATGCACGTGGCCGCCCGCACCCTGGCCACCCATGCCCTGTCGATCTTCGGCGATCACTCGGATGTCATGGCCTGCCGGCAGACCGGCTTCGCCCTGCTCGCCTCCGGCTCGGTGCAGGAGGTCCACGACTTCGCCCTCATCGCCCAGGCGGCGTCGCTGCGCTCGCACATCCCCTTCCTCCACTTCTTCGACGGCTTCCGCACCTCGCACGAGCTGGCCAAGATCGAGGAGCTGGAGGATGTGGACCTGCGCGCCTTCCTCGACGAGACGCTGATCCGCGCGCATCGCGAGCGGGCCTTGACCCCCGACCGGCCGGTCATCCGCGGCACCGCCCAGAACCCCGACGCCTTCTTTCAGGCGCGCGAGGCCGCGAACCCGTTCTATCTGCAATGCCCGGGGATCGTGGCCGAGACCATGGACCGCTTCGCCCAGCTCGCCGGCCGCCGTTACCACCTCTTCGACTACACCGGCCACCCGGAAGCCGAGCGCGTGATCGTCCTCATGGGCTCCGGCGCCGAGACCGTCGAAGAGACGGTGGACTGGCTGATCGGGAAGGGCGAGAAGGTCGGCCTGCTCCGCGTGCGGCTGTACCGCCCGTTCTCGATTCCGGACTTCATGGCGGCCCTGCCGCCGACCGTGCGCAGCCTCGCCGTGCTCGACCGCACCAAGGAGCCGGGCGCGATCGGCGATCCCCTCTATCTCGACGTGGTCGCCGCCCTGCGCGAAGCCCGCGAGGAGGGCCTGCTCGCAGTATTCGAACATCAGGAACCCGATCACCCGGATCCGCGGGTCGTCGCCGGCCGCTACGGCCTGTCGTCCAAGGAATTCAACCCGGCGATGGTCAAGGCGGTCTTCGACAACCTGCGCGAGGAGCGGCCGGTCAACCATTTCACCATCGGCATCGTGGACGACGTGACCCACAAGTCGCTGCCCTGGGATGCGGAGCTCGACATCGAGCCGGACAATACGGTGCGCGCCGTCTTCTACGGCCTGGGCTCCGACGGCACGGTCAGCGCCAACAAGAGCTCGATCAAGATCATCGGCGAGGAGACCGGTCTCTTCGCTCAAGGCTACTTCGTCTATGACTCCAAGAAGGCCGGCGCGATCACGGTCTCCCATCTGCGCTTCGGCCCGCGGCCGATCCGCTCGACCTATCTGATCCGGCGCGCCGGCTTCGTGGCCTGCCACCAGATCGACTTCCTGGAGAAGCTGGACGTCCTCGAGGCGGCCATGCCCGGCTCGACCTTCCTGCTCAATTCGCCGTACGGCCCCGAGACGGTCTGGGACCACCTCCCGCGCGAGGTCCAGGAGGAGATGGTCGCGAAGCGGCTCCGCTTCTTCGTGATCGACGCCTACAAGGTGGCCCGCGACGCCGGCCTCGGCGGGCGCATCAACACCATCATGCAGACCTGCTTCTTCGCCATCTCCGGCGTGCTGCCGCGCGACGAGGCGATCACCAAGATCAAGGAGTCGATCGAGAAGTCCTACGGCAAGCGCGGTGCCGAGGTGGTGCAGCGCAACTTCCAGGTGGTCGACGCCGCGCTGGCCCACCTCCACGAGGTGCCGGTGCCGGCGACCGTCACGGCCGAGCGGCGCCGGCCGCCGCTCATCGCGGACGAGGCCCCGGATTTCGTGCGCCGGGTCACGGCCCTGATGCTCGCCGGCAAGGGGGACCTCCTGCCGGTCAGCGCCTTCCCGGTGGACGGCACCTGGCCCACCGGCACGGCGCGCTGGGAGAAGCGCAACCTGGCGGCCGACATCCCGGTGTGGGACACCTCGGTCTGCATCCAGTGCAACCAGTGCACGCTGGCCTGCCCGCACGCCGCCATCCGCGCCAAGGTCTATGAGCCGGCGGAGCTGGCCGGCGCTCCCGAGAGCTTCCTGTCGACCGATTACAAGGCCGCCGACCTGCGCGGCCTCAAGTACACCCTCCAAGTGGCTCCCGAGGACTGCACCGGCTGCAACCTCTGTGTGGAGGTCTGCCCGGCGAAGGACAAGGCCAACCCGCGCCACAAGGCGATCAACATGGAGCCGCAGCGGCCGCTGCGCGAGAAGGAGCGGGCCAACTTCCGCTTCTTCCTCGGCTTGCCCGAGGTCGACCGCGCGCGCATCCAGCGGATCGACGCCAAAGGCTCGCAGTTCTTCGAGCCCCTCTTCGAGTTCTCCGGCGCCTGCTCGGGTTGCGGCGAGACGCCGTACGTCAAGCTCCTCACCCAGCTCTTCGGCGACCGCCTGCTGGTCGGCAACGCCACCGGCTGCTCCTCGATCTACGGCGGCAACCTCCCCACCACCCCGTACACCACGAACCGCGACGGCCGCGGCCCGGCCTGGTCGAACTCCCTGTTCGAGGACAACGCCGAGTTCGGCCTGGGGCTGCGGATCGCCGCGGACAAGCACCGCGAGCAGGCCGAGGAGCTCCTGCAGCGTTTCGGCGGCGGGATCGGCGAGGTCCTGGTGAGCGGTCTGCTCCACCCCGAGGCGGGGGAGGCCGGCCTGCGCGCCCAGCGCGAGCGGGTCGTTGCTCTGCGCGACCACCTGCGGACGGTCCCCGGCAGCGACGCCCGGCGGCTGGAGGACCTGGCCGACTACCTGGTGCCGAAGAGCGTCTGGCTGATGGGCGGGGACGGCTGGGCCTATGACATCGGCTTCGGCGGGCTCGACCACGTGATCTCGCTGAACCGCAACGTCAACATCCTGGTGCTCGACACCGAGGTCTACTCGAATACGGGCGGCCAGCAGTCCAAGGCGACGCCGCTCGGGGCCGCCGCCAAGTTCGCGGTGGCCGGCAAGGAGATCCCGAAGAAGGACCTGGGCCTCTACGCGATGAGCTACGGCCACGTCTACGTGGCCCGCATCGCCTTCGGCGCCAAGATCAACCAGACGGTCCAGGCGCTCCTCGAAGCCGAGGCCTACCCGGGTCCCTCGCTGGTCATCGCCTACAGCCACTGCATCGCCCACGGCTATGACCTCGTGCACGGCGCGGACCAGCAGCGCCTGGCGGTCGAGTCGGGCATCTGGCCGCTCTACCGTTTCGACCCCCGGCGGTTCGAGGCGGGCGAGGCACCGCTCCACCTCGATTCGGCGCCGCCCAAGGTGGCGGTCGGCGACTACATGAAGAACGAGCAGCGCTTCCGCATGGTGGAGAAGCAGGACCCGGAGCGCTTCCGCCACCTGCTCGCCGCGGCCGGCAAGGTGGCCGCCCAGCGCTTCGCGGTCTACCAGCAGCTCGCCGGGATCAAGGTGCCGCGGGTCGTCGGCGAGGGAGAGGCGGAAGCCAAGCCCAACGGCCGCGAGAAGGAGGGAGCGCCCACCCTGGCGATGCCGGTCCCGGTGCCGCCTCCCGCTGTGGCCGTAGAGAAGGAAGCGCTGCCGGGCTGAATGGAACGGAGCTTCGAGGAGAAGAAAGAGGAGACCGCCATGGACCTGTCCACCACCTATCTCGGATTTGCCCTCCCGCATCCGTTCCTGCCCGGGGCCTCGCCCCTGGTGGACGACCTCGACATGGTGCGCAGGCTGGAGGACGCCGGCGCCGCCGCCATCGTCATGCATTCGCTGTTCGAGGAGCAGATCACCCGCGAGCAGCTCGCCACGCACGGCCGGCTGGAGTCGATGGGAGGAGGATATGCCGAAGCGCTCTCCTACCTCCCCGAGCCGCCGGACTTCGCCCTGGGGCCTAATGAGTACCTGGAGCAGATCCGCAAGATCAAAGCCGCCGTCAGCATTCCGGTGATCGCCTCGCTCAACGGCACGACCGACGGCGGCTGGCTGACCTACGCGCGGCTCATGGAGCAGGCCGGGGCGGACGCCCTGGAGCTCAACGTCTACGCTCTCGCCACCGACTTCGACGAGAGCAGCGAGCTCCTGGAGAAACGGGTGCTCCACATGCTGTGGTCGGTGAAGAGCGCCGTCCACCTTCCGGTGGCGGTGAAGCTCTCCCCGTTCTACACGGGGCTGGCCCACTTCGCCCGGCGTCTCGACGACCTCGGAGCGGACGGCCTCGTCCTCTTCAACCGCTTCTATCAGCCGGACTTCGATCTGGAAGCTCTGGAGGTCAAGCCGGCCCTGCGCCTGTCGGACTCCTCGGAGCTCCTGCTGCGCCTGCGCTGGCTGGCGATCCTCTCGGGCCGCCTCAACGCCTCGCTCGCGGTGACCGGCGGCGTCCACACCGCGGAAGACGCGCTCAAGGCGGTGATGGCCGGAGCGGACGTCGTCCAGGTGGTCTCTGCGCTCCTGAAGGGCGGACCCGAGCGGCTGCGCAAGCTGCGCCAGGAGACGGCGCTCTGGCTGGAAGAGCACGAATACGAGTCGCTCGCCCAGGCCAAAGGGAGCCTGAGCCTGCTGCGCTGCCCCGACCCCGGCGCCCACGAGCGCGCCAACTACATGCAGATCCTGCAGAGCTGGAAAGGGGTGGCGGAAAGAGTGTGAGGCGCAGGGTGGCCCTCCTGAGACAGCGGCTCCCCCTGGGAGGAACTGGGGGATACAATGGAGCCTTGAGAGCTTCAGGAGGTCCCCATGGTGCAGACGGTCAACATCGTTTACTGGGAAGAGGATGGCGGCTGGCTCGGATATCTTCAGGAGTATCCGGATTACTGGACCCAGGGCGAGACCTTGGAGGATCTCCAAGAGCACCTCAAGGACTTATATAAGGATCTCACCAGCGGCGAGATCCCGGGGGTGCGCAGGGTCGGGGAGTTGATGGTCTCGTGAAGAGGACGGATCTGATCAAGACGATCAAAGGAATGGGTTGTGTCTTGATCCGTCACGGGGGGAAGCACGATTGGTATCAAAACCCAGCCACTGGCATCTCCCAGCCGGTGCCACGACATCGAGAGATCAAGGATCACTTGGCTCGCCATATCATCAACGTGCTCAAGAAATAGCGGTGCTTGGCACTTGGTAAGCCTCCTGCGGGACGGACGGCTTTTTGCGGGGTTCCGGCTCCTGCTTCGCGCCGCAGTCGCGTTGCCCATGATCGGCTCCGGGATCGTCCGGCTGATCCCCGTGCAGATGCCACCCCTCCGGCCGCTCGACCTGGGGCAACGGCTCGGCGAGCTGACGCAGGGGGAGCTGCTCCGCACGCTCGTCGGTGCCTCGCCGGTCTTCCAGTCGTTCACCGGTCTGGCAGCCCTGCTCGGCGGCGTGCTGCTGCTCGTTCCCCGGACGACTCTCCTGGGCTCCCTGATCTGCGCCGCGAACCTGGCGATGGCGGTCACGCTGGCCCTGGGATACGACCTGCCCTCCAAGCTCTCCGTCTCCTGCCTGTTCTTCCTGTCCCTCCTCCTCGTCGCTCCCGGCCTGCGCCGGTTGGTGGATCTGTTCCTTCTCGACCGTGCGGTGGAGCCTGCCGAGGAGCCGCCCTCCCTGGGCAGGTGGCCCGACCGGCTCCTGCTGCTCCTCGGTCTGGGCGTCATCGCGTGGGGAGCCGCCGGGGCGATCCCGCGGCTCGTCCAGCGGCATCCGCCGAAGCCGCCGTTCTATGGAGCCTGGGCGGTGGAGGAGCTCACCGTGGACGGAGAGAAGTCAGCCGATCCGCAACAGTGGCGCCGGGCCGTGTTTCAGGACCCGGGAGCGCTCGACGTGGAGCTCCGGATCGGATCGCGGAGACGGTATGCGCTCGATCAGGACATGGAAAGGAAGAGCCTGACGCTCGACCGGCGGTCGCATTTCACCTTCGCGCAGCCGGAGGAAGGGGTGCTCGTCCTGGACGGACAGCTGGACGGCCGGCGCACGCACGCGAAGCTCCGCCGCGTGCTGTTGAGCTCCCCGTGGTTTCATTGGATCACCGACTTCTCGCGCTATGAGTGAGCGGCGCGAGCCCCCGCGCTGGAGCCTGGCGACGAGGATCGCCTTCCGGTTCCTCTTCTCGTATCTCACTCTCTACTTCCTTCTTCCTGCGCTGGCCTCCAGCAACGGTTTCCTGCTCGAACGGTACATCGACTTCTGGGATGCGGTCGTCGTCTGGGCCGACGAAGCGGTGGTCCATCTCCCCTACGAGCTGGCGTTCGACGAGCGCGGCATCAGCAGCTCTCCCTATGGCTGGGTCCAGTTTCTCTGCGCGGTGGCCTTGGCCTGCGCGGCCACCGCGGTCTGGTCGGTGCTCGATCGCAGAAGGCTCCACTATGCGCGCCTCTACCCGTGGCTCCGGCTCGCGCTGCGCTACATGCTGGCCGGCGCCATGATCCGGTATGGAGCCATCAAGGTGATCCCTTCGCAGATGATCGCACCGCCGCCGCTGGGTGCGCTTGCGCGGCGGATCGGCGACCTCTTCCCGAATCATCTGCTCTGGTGGACCGTCGGCGCGTCGCCGCCTTTCGAGAGAGCGACCGGCCTGGCCGAGATGCTGGGCGGCGCGCTGCTGCTCCTACCCCGGACGACGCTCCTGGGAGCCGTGATCAGCACGGCCAACCTGCTCCTCGTCTTCCTTCTGAACATGTGCTACGACGTTCCGGTCAAGCTGCCGTCCCTCCACCTGCTGGTCATGGCCGCCCTCCTGGCTGCGCCGGACCTGCCGCGGCTCGCCGATGTATTCCTCTTCAACCGCAGGGCGCAGCCCTCCCGGGTGCAGCCTCTCTTCCAGCGCAAGTGGTTCGACCGGATCCCGCACATCCTCCTCTTCCTGTTCGGTCTCTACGCGATCAAGGCCGACCTCGAGCTGTCCGTCGAAAGGCACAAGAAGCTTTATCCGCCGCGTTCGCCGCTCTACGGGCTCTGGTCGGTCGAGGTTTTCTCCCGGGACGGCAAGGACGTCCCGCTCTTCACCGAACCGGACCGGTGGCGGCTGGTCCTGCTTCAGGCGCCCGGCTCGCTCCAGGTCGAGCAGATGGCCGGATCGCGGAAGGGCTACGAGCTCCACCTCGACATGAGAACCAAGAGGATGACGCTCGGGCCGGCGCAGGGAACCTTCTCCTTCCACCAGCCGGAGAAGGACCTCCTCGTCCTGGACGGCCTCCTGGAAGGGCACCCAATCCGGGCGAAGCTGCGCAAGGCCCCGCTCATCCGCAGGACGACATGACCCGGGGCGAGCCAGGAGGTTTCGAGCGGTCCCCTCAGCTCCAGGGGAACTTGACGGTCACCTGGGCTTCACACAGCTCTCGGTTCTCGTCTCGGGCCGGCTTCCAGGGAGTCGCTTCCACGATCCTCTTGGCTTGGGCGATCAGGAGTGAAGGGATCTCCGGGCTCGGCTCGCAGTCGGCTGTCGCCTTCCCCTCCTTGGTCACATTGACATGACAGAGGATTTCCTTGCCGCTCAGGCCGGATTTCATGTCCTTCCTGGGGAGCGGGGGGAGGTGGAGCTCGCTCACGGGCTCGGCACCATGGCATGTGGCCGTCACGTTGATGACCTCACCCACCGAGACTTGATCGGGGAGAGATCCCCCTCCAGGTGGATCGACCGGGGGAGATCCGGTGATCTTGATCGGCAGCGACGGGCTTCCCTGCCCGGTCTCGATGGAAAACGGCTTGTCCCCGGAAGGCAGCTTGGGAGGTCCGGAGTGCTGCTCGCCGTCTTTGCCGCTCCCGCCTTTCATCCCAGGATCACCCGCCGGGGGCGACGCGGCAGGATCCTGCGGAGGAGTGGCTGGGCTCGTCGTTGTGCCTCCCGGGGGATCTGAAGGAGGGTTCGCCGGAGGCTGCACTGGAGGCGTTGACGGAGGGGTTTGCGATCCTGGTCCCGCGATCACGGGAGGAGACGCAGACGCCGTCCCATTCGAGGCGGAAGAAGACTTTACGTCCTGTTGCAAGTTCTGGTAGGCGATCCAAAGGCCTAGAGGAGCTGTAAACGCGCAGAAAATCGCGGCGACCTCGGACCAGAATCGGAGCTTGGTCTTGAGAACTTTGCCGGCGTCTGGCTCCTCTGGAGGCAGTGGCGGCGATTGTGATGGCGGTGGTGGCCAGCTCATGTGTCGTCGGGCAGAGAGTGCCCCCTCCCCTTCTATAGACACCAGACGAAGAACCTTGGGTGGGATTCAAGGGTATGGGCGTTACCTTATCCCTACCACGACAGGCCCCTCCCCCCACTGTAGAGACGCCCCGTGGGGCGTCTCCGATCGAGGCAATGCTCCTGACCCCTATGACCCCGGCCTCCACGACGTGCAGGCCTTCACCGAGGTCCGCCGGCAGTATCTTGCCTCTCCTGCGCACCGTGTCATTGCACAGGAGAAACGCCTCGTTACTCCCGCGCATCGTGTCATTGGACAGGAGAAGTGCCTCGTTTCTCCTGAGCACCGAGCCATTGGACAGGAGCAAAGCCTCGTTTCTCCTGTGCATCGGGCCATTGGACAGGAGAAGTGCCTC
>DASPXX010000179.1:0-6476 GCA_035637095.1 Thermoanaerobaculia bacterium
CGGGAGGCGGACGGAACGTCCCGCTTCATCTCTCTGGTGGGGCTCCTGCCGCCGCGGGAGAGACAGTTCGGCCAGGTCATGCAGACCTGCGCCGTCGCGGGCGGGTTCGCCTACCTGACGACGCGGTGGCTCGAGGTCTGGGACGGCAGATCGCTCACCCGGCTCGCCACGTTTCCCGGCGACCTGCCGTACGCCAAGAGCTTCTGCGTGGGGAAGGACCTCTATCTCTGGATGCGGGAAGGGATCTTCCGGCTGGCCGGCCACCGGCTCGTGCCGGTCCCTGGAGGCGACCGGTTCCGCGGCCGCCGGGTGGACGTCATCCTGCCTGCCGGCAGCGGCCTCCTGGTCTCGGTGCGGAGCGAGGGGCTCTTCCTGCTCCGCCAGGGAGAGGCGGTGCCGTTCGCGCCCGGAGCGTCGCGCTGGACGGTCGAGAAGCACCTCATGGCCGGCATCCGCCTGACCGATGGACGCTGGGCCCTGGGCTCGATCCTCGGCGGCGTCCTCCTCCTCCGTCCCGACGGGAGCATCGACCAGGTGATCGACTCGGAGGTGGGGCTCCCCGACGACTTCGTCTCCGAGGTCGCGGAGGATCGCGAGGGGGCGCTCTGGGTGGCCCTCAACAACGGGCTGGCGCGCCTCGACGTGGCGTCTCCCCTGTCGGTGGTCGACAAGCGTAGCGGCCTCAAGGGGACCGCCTATCACGTGGCCCGCCACCGCGGAGCGCTGTGGGTCGCCACCGCGGCCGGCGTCTTCACCAGTGTCTCCGGAGACCCGGGAGACGGCCGGCCGGTCCGCATGCGCGCCGTGCCGGGCCTGTCGACCGCCTGGAGCCTCCCGCCGAGCGGCGACGACCTCCTCGTGGGGACGGCTTTCGGTCTCTTCGTGCTGCGGGGAGACACGGTCCGGAGCGTGCGCGGGACGGAGCAATGGACCGTCTTCTCTCTGCTGCGCTCGGCGGCCGATCCCGGGCGCGTGTGGATGGGTCTGGACGACGGTCTGGCCGCCGTCCGCAAGGAGGGCGGGGAGTGGCGCTTCGAGGGGAGAGTCGCCGGCGCGCCGCGAGAGGTCCGGAATCTGGTCGAAGGCGCGGACGGCGCGCTCTGGTGCGGCTCCGGGCTCGACGGCCTGACGGAGGTGGAGATCCCCGCCGGCTGGCCCGCGGCGCCGCCGCGGGTGCGCCGGATCGCGGGCGGCGAGAATGCTTTTCCCTTCCGCATCGACGGCCGGCTCGTGGTGGCGCGCGGCAACCGCATCCTGCGCCTCGATGAGACCGCGGGCCGGCTGGTGGAGGACCCGGAGCTCCCCCGGCTCGCGCCGAGTGAGATCGACCTCCTGGCCGAGGATGCCGAAGGGAACCTCTGGATGAACAGCCGGCCGCCGGCCGTGGCGGTGCGCCGGGCCTCCGGAAGCCCGGCGATCCGTTCGCTGGTGGAGATCCCGGCGCACTCCGTGACGGCGATCGTCGCCGAGCCGGACGGCGTCGTCTGGCTGGGCACGGATCAGGGGCTCCTGCGCTCCGCCGGCAGCCTGCGGGCTCCGGCGACGCCTCTGCCGGCTCCGGTCCTGGCGCGCGTGACCGCCGGCCGCGGCACGCAACTCGCCGGCGCTTCGTCGGAGGCGGATCTGCCGTCGGACGTGCGGCACCTGCGGATCGAGATCGCCCCGCTCTCGGATCGCGCCGGCCTGCGCTTCCAGACCCGGCTCGAGCCGGAGGACGCCGGCTGGGGCGCCGCCAGCCCCGAGCCGTTCGTCGAGCTCACGCGGCTGCCGCCGGGCGAGTACCGGTTCCATGTGCGGACCGTGGGGCCGAGCGGGGAGGTGAGCCCGGAGACCGTCTGGACGTTCCGGGTGCGGCCACCCTGGTATCTGACGGCGATGGCAATGGCGCTGTGGCTCGGCCTGGTGGTGGCCGGCGCGGCCGGATATGCGCAGCTGCGCAGCCGCGCCCTGCGCCAGCGGGCCGCCCATCTGGAGGCGCGGGTGGCGGAACAGACGGAGAGGCTGCGGCATACGCTGGAAGAGCTCCAGCGTGCGCACACCGATCTCGAAACGGCCAACGCCCAGCTCCACGAGCTGTCGCTCCAGGACGAGCTCACCGGCCTCGCCAACCGCCGCCACCTCCAGCAGATGCTCGACGAGGAATGGCGCCGGGCGCGCCGGGACGGCCTGCCGGTCGGCTTCATCCTCCTCGACCTGGATCACTTCAAGCAGCTCAACGACACGCGCGGCCATGGGGAGGGTGACCTCTGCCTCCGCAGGGTGGGGCGTTATCTGGCCGGCGCCGGATGGCGGGCCGGCGATCTGGTGGCGCGCTACGGCGGAGAGGAGATGGCCGTGCTTCTCCCCGGCGCGGATCTCGACGGAGCCGTGGCGGTCGCCGAAGACCTCCGCCAGGGGATCGAAAGCCTGGCGGTCCCGCATCCGGCGGTGGCGGCAGGCCGGATCACCGCCAGCTTCGGCGTCACTTCCCTGGTCCCCAGGCCCGGACAGCCGGTCACCGACCTCGTCGAGGCCGCCGACCTCGCGCTCTACCGCGCCAAGGCCGAGGGGCGGAACCGGGTCTGCGCCGGCGAGGACACGCTCGACGACACGGCGAGCTTCGCGCCCGTCGCCGGTTAGTCCGTGCTATGCTCCCCGCGCTTTCCCGACAACGAGGAGCTCCCATGCCCGAGATTCGCTTCACTCATCGGCTGAGGTATGCGTTCGACAACAGCATGTCCAAAGGCGCCATCGCGCTCATCGGCTATCTCGCCCTGGCGTCTCTGACCTTGATCATGGTGGCGGGCCTGGTGGTCATCCTCTTCGGCATCAGGCCCGGGGACGCGGGCCAGCCGCCCGGGTTTGTCGAGGCCATGTGGTTGAGCCTCATGCGCACCCTCGACTCGGGCACCATGGGCGGCGACGAGGGGACGGGGTTCCGCCTCATCATGCTGTTCGTCACCTTGGGCGGCATCTTCATCGTCAGCTCTCTCATCGGCGTGATCAACAACGGCATCGAAGGCAAGCTCGACGAGCTGCGCAAGGGGCGCTCCTTCGTCATCGAGCGCGACCACACGCTGATCCTCGGCTGGTCGCCCAAGATCTTCACCATCCTCTCCGAGCTGGTGCTCGCCAACGAGAACCGCCACAAGCCGCGGGTGGTGGTCCTCGCCGACCGCGACAAGGTCGAGATGGAGGACGAGATCGAGGAAAAGGTGGGCGACACCGGCAAGACCCGTATCATCTGCCGCACCGGCAGCTCCCTCGACCTGAACGACCTGGAGATCGTCAATCCGCACGCGGCGCGCTCGATCATCGTCCTGGCGCCGGAGAGCGACGAGCCGGACTCGGAGGTGATCAAGTCGATCCTCGCCATCACCAACAATCCGCACCGGCGTGCCGAGCCCTACCACATCGTGGCCGAGCTCGGCGAGCTGCGCAACCTGGAAGTGGCGCGCATGGTCGGCAAGGACGAGGCGCAGCTCATCGCCACCAGCGACCTGATCTCGCGGATCATCGTCCAGACCTCCCGGCAGTCGGGCCTGTCGGTGGTCTATACCGAGCTGCTCGATTTCGGCGGCGACGAGATCTACTTCCAGGAGGAGCCGGGGCTGGTGGGGCGGACCTTCGCCGAAGCCCTCCTCGCCTACGAATCCACCGCCCTCATGGGTCTCCGCCTCCGCGATGGCCGGGTCCAGCTCCTGCCCCCCATGGACACGCGGATCGCGGCCGGCGACAAGGTGATCGCCATCTCCGCAGACGACGACACGGTGCGCCTCTCCGGCCGCACCGGCGACTGGACCGACCTCGAAGGCAGGCTGGAGATCGATGCGGCGGCGATCCACAGCGCGCCGGTGGCGGAGCGGCGGCCCGAGCGGACGCTCCTCCTCGGCTGGAACGAGCGGGGCGCGACCATCATCAACGAGCTGGACAAGTACGTGGCCCCCGGCTCGGAGCTGGTGCTGGTGGCCTCCGTCGAGCGGCTGGACGAGCGTCTCTCCCAGGAGTGCGGCGATCTCCGGAACCAGAAGCTCAGCGCGCGGATGGCCGACACCATCGACCGGCGGATCCTCGACGGGCTCGGCGTCCACGAGTTCGACCAGGTGATCATCCTCTGCTATTCGGACACCCTGGAGGTCCAGGAGGCGGACGCCCGCACGCTGATCACCCTCCTCCATCTGCGCGACATGGCGGAGAAGGGAGGGCACGACTTCCGCATCGTCACCGAGATGCTCGACGTGCGCAACCGCGAGCTCGCCGAGGTCACCCAGGCGGACGACTTCATCGTCAGCAACAAGCTGGTCAGCCTGATGCTGGCGCAGATCTCGGAGAACAAGGAGCTCTCCGCCGTCTTCGCCGACCTGTTCGATCCGGAAGGGGCGGAGATCTACCTGAAGCCCGCCCGCAACTACGTCGAGCTGAACACGCCGGTCAACTTCTACACCGTGGTCGAAGCGGCGCGCCGCCGCGGCGAGGTGGCGATCGGCTACCGCATCGAATCCCTGTCCAAGAACGCCGCCAAGGCCTACGGAGTGACGGTGAATCCCGCCAAGTCCGACAAGGTCACCTTCGCGGCCGCGGACCAGGTCATCGTGCTGGCGGAGGAAGGGTAGCGCTACAACCCTTCGAGCTCGTAGAGCACGGCCGGCGATCCCTTCGCCAGGAAGAGGCCGCCTCCACAGTTCCGGAAGCAGCGGCCGGGGCACTCCTCTCGGGCGGAGGAGCGGCCCCGGCCCGCCAAGATCGACAGGGGCCGGGTGGCCGGCCTGGCCCCTGGCCCGCCTTTTTGTGCCCGGCATGCTCGTTGAAGCAATCCCTCGTGACGCCGAGCCACGATATCTTTTGACCAGAACCGGGAGACTCGCTATACTCGGATCATGGCCGAGCCCGTGACGACCGTACCCGCCCGGGGCGACTCGCAACCGGCAGCCGACTTGGCCGACAGCACTCTGCTGCGCTGGGTCGAGCGGCCCGATGGCCGCCTGGAGCTGCGGGAAACGCCTCTGACCCCTGAGGACTATCTCGATCCGCAGGAGGGGGACACCTGGGTGCAGGGAGAACGGCACAACGCCATACGAGGGTTGCTGGCCTCGACATTGCGCCTCCACTTCGTGGCCGATCCGGAGGTCCTGGTCACCGAGGACCTGAAGTTCCTTCTCGGCGCCGGCCTGTCGCGGCCGGCTCCCGACGTCGCGGTGGTCCGGGGCGTCCGCCGCGGCGACCGCGATGTCTTTGACGTGGTCGGCGAGGGGGTCGCCCCCTGTCTGGTCATCGAGGTCGTTTCCCCCAAAAGCGCACGCATCCGCCGCGTCGACGTCGAGCGCAAGGTCCGAGACTACTGCGATGCCGGTGTCCCCGAATACGTCATCGTCGATCGGCCGAGCCGGAAAAAGGACAGCCCGTTCGAGCTGCTGGGCTATCGTCTGGACTCCCGGGGCCGCTATCGGCGGATCGAGCCGGACGGCGAGGGTCGCCTCCTCTCCGAGACGATCGGCGTCTGGTTCGGGCTCTCGGCGGATCGTCTCCAGGTGCTGCTCTGGGACGCTGCCACCGGCGAGCGGATGCTGTCTCCCGAAGAGGTGGCTGCCGCGCTCGTCGCCGCCGAGGAGAGAGCGGCCCGCGAGGCTGAAGCGAGGAAGGCGGAAGTCAGGGCACGGGAGGCCGCCGAGGAGAGAGCCGCCCGCGAGACCGAAGCGAGGAAGGCGGCCGAAAGCGAGATCGCCCGGCTGCGCGCCGAGCTCGAACGCCTGAGCAAACAGTAGATCCATACCCGCTGGATGGGGCAGCTTCCGGGAGAGGAGCCATTGGGCTCGCGAGACGAGCCATCTGTCTCGCGAGGAGAGCAACCTGTCTGGCGAGGAGGGCCACTGTGCTCGCGAGACGAGCGGCTCGGCTCGCGAGGAGAGCCGCCGTGCTCGGGAGACGAACGGCTGGGCTCGGGAGGAGCTGGCCTCGGCTCGGGAGCCCGATGAGCGGGCTCCCGAGGAGGCCCATCTGTCTGGCGAGGAGAGCCACTGTGCTCAGGAGACAGGCCGTTCGGGTCGCGAGCCGAATGGCTCATCTCCCACCGCAGCCCCGGCTCCCCGGGCGAGTAGGTACCGTCTCGAACCGGATCTGGCCGTGTCGACCGAGACACGACCTTCCGTCGCCGGTTTACTCACGACGCCGTGCACTGGCAGCGCGCGCTCGGTATCGTGCTGTCGGAGTTGCAGGGGTGGGCTACGCATTGCCCCCTATGGTCCTCACCATGCGTGCCCTTGCAGAAAGCATCGCAGTCAAAGACGTAGGGATGGCCCAATTCGTTATCGTGCGGGTGGCACACGTCTTTCTCAGGGTTGCTCTCTATCAGGGCACCGACCGGAAAGTTGGCCTGATGCATGGGATCCCCTGCAGGCGGAGATGACAGAGGTTTTTAGGCGCTCTAAGCCAGAGTGGGACGTCGAAAAGAACACCTTGGCCTGGGAAGGAAGGATATGACGCTTAAACGGATGGACAAC
>DASPXX010000180.1:0-11384 GCA_035637095.1 Thermoanaerobaculia bacterium
ACCCGCCGCGAGAGCATCCCCTCGTCGACGCGATAAACCACGGTCCCCGCGGGGTGCCCGGTGAGCCGGACCTCCTCCAGGGTCCCGTCCGGCCACCGGACGCAGGCCGCCTCCCGGGAAGCCTGGACGTCCGCGCGCAGCCGCGCCCGCACCAGAGGCATCGGAGACTCGACCATCTCGGCGGACGCGTCGGCGAGCTGCTGCGCCGTCTCCATGAGGAGCTGAGCCGCGAAGGCCACACCCACCATGAACAGAACCAGGGAGACCATCACCTCGACGAGCGTGAAGCCTCCACCGCGCCTCGAACGCGCCCCTCTCACGGGGCAGGCCTCCACAAGAGCGTCGTCACCGACCGGTCCCGGAGCTGCCCCTCGAGGAGATAGCGGGCGCTCACCTGGGCGCGATAGAGGCCGGGCGGATAGCCTTCGGGGGTGATCCGGATGGAGAGGACGATCCTCCGCGGGCCGGCCGGAGGCAGGTCCTGGGAGACGAGCGGCAGGGCTCCGGCACGCAGCGCCTCGAGCGTCGTCTCCAGACCGTGGATCGCCTCCCGCTGCACATCGAGCCGGCGGACGATCCGCGGGTGTTGGAGGACGAGGCCGAGCCCCAGCAGCAACGCCACGGTGAGGAGGGCGAGCGCGACCAGCGTCTCGACCAGCGTGAAGCCGCGCACGGCCCTCCTCTCTTTACTCCCGCACGAACAGATACTCCTGAATGCCGTGCCGGAGCAGGAACGAGCGGTCCACGTGGAAGCCGCTCATCAACTGGTTGATCTCCGCCGGCTGGAAGCGCGGACCGGGGCGCTCCAGGGCCGTGCGGCGGTCGTAGACGAGCTGCTCCGTCCCGTGGAAACGGAACCGGATCGGCTGCGCCGGGATCGATTTGTGGTACCAGATCAGCGCCAAGACCTGCGCGCCCGGCCGGCAGGCCTGCCGCAGGCGCGCCGTCAGGTGCGCCAGCTCCTTGCGCGTCAAGTAGTTGAACAGGTCCCAGGCGAAGACCACGTCGAACTGCGGACCGTTGGGGAGCGGGATCAGCTGCTCGAAGAACTCCGGTCCCAGCTGCTCCCCGTCCGCCGCCGACATCCTCGTCATGAAGAGGTCCTCGATCGACAGCCGGCAGCCGAACTCGGAGAGGTGCTCCACGTTCGAGCCGATGGCCGTGCCGAGGTCCAGGACGTTCGCCCTGGGTCCCCGCGCCAGGGCAGCGAAGACCGTGGGGAGAGCGAGGGAACGATGAATTTCGGGCTCGGTCCCGGCCTGGACCGGCGCCGCGATCGGATGCGCCGCCTCTCTGCGGGCGGTGCGGAACGAAAACCAGCTCATCCCGCCGCCTGCACCGCCACGGCTTCGGGCACCTTCGCCGGCCCCTGCGCCTGTCCCTGCGTTCCCGGAGCGTTCGACCGCCCCGAGTCCTTCGCCTCCATGTCGATGCTCCCCTTGAAGCGGGAGCCGTCTTCCAGCACCACCCGCGGCGCCGAAATGTTGCCGCGGATCGCGCCGGACTGGCGCAGGAGCGCCTGCTCATGCGCGAAGACGTTGCCGTCGACTTCCCCCTCCACGATCACCAGCCGGCCATAGACGTCGGCCTTCACTTTTCCGTTCTTGCCGATCGTCACATTGTTCTGCTTGAGATCGACTTTGCCTTCGACGCGGCCTTCGATCACCAGATCCTCGTCCCCGGTCAGGTCTCCCTTGATGAAGATCGAGGGGCCGATGGTGGCCCGCTCGCCCCGCCTCTGGGGCTCGGCAGATGTGGATGTCGGTGCGGGCGCTGTGGAAGGAGTCGTGGTTGCGGGTCGGGGCGCCGGGCTGAGCTCAGCGGGACGGTAGGTGGACGGTTCATCAGTCTTCTTCGGATTCCAAGCCATGGAGGGTCTCCTTACAACGTGGGTGCAAGGAGGTTAGGGGGCCGGAGAACGGAAGTCAAGGATAAAATAGCTTCGCGGCTATAAGACCCTCACCCCCGGCCCCTCTCCCACAAGTGGGAGAGGGGCCGGGGGTGAGGGTCACACCAGCCGTGCGTTCAGGCTGATCTCGACGCCGGCCAGGGCCTGGGAGACGGGGCAGCCTTCCTTGGCCTTGTTGGCGTGGTCCTGGAAGGTGCTCTCGTCGATGCCCGGGATCTCGGACTCGTTGTCGAGCTCGATGCGGGTGATCTTGAAACCCTCTCCGACCTTCTCCAGATGGACCTTGGCGGAGGTGGCCACGCGCTTCGGCGTGAAACCGGAGCGCCCCAGCCCGGCGGAGAGGGCCATCGAGAAGCAGCCGGCATGGGCGGCGCCGATCAGCTCCTCGGGATTGGTGCCCCCCGCCTCCTCGAAGCGGGAGCCGAACGAATAACGCCCCTCAAAGGCGCCGCTCCCGAGAGCGACGGTGCCGTGACCCTCCTTGAGACTCCCTTCCCAAACGGCGTTGGCTTTGCGAACCGGCATGGGCAGCTTCCCTCCTCTCGTCCTTACGGTTTCGGTTTGGCGTCGCGGAAGTCGAGCCGGGTGTCCCGCGGCAGCTCGCGCACTCCGGTGATCTGCACCGCCTCTCCCGGGTCCGCCGTCCAGTCGGCGTGGAGCTGGACTTCGACGACGTCGCCGGGCTCGATGCCCTGGAGCGAGACGCCTGCGGCGACCGGGAAGGGCATGGTCATGGTGTCCATGCCTTCGACCTTGCCGCTGTATCCCACCCAGTCGTCGATCGGCTCGTGGGTCAGGACCAGCCCGCCGCCCTGGCCCGGAAGCTGGCTCACCCGGGCGCGCACGGTGTAGGTATGGCCTTTGCTCTTCGTCTCGGTCCGGCCGGAGCAGCCGGCGGCGGCGAGCAGGGGGAGCAGAGCGAGGAGCGCCAGGCTCGTCTTCATCGCAGGCGGATCGTAGCATGTACCCTCACCCCGACCCTCTTCCGCTCTCAAGCTGCCACTCATCCGAGCTAGAATGAGAGCGTCGCCGAGCTTGGCGCCTGCGGAGGAGAGTATGCTGCACCATCTGACGATCGAATACGGAGACGACGTGCTCTTCAGCACAGGATTGACACGAAACGAGTTCGACAACGAGGCCCGCTTTCTCCTCGCAGCCAAGCTCTACGAGCTCGGCCGCCTCACGTCGGGACAGGCCGCGAAGCTCTGCGGCAAAGGGCGGGTCGATTTTCTCCTCTCACTACCCCGCATCGGCGTCTCCATTTCGAACCTTCGGCCGGAAGACGCCGAGGCCGAGCTGAGCTTCCTCCAGCGTGAGTGAGCGCATCGTCATCAACACAGGACCTTTGATCTCGCTGGCGCGAATCGGCTGTCTGGAGATCCTGGCTGGGTTGCCCTACGAGTTCGTCTGTCCCGAGCAGGTCCGGCGTGAGCTCGACGAAGGCGAGGCCACCGGCCATCCACGGGTGGTCCCCGAAGGGGTTGAGGTCGTCAACCTGGCCAAGCCGATTTCCCGAGTGAGCCTCGCGGCTCTCGATCCGGGCGAAGCCGCCGTCATCCAGCTTGCCGCCGAGCTGGGCATTCCCGTGGTCGCAATCGATGAATGGAAGGGGCGGCGGGCCGCCCTGGCGGCTGGACTCTCAGTCACAGGAAGCCTCGGACTCCTGGCCAAGGCAAAGATGCTGGGCCTCCTGACAAACCTCAAGCCTCTGCTCACCAAGGCGGTTACCGAGGGCATCCGGTATCACCCGGAGCTGATCCGCAGGGTCCTCGAAGCCGTCGGTGAAGAGCAAGCACAATAGGGAACGCGATGATCGGAGCATCAGATCCTCTTCTCAGAGGACGAACGCCAGAGGAGGGACGAGGATGAGCGATCTGGAAACCAGCGCCCTGAGCCTGGGCCGGTACGGTGAGGCGGTCGCGGCGCGGCTGCGCCAGTGGGATGGAGAGGATTTCAGCCGGCGCCTGTGGGCCCGGGATCACACGCTCTGGACGCCGGAGCCGGTCCCCGAGCTGACCGACCGGATGGGGTGGCTCGATCTGCCCGCGTCCATGCAGGGGGAGATCGACAGGCTGGAGCGCTTCGCCCTGGAGGCGCAGGGCGCCGGGATCGAGCGGGTCTTCGTCCTCGGGATGGGCGGATCGAGCCTCGCCCCCGAGGTCTTCGCGCACACCTTCGGCTCCCGCGCCGGCTTCCCGGAGCTGCGGGTCCTCGACACCACCCACCCCGACGCGGTTGAGCTCGCGAGCCAGGGCGTCGATCCCGCGAAGACCCTCTTCCTGGTGTCGAGCAAGTCCGGGGGCACCCTCGAGACCCTCTCGCTCTTCCGGTTCTACTGGCAGCTCTCGGGCGGGGCGGGCCGGCAGCTCGCGGCGATCACCGATCCCGGGACGTCGCTGGAGCGCCTGGCCCGCGAGCGCGGCTTCCGCACCGTGTTCAGCACCCCCGGGGAGGTGGGCGGGCGCTACAGCGCCTTCACGTTCTTCGGCCTGGTGCCGGCGGCGCTCCTCGGGGTGGACCTGCGTGGCCTCCTGGAGCGCGGGCGCGCGATGGCCGAGGCCTGCGGTCCGGAGGTGCCGGCCGCGCAGAGCCCCGGCCTCACCCTGGGCGCCGCCCTCGGCGAGCTCGCCCTCGCCGGCCGCGACAAGGTGACCTTCCTCACCACCCCGTCCCTGGCCTCGTTCCCGGACTGGATCGAGCAGCTGGTGGCCGAGAGCACGGGCAAGCACGGCAAGGGGATCGTGCCCGTGGTCCGCGAGCGCCCGGGCCGGACGGAGGTCTACGGCGACGACCGCGCCTTCGCCGCGTTGCTCCTCGACGGCGAGACGGAGGAGCTGGAGCCGCGGCTCGCCGCCCTGGAGGCGACCGGCCATCCGGTCCTGCGCTTCCGCCTCGGGAGCCGTCTCGACCTCGGCCGCGAGATCTTCCGCTGGGAGATCGCCACGGCCGCGGCCGGCGCGGTCCTCGGGATCAACCCGTTCGACCAGCCGGACGTACAGCTCGCCAAGGAGCTGGCCGCCCGCGCCATGAAGGAGCAGGCGAACGACCAGGCTCCAGAGGCGAGCCCGGCCACCGCCGCCGACGTCCAGAGCTGGCTCGCGGGGGTCCGGCCCGGCGACTACCTCGGCATCCAGGCCTACCTGGTGCCCGGCCGGGAGGACCTGCACGGCATCCAGGCGGCTCTCCGCGACCGCACCCGGTGCGCGGTGACCGCCGGCTACGGACCGCGCTTCCTCCATTCGACCGGCCAGCTCCACAAGGGGGGACCCGGGCGCTGCCGGTTCCTGCAGCTGGTGGACACGCCGGCGCAGACCGTGCCCGTGCCGGAGACCGACTACAGCTTCGCGAAGCTGATCCGCGCCCAGGCGGACGGCGACCGGCAGGCGCTCGAGCAGCGCGGGCGCGTGGTGCTGCGTCTCGATCTCGACGGCGACGTGCCCGGGGGGCTCGGCCGGCTCCGCGAGGCGCTGGGAGCGCGGTCGAGGGTCGAGGAGGAGGGCGACGAGACCCTGCCGCCGGAAGGAATCTGGCGGTGATCCTGGCGGGGGACGTCGGAGGGACGAAGACGAACATCGGTCTCTTCGAGGTCGTCCAGGGAGCGCCGCGGCTCGTCCGCACCGAGAGGTTCCACAGCACCGAGTACCCGGGGCTGGCCGCGCTGGTCGCGGCCTTCCTGGCGGAGCACCCGGGAGCGAGCATCGACTCCGCCTGCTTCGGGGTGCCCGGCCCGGTGCTGGAGAACCGGGCGAGCACGGCGAACCTGGCCTGGGAGATCGACGGCGGCCTGGTCGCCCGGGAGACGGGGCTCCCCAGGGTCGTCCTGATCAACGATCTGGTCGCCACCGCCGAGGGGATCCCGCTGCTGCGCGAGGACGAGACGGCCGTGCTCCAGCCCGGGGCGGCCGACGCGCCGGCCCGAGAGGGGAACCGCGTCCTCCTCGCCGCCGGCACGGGCCTGGGTATGTCGCTTCTGCCGCGGATCGGAGACCGCTGGATCCCGGTGCCTTCGGAGGGGGGGCACGCCGATTTCGCGCCGCGCAACGAGGAGGAGATCGGTCTCCTGCGCTATCTGCGCGAGCGCTTCGGCCGGGTGAGCGTCGAGCGGGTGCTCTCGGGGCCGGGCCTGGTCAACATCTACAGCTATCTGCGCGACGCCCACCACGCGCCGGAGACTCCGCTGGTGCGGGAGGCGCTCGGCCGCGGGGACGATCCCGCGAAGGTCATCGGCCAGGCCGGGCTCGCCTTCCCGGCGGACCGGCGGTGCGGTCTCTGCGCGCGAGCCCTGGAGATCTTCGCCGGAGTCTACGGCGCCGCGGCCGGGAACCTGGCCCTCATCGGGACCGCCACGGGAGGCGTCTGGCTCGGCGGCGGAATCGCCCCGAAGATCCTGCCGCGCCTGACCGACGGCCTGTTCCTCCAGACCTTCGTCGCCAAGGGTCGCTTCGTGCCCTTCCTGGAGCGCGTCGCCGTGCGGGTGATTCTCAACGACCGCACGGCGATGCTGGGCGCGGCCCGGGTGGCGCTGACAACGGTCTGAAATCGAACGGTATTCAAGGCATAGTGTCCGGGCTGCTTCTCACGAAGGTCCGGGACCAGCCCTACCCGTTGGCTTTCGAACGCGAACCGACCTGTCGAGCCCTACGCGGCGCGGGCTCTCCCAACTCCTCGCGAACGACCTGCCGAACGGCTTCGAGGATCGTCCGTTGATGCAGATGCGCGACAAGCGCGTCGTTGATCAGGGTCTGGTAGTTGCCTCCTCCAGCCTGATCGGCAAGCTTGCGGAAAGCCTCGATCACCTCACTGTCCAGACGGATGGAAATCTTGGTTTTGCCCGGCTCGGCCTTCACTACGGGTCCTCGCTTTGCCTGCGAGAAATCGATGTCCCGATAGGGCTCAGCGGCGACTTTTCGATGCCTTGGCAAAGCTGACTCCGTGTGCCTCGAGATTCGCTGCCGCCTTGGCAGGGTCCCACTCGAATCGCACCGGGTTAGTGTATAGACAAATTGTCCTCCAGGTCCAGATGCTCGTCCCCATGGCTCCGGGCGGTCGGCTGGCCTCGCCACAAGGCGGTCTCGGTGGGGAAGATCGCGGACGCGTTCGAGGCCGCCCTGGCGCAGCCGGTGGAGGACGAGTAGCAATGTCCCGCATCCCGACCCCGCTCACCTGGAGGCGCCGTAACTTCGTCGGCTTCGAACCTCTGGGGATGATCGACCGGCTCTACGCCGTCGCCGTCTCCGGGCTCGTCTCCGGTCCCTTCGCCATCTACAACTCGCCCCACGGGAGGGGGTTCGTCCTGATCCACCTGCCTTCCCAGGCGAAGATGATCGACCTGGACATGCAGAACGCCTGCAAGGACGCGGCGGAGAAGTTCGCCGCCCTGGACCTGAACTGGTGGACCTGCATCCCCGAGGAGGTCATCGGTCCGGACCTCCAGGAGATGCGGAACATCCACCTCCGCCTGAAGCCAACTCCCTGGATCGCCAGCGATTGGGGGAGGGGGGACCGGTGAACGGGCTCCTCCAGTGCTGTCAGCGCGGATACGAGCTTTGAACCCCTGGGGCCGGCGTCCTGCCGGCCCCGTCACCTTCCCCAAGGTCCTATAGTCCACGGCAGTCCGGCGAACGCGCTAGAATCTCTCCGCGAATGACCAAGAGCTTCGACGTCTTCCTGAGCCACAACAGCAAGGACAAGCCCGCCGTCCGCAAGCTTGCCGAGGCGCTTCGTTCCCGGGGACTGAAGGTCTGGCTGGACGAGTGGGAACTGGTCCCGGGCCGTCCCTGGCAGGAAGCCCTTGAAGAGGTCATCGAGACCACCGGGTCCTCCGCCGTGCTCGTTGGCAAGGATGGCCTTGGCCCCTGGCAAGATGAAGAGATGCGGGGTTGTCTCTCGGAATTCGTGAGCCGCAAGTTGCCGGTGATCCCCGTACTCCTGCCTGATGCTCCGGCTGTGCCCAACCTGCCTTTCTTCCTGAAGCGGTTCACCTGGGTAGACCTGAGAGGAGGACTGACTGAAGAAGGGATCGATCGACTCCAGTGGGGAATTACCGGCAGTAGGCCCGATCGCTCGAATACTACTTCCGCGGCGGCCCTGGATGTGGCCACGGCCGAGACGCAACTGGCAGCGGCCGAGGTGGGATCAGTGCCAACCATCGAATTGGAAGGCGCTGGAACGAATGGTCAGGCGACCCTGGTCGCACCAACTCGCAGAAATTATTTCAAGAACCTTTCTATCTCGAATCTTGGCATAATATTAGCCACAGTCTTGGCTGGGGTTTATGGGTACTTGTATGTAAATCAGAGGGTGCTGGGCGATAAGCCTGTTGATCCGTTGAAAATGAATAGTTCACCTGAAGGGCGCAATGCTCGCGAGCATCCTGTTGATTGGCTGTTTTTGATTGACACCTCACAGTCCATGGCTAAGATATTCGGTGACGTACAGAAGAGTCTCAAAAGTTTTGCCAGAACGACAAAGCGCGGGGATTCGGTAGCCATATATACCTTCGACAGCAAGGTAGTTCCAGGCCAGTCGATCCTTCTATTCAGCGAAAATGACAAGACGAGGTTAATAGAACAGATCGACGGTCTCGAGCCGAAGGGTCTGTTCACGCATACCGGAGAAGCAATCGATAGTGCGCTCGCGAGGCTGGAGGAGATGCGCCCGCCAGGGAGTGAATCGGATCGAAAAGCCTTCATGGTGCTTTATACGAATGGTATAGAGGACACGAGAGACGATCCCAAAGCCACTCGGATTGGGGATATTCAGATTCCGACGTATAAGAGAAGCTATTCTATCTTTGTTTGGCTCGGCAAGGACGTGCAGAAGTTCGAACAGTCCTCGCTCTCCACCTTTGCCTCAAGTCTCAGGGGCAAAGCGATGGTTCTTCAATATCCTGAGGCGAGAAATATCGATGGCCTGAAAGGGGAGTTGCAAGATGTCGCTGCCAAAGAGGCCAGAATAGTGCCGGACTCAACACGCTGAAGAGGTTCCTCTTCCACCTCTTCCCGCTCCCCGAACCACCAAGAAAGCACAGCTAGCCATTCCAGCCCTGTCTTTCGCTGGTGGCGCCTCCATCCCCGGCCAGGGGCTGGACCGATGAGGGCGGTTCGACGCTGGACTCGGGCCACGATATGGACCCGGACGGCTACTCGATGACCAGGAGCTCCAGCCCCCGAAACTGCCGAAATGCCGCATCGGTCGTCACCATTCGATATCGTCCAGCCAGAGCGAAGGCAGAGAGATAGGCGTCCATCCAGAGCTTCGGTGAGGCCGTCTCGCGCACTGCAAGCTCCTTCCACAAGGGCTCCACTCCTGCGGGCTCGTCTGCCCGGAAGGTGATCCGGTCATCGTCGAGAAGCGCTCCGTAGGCTGACCATGCCTGACGATTCGTCAGCGGCGGGTTTCCATATGCGCCGAGCACCGAGGCGTTGGTGAGGAGACGGAGAAAGGTCTGCTGGGTTGCGCGGCAAAAGAGAATCGACGCCGGCTCGTTGACGGTTTCCAACCACTTGCGCGCGGCAGTGTGATGGCTGTGCTTGGAGAGAGCCAGGGCCAGCCAGACGTTGCTATCGCAGAGGGTCACGGTGCGCCGCGGCCTCCTCTTCGAGCAAGACGTTCGCCACCCGCTCCGGAGTCATCTCCTCCCCCGGCCGGGCTTCATGAACGCACTCGACGAGCGGCAATTTGAGGCGTCTGTGGACCGTCGCCGGCCTGCCGTGCTCCTGGGTCAGGCCGCGCCTCAGGAGGTCGGCAACTGTTTCCTCGAGCCTCCTGTTCTCCTGGACAGCGCGGATCTTCACCTCGCGGACCAGATCCTCGGGCAGGTCGAGCGTCGTCTTCATGGGGCTAGCATACCAGCAAGCTGCGCCAGCAACGGGGCAGCCCGAGGTGGCATGCAGCCCCCCTTGAAAAAGGCAGGGACCGGCCAGCTCCAAAATCTCCAGAAGCCGCCGTAGATCCCGGGACAACGTCACGCCGTCCCGCAATCTGCAGCGACTTTCCGGATCTACCGCGCCGTCAGCTCACTTCAGGTGCTTCGCCAGGAACGCCGTCGTCCTCCCCCAGGCGTCCTTGGCCGCGGCGGGGTTGTAGTTGCCTCCCGAGGCGTTGGCGAAGGCGTGGTTCGCGTCTTCATAGATGTGGACCTCGACGTTCTTGCCGAGCCCCTTCATCGCCGCCTCGAAGGCGTGGACGCTCTCCGGTGCCCGGCGCAGGAGCCGCCGGGCTTTGGATTTTCGGCGGCGAAAATCGCGACCTGCCGGAGAAGTATCTGCCGAGCTTCGAAAAGCTATCCCCCCCGCCCCGCCCGCTCCACGTCCGCTTTGGCCTTCTGAGCCAATTCCAGAGTGGCAGCCTCCCGCCGGGCGGCCTCGCAGAAGAGACGGAGCGAGCCGAGGGCTTCGCGACGGATGCCTTTCGCCTGGAAGATCCGCTCCAGCGACACGGCGAGCTTCTTCACCGCGGCGGTGTTTCCCTGCTTCAACCAGTAGAGTGCCAGGTCCAGGCCCGCCAGGGCCGCATCGTAGGGGAGCGGCGGCTCGCAGCGGAGGAAATCGTCGCAGACCCTGTCCAGAATCACGATCGCTTCCTCCGTCCGCCCCAGACCGGCTTCCACGCGCGCGGTGAGCCAGCGGGTCCTCAAACGAGCCAGCGCCCCGAGCTGGTCCGCCAGCCCTTGGATTTCCGGCACCAGACCCTCCGCCTGGCCGGCTTTCCCCAGGTTGCACAGGCAGACGGCCGTGTTGAACCGCAGGCACCATAGATCGCGCGGCGTCCCGGCCGCCAAAACGTGCGGCTCCGCTTCGTGCAGGGTCGCGAGGGAGCGCTCGTGGTCTTCCATCTGCTCGAGCGTGGCCGCCTTGTTGAGGAGGATCGGCCCTCTTCTCTCTACAGGACTGAGCGAGAACGCCTCGTCGTGTAGAGCGAGCGCTTCAGGAAACCGCCTCTCCTCCCGGCATAACGAGGCTTCGCGGTCCGGCAAACGGCCCTCGTCCAGCAGCGGGGGGTCGCTTGGCGACAACGCGTCCCGCAGCTTGCGCGCCTGATCGAAGGCGGCTCGCGCCGGTTTGAGATCGTTGCAGACGCGGAGGGCGTTGCCCAGGTAGGGCAGGGCAAGAAGGGCCTCGACGCGGGCGCGCCAGCTCGCGGTGCCCCGGATCTTCCGGGCGACCTCCAGGGCGTGCCGGGCAAGCTCCAGGGCCTCCGCCGGCGCATCCGCCGCCGCGGCCTCGCTCTCGAAGGCGAAGCGCTCGACGAGGCTCCAGATACGGAACGCCGCCGATTCCCGGACGAGGCGGGCGCGCTGCTTGCGGTCGAGCCGGCTGAGACGCTGCCACAGCACGTCGGCCCGATCGCGGTCTTCCGGCCGCGGCCTCCCCGTGCCCTCCCATAGCTCGGGCGCCGGCTCCACGAAGAGGAGCGCACCGGCCTCTTCGATCGCCTCCAGGACGGCTCCGGCGACCTCCGCGGCGAACGGCTC
>DASPXX010000181.1:0-23175 GCA_035637095.1 Thermoanaerobaculia bacterium
GTCTGGGAAGCGGCGATGGCCGCGGCTCACTACAAGCTCGACAACCTGGTGGCGATCGTCGACAGAAACGGCGTGCAGGAGGACGGCCCGACCGAGCAGATCATGGCCCTCGAGCCGTTCGCCGACAAATGGCGGGCCTTCGGCTGGGAGGTGCGCGAGGTGGACGGCCACGACGTCGAAGACCTGTCGCGGGCGCTCCATGCCGTGCCCTTCGCGCCGGGCAAGCCCTCGCTCGTTCTGGCGAAGACGGTCAAGGGCAAGGGGGTCTCCTTCGCCGAGCACGCCCACTCCTGGCACTACGGCAAGCTCTCCGGCGAGCAGCGGGAGAGGGCGCTCGCCGATCTCGGGCCGCGGCCGGTGCGCGGAGGCCGCTCATGAGCGTGGCGACCGTCGCGGATCTCAAGGTGGGGAGCGCGGCCTGGATCGAGCGCCATACCCTCTCGGCGGTCGAGACCTGCCGTCTCGCGCAGCTCGAGCTGGCCCGGAGCGATGAGCGTTTCTTCTCGCTGGAGGCGGACCTCGGCGACTTTTGCGGCTTCCCGTTCCGCGACGAGTTCCCCGGCCGCTACATCGATTTCGGCATTGCCGAGGCGAGCATGATCGGCGCCGCCGGCGGCCTCGCGCTGCGAGGGAAGATCCCGCTGATCAACACCTTCGCCTCCTTCGGCCTGATGCGCGCCTGCGAGCAGGTGCGCCTCGACCTCTGCTACCACAAGGCAAACGCCAAGATCTTCGGCACCTTCGCCGGCCTCCAGGCCGGCTTCTCCGGTCCCACCCACCATTCGATCGAGGACGTCGCAATCGCGCGGGCCTTCCCCAACATGACGGTGATCGCTCCGGCCGACGCGGTCTCCGCCTACTGGGCGACGCTCGCGGCGGGGCATCACCCCGGCCCGGTCTTCGTCCGCCTCGCGGTCGACATCACGGCCCAGGTCTATGGCGAGGACTGCCGGTTCGAGATCGGCAAGGGGATCACGCTGCGGGAGGGAAACGACCTGACGCTCGTCGCCTCCGGCCTCACGGTCGTGGCCGAGGCGCTCGCCGCGGCGAAGATTCTGGCGGGCGAGGGGATCGAGGCGCGCGTCCTCGACCTCCACACCGTGAAGCCGATCGACCGCGAGCTCCTGGCGCGGGCGGCCCGCGAGACGGGCCTCCTGATCACGGTCGAGGAGCACACGGTGTACGGAGGGCTCGGAGGAGCCGTGGCCGAGGCGGTCGCCGAGGAGGCTCCGGTGCCGATGCGCATCCTGGGCATCCCGGACTCTTACGCCGAATACGTGGGACCCTACCCGGAGCACCTGCGCCGCTACGGGCTCGACGCCGCCGGCATCGCCGCCTCGGCGCGGCAGGCGCTCGCCGCCAGGAAGGGGCCCCGATGAGGAGACCGCTGGGCATCCTGATGCTCGAAGGCAAGATGGCCGACGTGCCCGGCTGCATGGCCTGCGAGGCGACGTTCCCCTACCCGGTCGTGCGCAAGGTGGTGCGCGGCTCGAAAACGCCGCTCTCGGCCGAGGAGGCCTGGGCCATGCTCCCCCTCTACGTCGAGGCGGCGCGCGAGCTGGAGCGCGAGGGCGTCGCGGCGATCACCGCCAACTGCGGGTTGATCGCCCTGATGCAGAAGGAGCTCGCGGCGACCGTCAACGTCCCGGTCGTCACCTCGGCGCTCCTCATGGTGCCCGATCTCCACCGCATGCTCGGCGGGAAGCGGATCGGCATCCTCACCTTCTTCACCCACGCCGTCTCCGAGCGCAACTACAACGCGTCCGGGTGGAGCGGCAACGACATCCCGGTCGCCCTGGGCGGCGTCGGCGAGCACGAGTCGTGGCTCACCTTCCTGCGCACCAAGGAGGTCCCGCCGGAGCTGCGGGCGCAGATGACCGCGGACCTCCTCGCCGTGGTCCGCGGCATGCTCGCCGAGCACCCCGACATCGGCGCCTTCGTCTCCGAGTGCACGATGCTCCCGGCCTGCCTGCAGGCGGTGCGCGAGGAGGTGGGCGTGCCGGTCTACGACGTCCTGACCCAGCTCGACCTCGCGATGAGCGGCAGCTACCGCCCCGCCAACGCGCCGGTGGCCGCTTGAGGCTCGGCATCCTGATGCTCGACGGGAAGATGGCGGACGTCGCCGGCTGCATGGCGTCGAGCGCCACCTTCCCCTACCCGGTCGTCCGCCGGATCGTGACCGGCGCCCGTCCGCCCGCCTCCGCCGCGGACGTGGAGGCCCTCCTGCCTCTCTACCTCGAAGCCGCGCGCGAGCTCGAACGGGAGGGGGTCTCGGTGCTCACCGAGAACTGCAACGGGCTCATGGTCCTCTTGCAGGACCGGCTGGCGGCCTCTGTATCGGTCCCGGTCGTCACCTCGGCCCTCCTGATGGTTCCCCAGATCCACCGTATGATGCCGGCGCGCCGGATCGGCATCCTGGCCTTCCATCCCGAGTCGGTGGGAGAAGAGGTCTACAACGCCTGCGGCTGGAGCGCACGGGAGATCCCGGTGGCGGTCGGCGGCGTCGCCGGCTCCGAGGCCTGGCAGGAATTCCTGCGCACCAAGGAGATCCCGGACCGCCGGCGGCTCGAAGCCGACCTCGTCGCCGCCGGCCGGCGGATACTCGACGAGCATCCCGACCTCGGCGCCTTCGTCTGCGAATGCACCCTGATGCCGCCGGCCAACCAGGCGCTGCGCGACGCCCTGCGCCTGCCGGTCTATGACGTCCTGAATCTTCTCGATCTGGCGATGCGGGGCCTCTTCCGTCCACCCGATTCCCGCGCCGCCGCTTCCTGTTGAACGTCGAAAGAGAGGTCGCTCCCGTGCAGATGTTCACCTTCCAGCTGTACCCCCGTATCCACTATGGCGAGGGCGCCGCGGCCAAGGCCGGCTCCGAGCTCGCCCGCCTCGGTGGCAAGAAAGCGCTGATCGTCACCGATCCCGGGGTGCTCGCCGCCGGAGTCGCCCAGCCGGTCCTCGATTCCCTCGCGGCGGCGGGGATCGCGTACGAGATCTTTTCCGGCGTCGAGACCAATCCGGCCGACGTTCACGTCATGGCGGCGGCCGACGCCTACGGCAAGGCCGGGGCGGACAGCATCGTCGGTCTGGGCGGCGGCAGCGCCATGGACGTGGCCAAGTCGGCGGCGGCGGTGGTGAGCAACGGCGGCCACATCCGCGACTACGAGGAGGGCGTGCGGCCCTGCGTGAACCCGCATCCGCCCCTGATGTTCGTCCCCACCACCTCGGGCACCGGCAGCGAGGTGGTCGGCGGCACGATCATCATCGACACCTCGCGGCAGTTCAAGATGCACATCGTGGCGGTTCCCGGCCACGTGGCGCTCTGCGATCCGCTGCTCACCCTGAGCCTGCCGCCCGCGGTCACCGCGGCCACCGGTCTCGACGCGCTCTCGCACGCCATCGGCGCCTACGTCTCGGTCGAGCGCCAGCCGCTCGCCGACGCCTACGCCCTCTACGCCATCGAGCTGATCCAGAAATGGCTGCCGCGGGCGATCGCCGACGGGCAGGACCGCGAGGCGCGGGCCTGGATGATGGTCGCCAGCCTGACCGCCGGCATCTCGATGAAGGGGGGAGGCAGCGGCGAGCACGCCTTCGCCCACGGGGTCAACGTGCAGCACCGGGTCCACCACGGCGTCGGCTGCGCGGTCTTCCTGGCCGACGTCATGGACTACAACCTCCCGCACGCGGCCGACCGCTACGCGCGCATTGCCCAGGCCTTGGGGCTCGAGCGGGGCGCGAAGAGCGACCTTGAGCTGGCCAAGGCGGGGATCTCCAAGGTGCGCCGGATGGTCCGCGACTGCGGCATCCCCAGCCTGAGCGGCCTCGGGGTCGGCGAGCCGCACGTGGCCCCTCTGGTCGACTACGTGATGCAGGACGCCTTCCATCTCGGTCTCAACCCGGTGCCCATCACCCCGCCGGACGCCGAGCGGATCCTGCGCACGACGCTCGCCGGGTGACGGAGACGGTCATGGCGCTCCTGGATACGATGGATACAGCGGACAAGGCGATCGGCTCGCCGGAGTGGATCGCCGAATACTCTCTCTCCACCCGCACCGCCTGCCGCAAGGCGCAGCTCGATATCGCGCGGACCGATGAGCGGGTGTTTTCGATCGAAGGGGATCTCGGCCAGTACACGATCCCCTTCCATCTCGAATTCCCGCGCCGGTTCCTGCAGATGGGCATCGCCGAGGCCGACCTGGTGGGCACCGCGGCCGGCCTCGCACTGAGGGGGAAAATCCCCTTCGTCAACAGCTTCGCCGCCTTCCTCTCCTTCCGCGCCTGCGAGCAGGTGCGCCTGGAGGTCGCCTACCACCGGACCAACGTCAAGATGGTGGGCTCCTACGCCGGCATCTCGGGCGGAGCGGCGGCGCCGACCCACCATTCCTATGAGGACCTCGCGGTGCTCCGCGCCATGCCGAACCTGGTCCTGCTCTCGCCGGCCGACTCGGTCGAGACCTGGAAGGCCACCTGGGCCGCCTACGCCCACGACGGCCCGGTCTACATCCGGGTCGGGCGCGCGGACACGCCGCAGGTCTACTTCGGCGACTACGACTTCGAGATCGGCAAGGCCGTGCTGCTGCGGGAGGGCAGGGACATCACCCTGATCGCTACCGGAGCCGCGATGGTCTGGGGGGCGCTCGAAGCGGCCAAGGCGCTCGCGAACGAAGGGATCGAAGCCCGGGTGCTCGACGTCCACACCATCAAGCCGCTCGATCGCGAAGCCATCACCGCCGCCGCCGTGGAGACCGGCGCGCTGGTGACGGTCGAGGACCACAGCATCCTCGGCGGTCTGGGATGCGCCGTGGCCGAGGCCGTCCTCACGAGCCATCCGGCCCCGGTCGTGCGGGTGGGGATCCCCGACTGTTTCTGTGAAACGACCGGCACCTTCGAGGAGATGCTCCCCGAGTACCGCATGGACCCCCCGGCGATCGTTTCCGCGGCGCACCGGGCGCTGGCGCTCAAGGGCGGGAGGGGGTGAAGCTCAGGGTTCCGCCCACCCTGCTCTTCGGCCGCGGCCGGCTGGCGGACGTCGCGGCGATCCTGGACGAATTGGGAGCCGAGCGGCCGCTCGTGGTCACCGATCCAGGGGTGGTCGCGGCGGGAATCGCCGAGCGCCTGCTCGGACACCTCCGCGAGGCCGGTCATCACGCCGAGGTCTGGGACGGGGTCGCTCCGGACCCCGACGAGGGACATGCGGAACGCTGCCGGGACCGCATCCTCGAAGGAGGGCACGGCTCGGTGGTCGCGCTCGGCGGCGGCAGCGCGATCGATGCCGCCAAGGTGGCGGCGGTGCTGGCGACGAGCGGCGGGAAGACCTCGGATTATTTTGGATTCGACACGGTGCGGCGCCCGGGCCTGCCTCTGGTCACCGTGCCGACCACCCCGGGGAGCGGCGCCGAGGTGTCGAGCCACGCCGTGATCGTGCAGCTCTCCCCGCGCAAGAAAGAGGTCGTGGCCGGCCTCCACCTGCTGCCGCGGGCGGCGATCGTGGACCCCGAGCTGACCCTGACGCTGCCGGCGCCGCAGACCACCTGGAGCGCGCTCGACGGCTTCGTCCATGCCGTCGAGGCCTTCCTCGCCCGCCGGGCCACTCCGCTCACCGACTCCTTCGCGCGGCCGGCGGTGCCCGCCATCGCCCGCGCCCTCCCCCGGGTCCTGGCCGACGGCGCGGACATGGAGGCGCGCGAGGATCTCTCGTTGGGGTGCCTGTACTCCGGTCTCGCCATGGCCAACGCCAACGCGGGAGCCATCCACGCGCTGGGCTATCCGCTGACCGGCCGCTATGGTATCCCGCACGGCCTGGCCAACGCCCTGGTGGCGGCTCCGACTCTGGAGCGCATCTGGCCCGGCCGGCCCGAGCGCTGTGCGGAGCTCGCCCGCCTTCTGGGAAATGAAGGAGCCGGTGCCGGCCCGGAGGAGCTGGCCGCCAACGTGCGAAGATTCCTGGTGACGCTCGGGGTGAGAGGTGGGCTCTCCGGCCACGGTGTGTGCGAGGAGGACCTGCCGGAGCTCGCGGAAGCCGCAACGCGCTTCCGGCCTGTGCTCGACAACACCCCTGTCGCGCTCGGCCGTGAGGATCTTCTCGCGGTCTATCGGGCTGCCTGGCCTGGTGACTGAATCGAGCCGAGGTGCGGCGCCTCCCTCGCCGCCTCAACCGGTCCTGCGGGTCGTTGTTACCGCGTCTTTATGCAGCCACGGTTCGCGTTCGACCACTCGTACTGGTAGCCGAAGCCACCGGTGCCGATGAACGGGCTCGGCGACCATGCGCACTTGTCGTCGGCCTCTTGGCCGCTGTTGTCCCACCAGCCCGTGCCCGTCGGATCGGTCACGGCTTCGCGGGTCTCATGACACACGAAGTGCTCCTGGTTCTGCGCGGCCGTCCAGCCCGAGACGCTGCAGCCGCCGCAGCTCGGATAGGGCTCGATCGAGTACTTGATGGCGTTCGTGCCGCTGCCGATCCAGCTATGGTAGGCGCAGTAGGCGAGGCTCGGTCCGCCGCACGAGGTGCTGGAGCCGCTCGAAGAGTACGAGGAGCTCGGGATCACGACCTCGTAGACGGCATTGGCGTCGAACGTGTGGTTCGACAGATAGGATTGGACCTTGGATTGGACGATGGCGTCGGTGACGTTGGTCGGCGGCGTCGAGGTGTCGAACAGGTCGGCGGTCCCCCCCCCGAGGTTCGACAGCAGGATCCCGGAGTACTGCGTGATGGTGTTGAACTCAGAGGTCGTGCCGAACTGGTTGCGGAAGGCCTGCAGCGCCTGGGCGTAGGCGAAGTCGGGAGAGGCGGCGTTGCTGAAGTTCGGGTCCCAGAAGATGAAGACCAGGTGGGCCGGAGCGGTGATCACCGGGCCGTTGTGGTACTTGATGTTCGCACCGGCCCTGAGGATCTGCTTGTCGACATTGCGCGCAGGCGAGTAGACGACGTGGTTGGCGTCCGCGAAGGGCTTGTTCGCCCGAGCCGCTTCGGGCGCGGCGTTCGCCGCGACGGCCAACAGACTGCAGGACAGGGCAACAGCGCAAGTTAGGGCCGGAGACCGAAAACGGCGGGACCGAGCCAGCGGAAGCTCGATCGCGAGCGCCCATGCCGGCCGGGGGCAGCCGACCGGCGACCGCTTTCGTCAGGTGGGCATACAAGGAAGGTGCGGCAAGCCGCCTGAAACGAGCCTCCGAAAATCTGCGCTCACTTCTTCTGCCAGCGGTCTTTCTTGTCGAGAACGGACGGCGGCCCGCCGCCGTCGAGCCATGCTTTCGCCGCCGCATCCTCGCGCAGCCAGGCATCCCAGAACGCCGTGCTCAATGCCTGGATGGCGCGATGGTAGTTGGGATTCCGGGGCGCGGAGTCGCCGGGCAGGGCGCGGTCGGAGAAGGCGGAGTGCTCGGCCTCTGCGAGGACCAGCTCGTACTTGCCGCCCGGCGGCAGGGCGGGAAACACCGCCAGCCGGGATTCCAGGCTCACGTCACCGACCGGAGCGACGTCCTTCGTCCCCGTCATCAACATCCAGGGGATCTTCACCTGGCCGAAGGCCTGTCCGGGCTCCCCGCGCCGCGGGCTGCTCGGGCTGAGCAGGATCGCCGCCCGGATGCGCGGATCGGTCCACGAGAGCGCTCCGCCGAGAGCCACCTGCCCGCTCACCGCCTGGGTCGTCACGGCCCCGAACGAATGGCCCGCCATGCCGATGCGCTTCGGATCGAGCCGGCCGGCGAGAGGATGGCCCGGCGTGGCGTTCCAGCGCTCGAGCTGGTCGAGAACCGCGGGCACGTCCTTCACCCGCAACAGGAAGTTCTCCAGGCTCGCGGCTTGCCGCAGCGCAACCAACGACTGCCCGGGAGGCTTGTCCCGCCAGACCGAGTCGTCGCTCCCCGGATGCTGGAGAACCACCGTCACGTAGCCGCGCGACGCCCAGTGCGTCCCGAGATAGGCATACCCTTCGCGCGATCCCCCCAGACCAGGGCTGAAGAGCACGACCGGCGCGGGACCGGTCTCCGCCGGGAGGTAGATCCGGAGGGGGATCTCCCGGTGCCGCTCCTGGTCCCGGACGGTCAGATCGAGAGGAGCCGGCCGGGGCTTCCCCGAGACCGCCAGCGGATCATAAGCCGGGCCGGCGGCGGGCATCCGGCCCGCGGCCAGCAGCGCGAGAAGAGCAACTCCCCAGGCCGCACCGATCTTCTTTCTCATCATTCCTCGACCTCCCTGGAGAGCTTACACCTCGCCCACCGGGCCGCGGGATGCTGGGGTACGCTCTCTGGATGGTCGATCTGCGGTTCGATGCGGGACTTCGGGCGATGCTGGTGGCTCACCTCGGCGGGTTCGAGCGCAGGAGCGCCGCACCCGAAGGGCACCGGCTGGCCGCCGTGGCCGTGGTGGTGCTGCCGGACGCGGAGAGCCGGGCCTCGCTCATCCTGACGGTACGGGCTTCGGGGCTCCGCCGCCATGGCGGCCAGTGGGCTTGCCCCGGCGGGTTGCGCGAGCCGGGGGAGCCGGCGGAAGCCGCTGCACTGCGCGAGCTTGAAGAAGAGGTCGGCCTGGCCCTGCCCCCGGACCACGTCCTCGGCTGCCTGGACGACTACTCGACGCGCTCCGGTTTCGTCATGACGCCGGTGGTGGTCTGGGGGATTCCCGGCGCCGTCCTGCGACCCGATCCTCGTGAGGTGGCCACCGTGGTGCTCCTTCCGATCGAGGAGCTCACCCCCGACCGGGTCGTCCTGCAACCCGGCCCCCCCGGAGGCCAGCCGGTCCTCGCCCTGGAGCTGCCACAGCGAGGGCTCCTCTATGCACCAACCGCGGCCGTCCTCCACCAGTTCTCCGAAGTGGCCGTGCACGGCCGAGACACCCGGGTGGCCCATTTCGAGCAGCCGCGCTTCGCCTGGAAGTGAGGCGCGCTCCGGCGTCCGCCGGTGACCTCGCTCGTGGGCGGTTCGACCGGTTCGTGAGCCAGTTGATCCACGACTATGCGCTTCCTGCGCCCAGCCTCCCCGCGTGCGGGCGAGCCCTTCAAGAAGCGCCTTGCATCGCATGAACCACTCAGTCTTGCCCCTGGTACCGCAGGGGAATTTGCGCCTTCAGTCCGTCTCCAGGGAAGAACCGCCAGGATTCTCGACGTCGAGAAAATTCTGGCTCCGGGAGAACGGCCGCGGCCCGGGAGGGCCGCTCCAATAAGGAGGTGCCTTCATGAGAGTGCTCGCTCCGGGAATGTTCGAGCTTCGCCCCGATGAACGCTTCACCATCCGCATCGACTGTGTGGGAGGAGCGTATCTCGCGTTTGGCGACGTCAATAGCTTTGATCTCAAGTTCGACGATCAGTCGCCGAGCGTCGATGTCACCCCGGCCATCCTGGCCGGTCCTCACTCGGTCAATCGGGTCCGGCTGCATCTTGTCTTCTCGCAAGATGCGCCGCCACAGAGTTACTTCGTGACGGCTCTCGACGAGGATAACAACACCGTCGACACGACCAACGCAATCTTCCAACCCGCGCGTCAGCGTCCCTATCGCGTGGACGTCGAGCTCGTCGTTCGAGTCCAGTGAGCGGAGAATGTCATGCGAATAAACCAACGCCTTCTTTCGATCCTGCTTCTCACCATGCTGGCGACCGCCGCGTCCGCGCAGGAGGTATCGGTCTCGGATCTCCTTGACCAGCAACTCGAAAACATTGTCGGCGCGCGTACTTTCAAAGTTACCGGTGACGCCCTGGTGCTCGCGCTCGCCGAGGCGCAGGCGATGTCCGAGTCCAAAATGGCGCCCAATCTCGGTGCCGCGATCAACCGGCAGCGCACCGATTTCCAGGTCGCGGCAACCTCGGACTCACCGCATGCGACCTCGGTGCTCGAGAAGCCCGGCATCGCCGACCTGCTCTCGCTCGCGCTC
The DNA here is from genome assembly GCA_035637095.1 of Thermoanaerobaculia bacterium. Classification (GTDB taxonomy): domain Bacteria; phylum Acidobacteriota; class Thermoanaerobaculia; order Multivoradales; family UBA5704; genus UBA5704. Next base: position 9,863 of record DASPXX010000181.1, read on the forward strand.
GATCGCGGAGCGATCACGAAAGCCGCGAACGGCACCGGCCTCACGCTCAGTACGACCCCGTACGCGATCTGGACCCGCTTCGGTGCGACGGACACGCCACAGCTATGGGCTCACGCGGGATGGGCACGGAATCTTTCCTTAAGCGCGACTTTCTCATCCTCCGATGTAACCACAGGTGACTTCTCCAGCTTCACGTCCGGTGAGGCGAAGTACGTCATCACCGGCAATCGTAGTCCACGTGATCCGGAGTTGCTGCGGTCGGTTCGGAAGGACCTCGGCGCAAAATTCAGCATCGCGGACAGCAATTTGCACAAGAATTGCGATCCCCTTGAGAACTCGAAGCCACTGTTTGACGTACAGGGAGAAGTCAACCGCTGGCTACAGAACCATCAACAAGCGACAAAGGACGAGGTCCGTGCGCATATTTTTGGGGTCGTGGGCGGGTTGGACGTTGATCGGACGCTGCTGAAGACTTGTGTTGACGCAATCCTCTCCGGAGAGAAGCTAATTCAGCCAAGCTTGGCGGATGTCACCGCTGCAACTCAGAAGTACCTCAAGGCCCATCGAAATCAGTTTTCAGTAGCGGCGCTTTACGTCCGCGACGAGACGTTGTCGGACTACTATTCGGGAAAACTGTTGTATGGTCACGACTTCGCGCCATTGAGCTTCAACTTGAACGCAGAAGCCAGTTGGAATCAAAATTCGGAGACTACGGAAGGTGCTGAGCTCCGCTCCTTGCGCGCCTACTCCGTCGAGCTCGGCCTGAACAGCAACACTCTCGCCAACGGACGGCTGGATGCCTCGGTGTCGGCAAAAGCGTCTCGCGACGAAAAGGGAGATTCAAAAGCGGTTGTGATTTCCGAGGGCAAGCTCAATGTCCATCTCACCGACGTCTTGAGGTTGCCGATCACTTTCAGCTATGCCAACCGCGAGACCGAGCTGATCAAGCACGGCTGGCAGCTGAACGTCGGTGTGAATGCCCTGGTGGACGAGGTACTGCGTCGGCTCCAATAACAGAAAGTCGTCCATCTTTCTTCGAGCACACGGCCGCCGGGCTGCGCCGGCGGCCCAACACCCGGCGCCGTCCTGCGGTCCGATCCCCGTGAGGTGGCCTCCGTCGTGCTCCTTCCGATCAAGGAACTCACCCCCGACCGGGTCGTCCTGCAACCCGCCCCCCCGGAGGCCCAGCCGGTCCTCGCCCTGGACCTGCCTCCCCGGGGCCTCCTCTACGCGCCAACCGCGGCGGTCCTCCACCAGCTCGCCGAGGTGGCCGTGCACGGCCGGCATACCCGCGTAGCCCATTTCGAGCAGCCCCGCTTCGCCTGGAAGTGATGCGACCTTCGGCGTGCGCAGGCGGACCTTTCCCGCGGACGGTTCGACCCGGTTCGTGAGCCGGCTGACCTGAAGGTCGAGAGACCTGCCCTTCGGAGCGGGCGGTTCGCCCCAGAGGTCGCACGGCCTGACCTCCGGGGCGGGCGGTTCGACCTTCGGGGCACGCCTCTTGACCTTCGGGGCGAGTCGTTCGCCCTTCGAGCCGGGTCTCTTGACCTGCGGGTCAGACCACTCGCCCCTCGGGTCAGACGGCTTGACCTTCAGGTCGAACCGTCCGACCTTCGGGTCAGACCGCTTGACCCTTGGGTCAGACCGCTCGACCCTTGGGGCGGGCAACTTGACCCTTGGGTCAGGCCGCTTGACCTTCGGGGCGAACCGCCCGCCCCTCGGGTCAGGTCGCTTGACCCTCGGGTCCAACCGCTCGACCCTGGAGCGCGCTGACCGCCGTTTTGGGTCAAGCCGCTCGACCTTCGGGTCAAGCCGCTCGACCTTCGGGGCAAGAAGCCCCAAGCCTCTGGGCCGTTGCCAAAGGCGAGCCACCGATCCGCTCTAAGCTGGCTGTTCTGGAGTGGGTTGCGTGGTGCCCAGGGGCGGAATTGAACCACCGACACCGTGATTTTCAGTCACGTGCTCTACCAACTGAGCTACCTGGGCACAGGAGCCTTGCGGCTCCGGGGAGGCGAAGTTGTACCAGGGATGCGGGCCGGCCGTCAAGGGGCCGCGCTGTGAGGCGCGGAACTTGCCGTGCCCGCGGCAGGCGCTTTCGGCGCTCCGACGATCCCGGGGCTCGTCGGACCCAGTTGAGTAAGGCGCGAGCCGTCGGTGTCCCTTCACGCTCGAAGCTCATGGCGCGCCTCCCTGGTCAACGTTCGCCCCTCTACTGAAACAGGCGGACCGAGGCGAGGAAATATTACAGCAATGAGCTACCATGAAGCCGAGGAGAAACACAGAGGTCATCATGTCATCCTCCAAAGACATCCTGGCGACGCTGCGAGAGCAGCATGCAATCTTGAGTCGGCGGTATCCGATCCGCCGCATGGCCTTGTTCGGGTCCTGGGCCCGCGGCGAAGCCCGGGAAAACAGCGATGTGGACGTCCTGGTCGACGTCGATCCCTCGATTGGCCTGCGGTTCGTGGAGCTAGGAGATGAGCTGGAAAGGGCCTTGGGGCGTCGCGTCGATCTGGTCTCCCGGCGTGCCATCAAGCCGGCGCTCTGGGAACGAATCGAGCCGGAGCTGATCGATGCCTAGACGGGACCCCGACCTCCTGCTCGCAGACATGCTCGCAGCGATCCAGAAGATCGACCCGGCCGCTGAGATGAGATGAAGGGAGGTTGCCGCTCCGTGAGGCTGATCCAGGACAACCGCCGCTTGAACACCGAGGAGGTGCGATCGGGCGAGACCCGCCTGCTCTCGACCCCGCTGCAGGTGAATATCGAGCTGACCGGCGTCTGCAACATCGATCCGCCGTGCCTGTTCTGCTCCGGCAAGAACTTCGGTCACAATTACCGGCCGCTGGACCCGGCCCATCTGGAGAAGTACTCGCACGTCCTCGACCGTTGCGAGCACGTCAATGAGGACAGCTTCGGCGAGCCTCTCGGCCATCCCGCGCTCGTGGAGCTGGCGCAGCGCTTCACGGCAAATGGCCAGGTCTTCTCGTTCGTCACCAACGGCCTGCTCCTGACGCCGGCCAGGGCTGACGAGCTGGCCACGTGCGGTCCGCGGCTCGGCCTCCACGTCTCTTTCAACGCGTCGACCGAGGACACGTTCTACAAGCTCACAGGCAAGAGCTTCTCCCGTGTCGTCGACAACGTCCGCTACTACGTGGAGACGTACAGAAGGCAGAACGGCGGTGCCGATCCGGACCTCATCTTGACTTTCATCGTGATGAAGATCAACCGCCACGAGGTGCACGATTTCCTGCATCTCACACACGATCTCGGGGCGCGGGCCTTGCTGGCTCCGCTGCACGACCGTCCGAGCGTGCCACTCGGTCATTTCGGATACGACTTCGTCTATGAAGACGAGATGCTTCCCTATCCGGAGCTCCTGCGGATCGGCGAGGAGGCGATGGCCCTCTCCCGCCAGCTCGGGACCGACTGCGTCCTGCAATGGGATGCGGCTCGCGACAGCGCCATCCGCGGCTTCGCGGAGCCTGGAGTGGCCGCACCGTGCCTCATCCCCTGGCGCTTTCTCTTCATCCAGGAACACACGAGCAAGGTCTTCGCCTGCCCGTACCACCGCCACCCCTACGGCGATCTGCGGGAAGCCACCCTGGAGGAGATCTGGAACAGCGAAACCGCCCAGGACATGCGCCGGTCGCTGTCTCGCGGAGACATTCCCAAGTACTGCCTGGACCACAGCGCCGGCTGTCCTCTGGTCATGGAAGCCCGCAGCCGCCCGCCCCGCGAGATCGAGGACCACATCACCGTGGGAGAGAATGACTTCCACCACCTGACCGCGGGTTGGCACCCTCTGGAGCGCGTTCCCGATCCCATCCGCTGGACGTCGGGAGCCGCGGAGTTCCTCCTCCGGACGGGCGGCCGCAGACGGCTGTTTCTCAAAGCGATCATCTGGGGAAATGGAACAACAAAACGGTCCGTCCGCGGCCGGATCGAGATCGAAGGCCGCCACCTGGGACGTTTTCGCGTCGACAGCGACCGCTGGAATCTCGTTTCGTTCCTCCTGCCGCGCACTCTGACCGGCCCGGTCAACCGGGGACGGATTCTCATGGATCAGACCTGGGTCCTCGCAGACGAAGGGCTCGGCAACGACACCCGGCAGCTCGGCATTGCCGTGCGCCGGATCTGGGCAGCCTGAAGATGCCGATATCCCTACCTCGAAGAATGCTCGGAAGAACGGGCGTCGAGCTGCCTGTCCTGGGTCTGGGCACGGCGCCGTCCGGGCACCGTCCGGAGAAGGAAGCCGTGGCGTTCTATCACCAGTGCATCGACGCGGGTGTGACGCACCTGGATACAGGGCCGGCATGCGGCGGTTTTGGCAAAGCACAGATCTACCTCGGCCCTGTTCTCGAGGAGCGGCGCGAGGAGGTTTTCCTCGCCATCCGATGCACCGAGCCCGACGGCGAGAAGGCGCTGCAGCAGCTGAGGCAGAGCCTGGCCGACCTCGAGGTCGAGCAAGCGGACCTGGTCTATGTACAGAGCATCGGCGACGACAAGATGGCGCCGGAAAGCATCTTCGCCCCGGACGGCGTCTGCAAGGCCCTGGAGAAGGCACGCCGGGACGGGCTGACGCGTTTCGTGGGCGTCAGCGGCCACAACCGGCCCTGGCGGTTCCTCAAGGCTCTGGAGGAATGGGACTTCGACGTGATGATGACCGCGGCCAGCCTGGTGTCCCGGCACATCTATCGTTTCGAAGAGAAGGTCTGGCCGGCGGCGGCCAGCCGGGGGATCGGCCTGCTTGCGATGAAGGTCTTCGGCGGCGTCAGGGAGAGCGAGAAGAGCGCCAAGGGAGCCCTCCTGCAGGGCGATCTGATGCAGTCCGGCTTGCGCTACGCATTGGGCCTGCCCGGAGCCAGCGGCATCGTCCTCGGCATGTGCGATGAAGACGAGCTTCAGCAGGCGCTGGCTTGGGCTCGATCCTTCGTGCCGCTCACCGTCGCCGAGCTGGCGGCGCTCGACGCACCGACCCGCGATCTGGCGGACCGCTGGGGGGAGGTCTACGGACCGCGGGCCTGAGCTACGGCGGCAGCGGAGGAATCTCGAGGTATGAAGCGAAGCGATCGCCCTCCATGGCCCCGGCCAGAACCCCCAGGGCGTGCGCGAAGGCGCGGCGAGTGACTTCCAGAGCCTCGTCGTCGTGAGCGGCGCTCGGCAACAGCAGGTTCTGCGTGGTCAGCACGCCTCGCTTGAGCAGCTCCTGCTGAACGAGCGTCCGCATCAGAGCCCGCCGCCGGCCGTCCGTTTCCGAGAAGGCGAGCAGCATGCGGAAGGGCGGCCCGATCACTTCCGCAGGGATGCGAAGGCTCTCGCACATCCCATCGATCATTTCGCGGAGCCGGTTGCCGAAGCTCCAGATGCGAGCCGGGATGTCCTGCTCGCGATAGATGCTCAGAGCCTCGCGGGCCGCGGCGAACGAATAGGCTTCACCCTTGAAGGTCGGCTCGTAGAAGATCCTGCCGATCGAGGAGTCGAAAATTTCCCGTCTTCCGATCAGTGCCGACAGCGGCATGCCGGCGCTGAGCGCCTTGCCCAGGCAGGTGAGGTCCGGGACGACGCCGGTCGCGTGCTGCACGCTGCCGCCGAGATAGCGGAATCCGGTCATGATCTCATCGAAGATGACCAGGGCACCTTCCTGGTGAGCCAGTTTGGCCATCTCCTTCAGGAAGACGGGATCCGCATCCTGGATCGGTCCGCTGCTCCCCTCGATCACACCGGCCGGCTCCAACATGACCGCAGCGACCTGGCCGCGATGATCGGACAGCAATCCGGCCAATTGCTCCAGGTTGTTGGGCTCGAAAGGCAGGAGCAGCGGCTCGCCCCGCACCGGGATCCCCGTCGCAGAGAAACCGAACCGTTCTCCATACCAGTCCTGCCAACCGTGATAGCCACAGAAGAGAACGACCGGCCGGCCCGTATGGGCGCGAGCGAGACGCACGGCCGCCGTGCAGACGTCCGAGCCGTTCTTGCCGAAGGTCGCAGCCTCCGCGCCTGGAAACATTTCGCAAAGCGTATCGGCAACCTCGGGCATCCAGTGATGGGTCAGGGTGAGGATCGCCCCCGAATGGAGAGCGCCCGCGATTGCGCGCTGGATCCTTTCCTGGGCATAGCCGAGCAGCGCGCTCCCCCAGCCCATCAGATAATCGACGTACTGGCGCCCTTCCAGATCGGTGATCCGGCACCCGCCGGCCTCACGGGCGAATTGCGGGTACCCCGAACCGGTGCTGCTCCAGGACATCCCATCGCACGCAAGCCAGCAGCGCGCGTGGGTCTCGAGGACCCGGTCCCTGAGGCGGCGGGTCGCTGTGACGGGCTGCTCCACGACGTCGAGCCGGATCCGCAGCGGCCGCACCCCCTTGCGCTCGAAGGTCGTCACGTCCTGTTCCACCAGATCGACCTTGAATTCGTGGCGGCCGACCTGATTCGTCGTCCGGAAAACCCAGTGCAGGGTGACGCGCTCTCCAGAGCCTACCGGGTGCGGGAGATCCAGTTGGGCAACCCGCGCGCCATCCAGGTCGATCGACACTTTGACGGTTTCCTGCGGCCACGGCTTGGTGCCGCGATTGTCGATCGCCAGCCAGCAGGTGCGCACCTCGCCGGCGGGCAGCCGGGCCGGGAAATTGTGATGGACATAGGCAGCGTCATACTGGGCGTCTCGCCAGAATCGCATGAGATTTCGGCGAGCCGCCTACTTGGCGCGCTGCCAGGCTCCATAGGTGACGCCTCCCGTCACCTCGATCGTCGTGCCGTCGATCGCCTCGTTTTCGATCACGTGCTTGATGGTCGAGGCGATCTCCTCCGGCTCGACGAGGCGGCCGAGATGGACGTCCTTCAGAATGGAATCGAGAGTCGTCGGGCTGAGGCTCTTCAGGCCTTCGGTGGCGGTATACCCGGGCGCGATTCCGACCACGCGGATGTTCCTGATCCCACACATATGGAGCTCGCCCGTGAGGATCTTCGGCCAGAGAGCGACGGCCGCCTTGGTCGAGGAGTAGTTGATCTGTCCCGGTTGGCCGGTCTTGTGGATCGACGAGGTCACCAGCAAGACACCCTTCCAACCGTTGTCCGCCATCCGGCGCGCCGCTTCACGCAAGGTGATGAAGGCGCCCACGAGGTTGACCTCGACCACGGCGCGGAACTCTTCACTGGTCATCACGCGCTTGATCTTGCCGGTCTCGGGGTCCGGGTTCAGCATCAGCCCATCCCGAATGATGCCGGCGTTGGCACAGACGACGTTGATGGCGCCGAATCGCGCAATCGCGGCGTCCATGAGCTGCTCGACGTCCTCGTCCCGCGTGACGTCGGCCTTCACACCGATCGCCTCTCCTCCCTCTGCCCGGATGTGGCGGACCGATTGGAGCAGGCCCTCCTCGAGAACGTCACCCAGGACCACCTTGGCGCCGCCGGCGGCCAACGATCTGGCAACCGCGAGACCGATGCCCCGCGCGCCTCCCGTAATGACAGCGACGCTACCGGCGATGTTCACGTGTGTTCGAGCCCATGGTACAGGAAGGATAACGCCCTTCGGAGGGGAGAGAAAGCGAGAGGGCCGGACCGGCAGCCGCCCGCGGCTCCTCACCCGCTCCGGCCGTGAACCTTGAGCAGGGACTTCGTCCACCGCACCATGGACTTCATCTTCCGCTCGCCCGCTTTCGAGTTGTCGAGGCGCGCCTGCTCCCGGGTTTCCGGCGTCACACAGACGTGATCGCCTTCGTAGGCATCGCGCCAGACGTAGCCTTGGAGACAGGTGTCGGGCCCGTAGGGTCCTCCCGCGGGATCGCGGCGCGCGTCGGCTTGGGCGTTGTCCTGGGCGGTCTGCTCGCGGATGTCCGGCGTGACGCAAACGTGGTCCTCCGGCCGGGCCTCGCGCCAGACGAAGCCCTGTTTGCAGGTGTCCGGCCCATAGTCCGGCGGTTGCGGCTGCGGGTCCGGGGTTGGCTGCTGTTCAGGGCTTGCCGCAGGCGCCGGCTGCGGCTCAGGGACGACCGGGCTCGCCACCGGCGGCGGCCCCGCGGAGGCGACCTCCTCGACTTTCTGCGGAGCCGCCGGAGCCGGCTGCCTCATGAGCCTCCACCCGATCCACCCGGCCGCGATCAGCGCCACGAGAGCTGCGAGAGCCATCCAGGGCCGTAGCCTCATCGTCTCCCGGACCGTCGCCGGCTGGCTGGGAGCCGGCGCCGCAGGCAGGAGCGCGGAGGGAGCTTTGTCCCGGAGGACGCTCTCGATCGTCTGGATGAGGCGGTCCGCGTCGAAGGTCCAGCGGGCGTCGCTCAGCTCGATCGCGTTGCGCCGCGCCAGCTTGGCGAGATCCGGCGGCAGGTCCTCGGTCCGCGGCATGGGCGCGTCCTCCACCAGCACGGGGACGACGCGGATGTCGCGTTCGAGCGCCATCGCGACCTCCAGACGCACGAAATCCTGCGGATCGTCCAGCCGCCGGCGCCCCGCCGCATCCTTGAGCCTCAGCCATTCGCGGCCGATCACCACGATCAGCACCTCGCAGGAGCCGACCGCGTTCTCGATGACCTCGACGAAGTCGACGCCGGGCTCGATGGTGTCGATGTCCATGAACACCCGGCCTGGGAAGTGGCTGCTCAGGCGGTCGAACAGCCGGCCCGCATGGCCTGCGCTGTCCTCGCGGCGGTAGTTGATGAAGATATTCGCGGATCGCTTCGGCGTCCGTTCAGGCTCCAAGCTCATGGCGCGCCTCCCTGGCCGTCAATTGCCCATCTACTGAAACAGGCGCGCCGGGGCACGGAATCGTTACACGCCCCCCTTCCCCCGGGAGAGGGGGGCCAGGGGGTGAGGTCTACGGAGCTGGCTCCACCACGCAGTCCTGGAGTGACGCTCTACTAGTCGAACGCCGCGAAAAGCCGCGGGCCGCTGCTCTGGCGGGCAATGACGCCGACCGCCGTGTCGCTGTTCGGCGGGCCGGAGACGCAGGGGCCGACACAGCCGTCCGCAAAGCCCACGAGCACGCGCCCTTGGGCGTCGACCGTCGCATCCATGAAGTCGAGCAGGTTGCGCGAGCTGCCGCAGGTCGTCCCGTCGAGGCAGACCGAGCCGCGCTGCACCGGGTCGCTGGGCGTGACATCGACCGTCGTCCAGCTCGCTCCTCCGTTGGTCGTCGTGGCGATATAGAGATGCCAGACGCCGGCGAAGCTCGGGTCGCTGCTCGTCCCCGTACCGCCGGCCGGCGTGCCGAGGAAGGCGAAGGCTGCGCGGTTGGGGTCTCCCGCCACCACCGCCGGGAAGGCGGCGTTCTGGATTCCGAACGAGGCTCCCACGTCCTGGAGCGCCGACCAGCTCGCCCCCTTGTTGTGCGAGACTGCCACCTTCGCGTGGCCGTCCGCGCCGACGAGCCCGAAGTAGACCGTGCCGTCGCTCGCAATCCCGACCGACGGATCGCTGTTGCCCGACGTGCTCCCGGGGACCTTGCGCACGGTCCAGGTCAGGCCGTTGTTGGCCGAGACGACCGCCGCCTGCTGGCTGCCGCAGCCCTTGTTGGGGACGTAGGCGGTGCCGTCCGGCGCGACCTTGACGTGACCGTGGAGGCCGCCGCACTGGAGCAATGTGTAAATTGGAACCGGTGGATTGAAAGTCAGGCCACCGTCGAGGCTGAGGGCGCAGCCGGCGAGCGCAATGCCCTGCGAGCAGTAGTAGACGCCGTGCGCATAGCCGACGCCCGGCAGCGGCGGAGTGAGGGGACCGCCGCCGACCGTCTGGTGGTCGACGCCGGAGAGGAGGCCGGAGGTGGACGGCAGCCAGCTCGCGCCATCGTCGTCGGTGAAGGCCATCAGGCTGGCCGGTCCGGCGAGCTGCGCGACGAAGGTCCGGCCGGTCTGGGAATCGGTGGACAGGATCGGATCGAGCGTGATGATGCCCGTGAGCGGGAACGTCACGTCGCTCCAGCTCGCCGCGGCCGGCGTGACGGAATCATCGAAGCTGACCCGCAAGGTTTCGAGCCCGGCGATGAACATCGCATTGCCGGTGTTCCAGTTCACCCCGAGGCTCGGCTCGCCGGCCTCCTGGCCGAGCGGGGAAGGAGCCGGGTAGAGCTCGTAGGTCGGCGGGACCGCAAAGGCGGCGGAGGCGGCAACCAGGGGGAGAGATGCAAGCAATACGATCACAGGAACCACAGAACGGGACCACAACGGTTTCATATCCTCTCCTTTGGATAAAGGAAGCATCGGCAGGCCGATGTGCAAGGCGAAGGCCAACCATGGCGACATTACGATTCACCGAGGGCCAGGATGATGAGGGAAATCCCCCAGAGGACAGGAGATCTTTCCCTCAGGTCACCGCAGAGATCGAGCTGGATGACCGGACAGGGCGAGCCGAGCCTCACCAGGCCCGGTAACTTTCCACGCAATCCTGACGCCTGAGACCCGAGGGGCATTAAAATGCGGAATGAGGCCCCGGCCGTGAGCTTCGAATTCGACGTCTTCGTCAGCTACTCGCGTCGCGACTCTCCGTTCGTGGAGAGCCTCGTCGGTATGCTGCGCGATGCCGGGTTCGCCGTCTGGTTCGACATCGAGCAGGTCCCCGGGGGGGCCGACGTGCAGCAGACCCTCCTCGAAGCCCTGGACGTCAGCCGTCATGTGGTCGCGGTGATCACCGAGTCCTGGCTGGAGAGCGATTACACGACCTGGGAAGTCTCGGCCTCGCAGAAGGACCTCCACGGAGACCGCGTCCTGGTTCCGCTCGCCCGCATGGCGTTCGATGCCCGGAAGCTCGGGCCGTTCCTGCACCGCCGCAACGTCCTCTCCTGGCTCGAAGGAGACCGGGAGGCCGACGCCCGGTTCTGGGAGGTCTACTGTGCGCTGCTCCAGAAAGGGCCGGGACCGAAGGCGGAGTGGGCGCAGAAGGGGCGCGCGGCGCGCAAGGCGGGCGGCGGCTCCGTCCTTCCCGCGGCGAGCCCCGGCGAGCGGGAGGTCCGGGCGGTCCACCGCGCGCGCTGGGGCGCCGGCCGCGCGGTGCTCGGCTGTGACCGCGCTCCGCAATGGAGCCAGATCTGTACCCACGCCGACCGGCCCCAGAGCGAGGCGCTGTTCGTCGTCGGACCGCGCGGCGAGGGGCACGAGCTGTTCCTGGAGACGATCCACGAATGCTTTCCGGCCGCTCCGCCCCGGCAGGTCCGCACCGTCCGCTGGAGCCCGGTGGTGCCGTCGAGCCGCGGCGGCTTCCGCGCCGAGCTCGCCGAGGCCCTGGACTGCGGCGAGGCGGAGCTGGCCGCCGCGCTGCGCTCCTCCCTGCGCGACCAGAACCTCATCCTCGTGCACCGTCCCGTGCTCGCCGCGCGCCTGCGGGACGAGGGGCTGACCGGCTATTACACGCGCTGGCTCCCCGAGCTGCTCGGCGAGGTGGGTGCGACCGCGGGAGCTCTCAAGGTCGTCCAGGGGATCGATTGGTGCCCGGCACGCAAGCTGACGGGCTCCTTCGCGCGGCTGGCCGGCCGCCTGGGGATCGGAGGAGCCGGCGCCCGGAGCTGGATCGAGGAGGCGCTGCAGCAGGACGAGGCCGAGCGCGCGCTCGCCCGGATCCGCAAGGAAGCCGATCCGGAGCGGCTGCCCGTCTTCCTGCTCGAGCCGCTCCGCCCCATCACCCGAACGGAGATCGAGACCTGGAGCGAGTCGCTGCCGCCAGGGATCGACCGCACGGAGATCGTCCGCGACGCCCTGAGCGGCGCCAACGACTCGTCCGACGTCCTCCGCAAGATCGCGGAGAGGCTCGGCGCCTGAGGAAGAAGGAGAGGAGAGACCATGACCGAGATCCCCGAGCTCAAACACGATTTCGCGAAGTACCGTGGGGACGGCACCACCCGCGACGGGCGGCCGGCTCCGACTCCGGGCGAGCCGGGGCGCTATCTCGCCTCCACCGACCTCGTCCACGCGGTCAATGCGGCGCTGGCGGTCGAGCAGCCGTTGCTGGTCACCGGCGAGGCAGGCACCGGCAAGACGGTTCTGGCCTGGTCGATCGCCGCCGAGCTGGAGCTGGGCGAGGTCGAGCTGTTCACGGTGCGCAGCGACCATCAGGGGCGCGACCTGCTCTATGAGATCGACAACCTGCAGCGCTTCTACGATGCCCAGGTGAACGATCCCGCGGCGCGCGACCGTTCGAACTATCTGCGCTTCGGCCCTCTCGGCCGCGCCTTCGTCTCCGAGGTGCGGCGGATCGTCCTGATCGACGAGATCGACAAGGCGCCGCGCGACTTCCCGAACGACCTGCTGTACGCCCTCGACCGCATGGAGCTGCGCGTCCCCGAGCTGAGTCTGGTGGAAACCGCCCGCCACCGGCCGGTGGTCGTGATCACCAGCAACCGCGAGAGCCAGCTCCCCGACCCTTTCCTGCGCCGCTGCGTCTTCCATCACATCGAGTTCCCCGACCGCGGCCAGCTCCGCCGCATCCTGGATGAACGCCTCGGCTCCCTGCGGATCGCGGAAGCGCTCTGCGACCGCATCGTCGACCGCTTCCTCGAGCTGCGCCGGGTGGACGGGCTGCTCAAGAAGCCCGCGACCAGCGAGATGCTGACCTGGGCGCGCGTGCTCCACGCCGCGGACGTCACCGATGGCGAGCTCGAGAAGGACCTCCGCGACCTCCCCTATCTGAATGCCTTGATCAAGACGCGGGAGGACATGGCGCGCGTCAAGCCGTCCGCCGCCTGACGCCATGCCCGAGCCGCTCCCGCTCGACGACCTGCTGGCGTCCTTGAGAGATCAGGGGCTGCCGGTCGGTGTGCGCGAGCACCTCGTCGTCGGCCGCCTCCTCGCCCGCTGGGACGACACGGACGCCGCCTCCCTCCGGGGCGCGCTCGGCGCCATTCTGGGCCGCAACCCCGACGAGGTCCGGATCGTTCACGAGACGTTCGACCAGCTCTATAGCGCGCCTCCGGCCGGAACGGAACAGCCGCGGCTCCCACAGGAGAGCGCGAAGCCCCGGCGCCGGAGGCTCCACCGGGGCTGGATCGCCGGGATGACCGTGGCGGTCCTCGTCCTGGCGATGATCGTGGGAGAGCTCCTCCGGCCCCAGAAAGTGCCGGACCTGGCCGACACGTCTTCACAGCAGGACACCTCCGCGCCGGCGGAGCCTTCCAAGTTCCCGGACCTCCCCACACGACCCGACTGGCAGCGCTCCTTCTCGGCCGCGGCAGGCGTCGCGACGGTCCTCTTCCTCTGGCTGTTCGGAGCACGGCTCCGGCGCGAGGCGCGGCAGCGGGCCCGCCGCCGCCTGGTCGAGGCGGCGGATGCCCTGCCGGGGCCGCACCGGTACGAGATCTCTCTCGCGGATCTGGCGCCGCCCTTCTCCCG
>DASPXX010000182.1:0-3547 GCA_035637095.1 Thermoanaerobaculia bacterium
ATCGGCGAAGGCGGGCGGCAGGAGGATCCCCGCGTCCTTCTGAAAGGAGGGGACCGTGACCGCCAGCGTGCGCAGACCGAGCTCGTTCGTCGCCATGTTGCGGACGAGGACGCGCACGCGGTAGGAGTCCGGCGGCAGGGAGAGCTCGCCGACGTAGCGGACGCCGCTCTCGCCGACTCCGGCGCCGAGCTGCTCGAGGTCGATCTCGACGGTGTCCATGCGCGAGGCCTGGACGCTGTCGCCGGCGGTCAGGGCATAGATCGAGATCTCGATGCGCAACAGAGGATCGTGCTGGCCGGCCAGGAGGTCGGTGCCGTCGATCTCGACGATGACGGGAACGCGCGCCCGGCCCCCTTCGCCGGGGAAGGGGATGGGGAGCGCAGCAAACGGGATGGTCCCGCCTTCCTGGCCGCTCATCAGGAGGGCGGCGCTCTCGACGTGCAGCCCGCCGGTGGGGAGGACGCGCAACGGTGCTGCCGGCCGCGTTGCGCCGGCCCAGGCGCTGCCGGTCAGAGCGGCGGCGAGCAGGCTCGCGGCGAGCAGAGGGGCGGTAGAGCGACGGAGGAGCATCTTTGGTAGAATAGCCGTTCGTTTCTCGATTCTGAAAGGAGCTTCACCCCGATGTCCCCCCGTCGCACAATCCTCGCCGCCCTGACCGCCGCGGCGCTCGCTGTCCTCATGGCCTTCCCGGCGTCGGCCGCGGAGGCCCCGATGCTGCGCCTCGCCCCCTCGACGTCGCTGGAGGTTCCGCGCGAGCTGGCCTCCTCTCCCGCGGTGGCGCCGATCCGGCTGAACCTCGCCGCCCTGGAGGACGTCGACGGACGCCGGCTCTCCTTGCCGCTCCCCGACGGCCGCACGCTCCGCGTCGAGCGCACGGACGTGGAGCGGCGCGGCCGGCGTGACTACGCGTGGCGGGGCCGGATGCTCAATGCGAAGGGGGAGGTCAACGGGTTCGTCACGATCACGGTCTGGAAGGACATGGTCCAGGGGCGGATCGTGACCCCCGGCAAGATCTTCACGATCGTCCCCGCGGCAGGCCGCCACTGGATCGCCCAGGCGGTCGACTCCGATCTCCCCTGCGGCACGAACGAGGGGTCCGAAGTCGCTTCCCTGGCGATGAAGAGCGCGGCGGCGGAGACGGCCCCCGATTTCGCGGCGGACGGCTTCACCACCCTCCGCCTCGTCGTCGTCTACCCGCGCGCCTCGACCCTCGGCGATGCCAACCGCCTGCAGCTGCAGATCCGCGCCGCCGTCGATGCCGCCAACACGGCCCTGGCCAACGACGACATCAGCGCCCGGATCAACCTGCTGGCGATCCGCGAGGTCAACCACACGGAGAGCGCCGATCCGGTGGACGACCTGATCTTCCTCTTTGACAATCCCGCGATGGTGGCGCTGCGCAAGCAGTTCCAGGCGCCGCTCATCGACATCATCACGATCAACTCGAACGTCTGCGGCATCGCGAACCTCATGGACCGCGACGAGTACGAGGGACGGGCGGCGCCGGTCGGGGTGTCGCTGGTCCGCCGCTCCTGCCTGAACGATCAGACGCTGATGCACGAGCTGGGGCACAACCTCGGCGCCCAGCACGACCCCGTCAACATCACGAACCCGGAGAGCCTGCTCGTTCCCTACTCCAAGGGCTATTTCGTGACCGGCAGCTTCCGCACCATCATGTCCTACAGCACGGAGTGCGGCGGCGACTTCGGCTGCCCCCGCATCGACCACTTCTCCAACCCGGGCGCAACCTTCGACGGCCACCCCGTCGGCATCCCGGACGACCGCGACAACGCCCGCCTGCTCCGGGAGACCCACTCGCGCTACGCGGTGCGCACCGCCCCGGGCGCGGTCTGCAAGCCCGGAGCCGACCACCTTTGCCTGCTCAAGAAGCGGTTCCAGGTCGAGCTGCAGTGGGACAACCAGTTCAACGGCACCTCCGGCACCGGCCGCGCCACGCCGCGGACCGACTCGGCCGGCTTCTTCAGCTTCGGCGATCCGTCGAACCTCGAGCTGATGGTGAAGATGCTCGACTTCGGCGACGTGGTGAAGGTCTTCTGGGGCCAGCTCACCAACCTCAAATACCGGCTGATCATCACCGACATGAGGTCGGGCCAGGCGAAGACCTACCAGAACACACCCGGGGACTGCGGAGGAATCGATCAGGGCGCCTTCTCGGGCGGCACCGGCCTCGACCTCCTGGCGCCGCTGCCATCGGTCTCATCCGCCGGCCGCGCGGTCGCGGGCTGCCGCTCCAGCTCCTCGGAGCTCTGCCTGGACGACCGCTTCACGGTGAGCATCGACTGGCGCAACCCCGGCAACGGCACCTCGGGCCAGGGAGTCGCCGTGCCGATGTCCAAGGTCACCGGCGCCTTCCACTTCGGAGACCCGGCGAACCTGGAGCTGATGGCCAAGATCATCGACCAGGGCGAGCGGATCGACTTCTTCTGGGGAGCGCTCTCCGACCTGGAGTACACGCTCCACGTGACCGACACGGCCACCGGCCAGGTGAAGACCTACCACAACGCCGGAGGCCACTACTGCGGCGGGCTGGAGGTGGACGCGTTCTGAGGGGGAGGGCCCTCACCCCCGGCCCCTCTCCCGCAAGCGGGAGAGGGGAGAGGGTTAGAGGGACCTGAGATCTGCCGGAGGGAGTGACTAACCTACACCCCTCTCCCACTCGTGGGAGAGGGGCCGGGGGTGAGGGCTTTCCCCGGCGTATACGGCACGGCGATCGCGGAATCCGCGTTGCCCAGCTCGTCGCGGATCGACACGGCGATGGTGTGGGCGTCGTTTCTCAGGCGCAGGGTGGTCTTGTAGGCCGCGGTCTGGCCGAGGACGGTCAGGAGCTGGTCGTTGGGGATGCGGATGGGGACGGCGAACTCCTGGATCGGCGACAGCCGGCCGCGGCTGTCGCGGGCTCCCACGAAGAGGGACACCCTTCCTTCGTGGAAGCGGTCGCGGGGGAGGAGGACCAGCTTGGCGAGGGGGAACTTCACCAGGACGTCCACCAGAAATTGGTCCTTCTCCGTCTTCTCCCCGAGGAATTCGATCGCCAGCTCCAGCGGGTTCGCCCCGGGATCGAGCACCAGCGCCGCCAGGGTCCGGTCGGTCATCCGCTCGCGGTTCGTCTGATCGCGCCTCCCTTCGCGGCTGCGCACCGCGAGGTCCTGGCGGTTCCGGATGCGCACCTCGATCTTGAGGTTCTTGCCGTCGCGCTTGCGGGCGGGGACGTAGCCCAGCGAGTAGTAGGAGTCGAAATCCTCCCGCATCCGGTCGAAGAACGTCTGGAAACCCGAGAGGTCGACGCCGGACAGGCCGCCGGTGCCGCCGGCGATCGTGTCCAGCGAGACCTGGAGGTTCGATCTCTCCAGACCCTCGAGGGTGGTCCCCCAGCTGCTGGTGAATCCGGATTCGGCGGAGACCCCCGCGAGCTCTTCGGTCGCGCCCACGGTGTAGAAGGTCACCCGGTTGGCGTTGGCATGCTCGACCAGGTCCTGGAAGTCGTGGCTCAGGTCGTCCCGGCGGCCGTCGAAAACGGAAGTGTCGT
>DASPXX010000183.1:0-21296 GCA_035637095.1 Thermoanaerobaculia bacterium
AGCCGTTGGCTATAAATCAGCATTAGAGATCTCCTCCTTCCCCCCAGACAGAGCCAGGCGCTCTCTGTTGGGCCAATGGCTCGCCAACCAGGCTGGCTCAACTGACGAACTCGCCGTTCCAAAAGAGCCACACCCAAATCATTGAGGCCTCAAAGTGACAGGGGAATAATCCTCCGTCTTGCCAGGCGGCGTAGCGCGGGGGATCTCGGTCGGCCGTTTCCGGAGCTGGCTAGAAGTCCAGGAGCATCGGCAATCCATGCCGCACGGCAGTGGTTGTCAGTGAATGCAAAATCCCAAAGCCAAATTTGGCGCACTCTTCGAGAGGTGCCTGGGCCTCTGGCTCTTCCTCTTCCCAAGCCGAAATTTCCTCGTCATCAGCCCTCCAAGTTCTCGAGTTGAGGCGTTCCAGCTCGATCAAGAGGGACGTCGTGAAACCGACTCTGACCTTCGTGCCGGCAGGGTCCTCGAGCCCGAAGTTGAAATGCTCGAGGCCAGGCAACCAGATCACGCCATCCAGTAAATGCACGTAACGGCTGTCGAAAGAGGGATCGGTACTACGCTCGTATGCCGGATCATCGGCTAGAGAGCCGGGAACGTGGAGCGGCCGCATCAGCTCCGGGTGTTCATCGTAGGCGGCCCAAAGGAGAAGCGCATTGTAGGAATTCCAACCCACCTTGTCTGTGAAATACTTTGGATATTCCTCAGACCACTCTATTGGTTTGCCCAAGCGATCTCCGAAGTTTGCATTGAGCCCTGCTTTCCATTCCTCGACCTTCTGTCCCGCGTCGGAAGCTGGCCGAATGAATCTCCTGTTTGACTTGATTTCAACGATTTTCTGTGTGCCCCCCTCCCCCTCACTCCCGGCCGCCTCGACCACGCCAAGGCGGCGGAGCCGCACGTCGTCTTGCAGGAGCCCCGCAGCCCACTGACTAGCGAAGGTCATCCAATCGCCCGTGTAGTAGCACCCAAGACTTCCAACATAAATATCTATAGCCATGCTTGTGAGCCTCCATGCCCGCCCTGCTCTCCTAGGAGGAGCGGCGGTCTCTATCCCGACTTCCCACGGAGCAAGACGACGACAGCGCAGGCCCGCGCCACACCGGTGCCCAGTTTCCATCATATCCAAACGGAAGGCACTCACCGCTTCGAGCCGGCGATCGCCGAGCGCTGATTGCCCTACAATCCTCTCACCGCCGCGGAAGGGTCCCGCCGCCACCCGAGCCGTGGCGACGACGCCAACAACAGGGGAGCCGCCCAAGGATCGGGGGGAACGGTTCCCCTCGTTATTGCACGATCACCCGCACCGCCCCCGACGCCCCTTCCGAGAACGGCAGCCGCACCTGGAACGTGTGCTCGCCCGGCGCGAGCCTCCAGCGGGTGGTGTAGGGGTAGTTGACGGTCTCGTAGGGGCGGCCGTCGACGTACCAGACGATTTGGCGGACGGGGGGATCGACGACGACGGTCAAACCCAGGGTCGAGAGGTCGGGCGGGGTCTCGGGGTCGCGCAGGAGGCGGACGTTGTTTTCCGGGGAGGTGATGCGCAGACGGACCGGTCGCGAGGAGTCGAGCACGGCCCGGGCCACAGTGGAGCTTGGGCTCATCATGCCCGGACGGAAGGCGCTCACCTCTTCGGGGGGACGCGGCAGGGCGACCGAGGCTTGCCAGGCGGCGTAGCGCGGCGGGAGCTCGGTGAAGGTGCGGACCTCGACCTCGGAGCGCGGCGTGTCCGCGGTGGCCAGGAGACCGGTGCGGCGGTCGATGGCGCGGCGCTGGTGGACGGTGCAGTCGTCGACCGGCTCTTCTCCGGGACGGAACCATTCGAGGAAGACCTCGTCGCAGGCGTCGGTGGCCCGGTGGCCGGTCAGGGCGCAGACCCGGACCGGCTGCCAGCCGCGCGGCGGCGGGAACGAGAGGTCGTCCAGGCCGTCCGCCTGGTCGCGGTGCAGGACGAGCAGCATCTTCTGCACCAGCTCCGCCGCCGAGAGATAGCCGCTCAGGTGATTCATCGGACGGAAGTCCGGATGGCCGACCCAGACGCCCACCAGGTAGCGGCTCGACCAGGCCACGGCCCAGGCGTCGTGGAAGTTGGTCGAGGTGCCGGTCTTCAAGGCCACCGGGAAGCGGTACTCGGCCGTGCCCATGCGCGGGAAGGTGGGCAGGCGCGCCTGCGGGTCGGAGAGGAAAAGAGTGATGAGCCGCGCGGTCTCCTCCGAGAAGATCCGCCGCGGCGGGGGCAGCTGCTGGCCGCTGTGCCAACGGGTGCCGGTGAGCCGGCCGTCCCCCGCGAGCGTCAGATAGGCCGCGGTCAGCTCTTCCAGGGTCACCGGCAGGCCGCCGATCGCGAGCCCCAGGCCGTAATAGCGGGCCGGCTGCGCTCCGTCGGTCAGGCCGAGGTCGCGGAAGAGGCCGTACCCCTCGTCGAGCCCGACCCGGCCGAGCAGCTCGACCGCCGGCACGTTGCGCGAGTTGGCCAGGGCGACCCGCGGCAGGAGGGGTCCGAGGAAGACGTCGTCGGCGTTGGTCACCCCGCCCGGGCCGCGCTGCAGGTCGTCCAGCACGGTGGCCGGACCGATCACGCCGCGCTCCAGTGCCTGGGCCCAGAGGAAGGGCTTCAAGGCGCTGCCGGCCGAGCGGCGCACGCGCGTGTAGTCGATGGCGCCCGCCTGGTGATCGGCGAAGTAGTCTCCCGATCCCACCCAGGCGCGGACCTCGCGGCTTTTGAGATCGAGGACGATCATCGAGGCGTTGCCGGCACCGCGGCTCTCCCAGTCGCGGAGCGACGTCCAGGTGAGCCAGGAGGCCTCGCGCTGAAGGTCCAGGTCCAGGGTGGTGTGGACGAGGGGCGGCAGCTTCTCCCGGTCCGGACCCGACAACAGCGATTCGAGGCGGAGGACGGCGTGCAGGGCCTGCTCGGGCCGGCGTCCTTTATCTGGAAGGTGAAGCTCTACGATCTGGCGCCGGGCCAGCTCGTGCTCGGCCGGGGACAGCACGCCGCGCCCGGCGAGCCAGTCGAGCACCCGCTTGCCGCGCTCGGAGGCTCGGTGCCTTCCCGCCGGCATGAACGGATTCATCGTCCCCGGCGCCTGCGGCAAGGCGGCGAGGAAGGCGATCTCGGCCCAGCTCAGGTCCGCGACCGGCTTGTCGAAGTAGCGCCGGGCCGCATAGGAGATGCCGTGGATGCGGTTGCCGTAGGGGACGATCCGCAGGTAGTGGCGCAGCACCTCCTCCCGCCCATAGCGGGCGGTCAGGAGCACCGCGGTCACCGCCTCGACGGCCTTGCGCCGGTAACCCCGAGCCCCCGGGTTCTGCATGCGGGCGATCTGCATGGCGAGAGTCGACGCCCCCGAGACCCGCCGGCCCGAGCGGAAGTTCTGCTCGACGGCCCGCGCCACCGCCTGCGGATCGACGCCCGGGTGCGACCAGAACCGCCGGTCCTCCAGAGCGAGAGTCGCCGCCATCACGCGCGGCGGCAGCTCCTCGACCTGCCAGTAGCCGAGGCCGCCCTCCTTCTCCTCTCCGACCTCCCCGAGGAACCGCCCCTCGCGGTCGAGGAGCAGGAAGGTGGGAGGGGGGGCCTCCAGGCGGGCGTGCCAGAGGGCGGGGAGAAGGATGGAGAGGGCGCAGAGGTAGATGGTGGCGACGGTGGCGATGAGGAGGCGGTAGCGGAGAGGGAGCTTCCCCCGCCCGACCTCACCCCCCGACCCCCTCTCCCATCGCACACCCAGCCCCCGGGAGAGGGGGCGCCACCGCCCAAAAGCCCTAACTCCCGGCTTTTGGGAGCACGTTCCCCCCTCTCCCGGGGGCTGGGTGTGCGATGGGAGAGGGGGGCCAGGGGGGTGAGGTCCCGGGCGGGAGGGGGTCACTTTTCCTTCCCCACCTCGATCCGCGCCCCCGGCGACGTCCCCTCGACCGTCCCGTCGTACATCATTTCGGCCCTCGCCGCGGGCTGGACGTAGCTCCCTTCGATCTGGGCTCGGGTGCGGAAGTAGAAGTCGTAGGTCCCCTTGGGGAGCGTGTCGTAGTAGAAGGCCACCTGGTCGTCCAGGAAGGCCACGTAGGAGGGGGCCAGGGTGATCTTCCCCTCGGTCTTCGCTTCGGGCGGCGCGGTGGCGAGGCTCGGGTTGAGCGGCTCCATGCCCGCCGCGAGCGGGACGACGACGGCCACGAAGTTGCGGTCCTTCGGATTGACCAGGCGGACGTGGTCCTCGATCACGTCGCCGACTTCGAAGGCGTACTTCTTTCCCGGGTCCGCAATCGGCGTGCGCTCCGGCGGCACGTCCTCGCCGCGGACGCGCAGGATCTCGCGGCTGACCACGAAGCCGTTCGCCCGCGCCGCTTCCTGCGCTCCATCCCCGGCGGGCAGATAGGTGGTCTCGACCCTGACCAGCACGGGTCCCTTGTCCCCGGTCTGGTGAACCACGCTTCCAGCGCCTCCTTCGGTCGAGAGGACGGCGTCGATGGGCGCCTGGGGTCCGAGGGCTAGAGCTCGCGGAGCGCTATTGCCGAGGCGGACCTCCACAGCGTGTTGGGAGCTTCCGGCGTAGGGCGGCTTCAGCAGCTCGGAGAGGGCGAGGAGGGCCTCGGCGTTGGCGTTGGTCGTGCCCCAGCCGTCGTCCCGGCCGAGGGTGACCAGGGCGTCGACGAGGCGGGGGAAGCGCGGGTTCGTGGGCTCCTTGCGCGCCAGGGCGCGGGTCACCTCGGCCAGGGTGCGCGTCTCGCTCGGCAGGATCAGGGCGTTGCGCGCCGTGGCGCGGTTCTGGAGGCCTCCATAGATCTCCTTCCCCTGGAAGAGGCGGAAGACGAGGCCTTCCCAGAGCTTCTGCGCCAGCACGTCGGTCGACGGCGACGCGGTGTCCCCGGCCTTCTCGAAGGACTGGAGGACCTGCGCCGCGGCCTCGACGTCGAGGAACTGGGCACGGCGCGACAGCTCGGCGGCGTAGGCCGGATCGCCCTTGCCCGCGGCGGTCAGGGCCTGGAGCGCCCAGGCGCGCTCGGTGAACGCCTCGCCGTCGATGAAGCGGCCGTAGTCGGAACGCAGGGATTGCTGGAGCGCCCGGGTGAGGCGGTCGAGCAGCGCGTCGTCAACCCGGAAGCCCCCGGCCTTGGCCTCGACCAGGAACTCCACCACCCAGGCGGTCAGCGAGACGTAGCCGCGCGACCCCGGCCAGTAGGCGACCAAACCGTTGTCGTCCACGGTCTGGGGGATCCACTGGAGCGTGTCGTCCACGGCGCGGCGGATCCGCTCGTCGTTCCCCTCCTGCCGGAGGAGGTCGCGGAGCTTCCGCAGGGCGAGCTCGGCGCGCGCCTGGCTCAGCCGCTGCTCGGTGCAGCCGTACGGGTACGCATTCAGGAAGTCCAGGCCGGCCGCCATGCGCACCAGGGCCGGCTGGTCGGAGACCAGGATCGAGCGCCGGACCGATCCGGGACGCGCCGGCTCGGGGAGGGCAGGGAGCTGCAGGGATGCGCCGGCGGCCAGGTCCTTCATCAGCCGGATGCTCACCGGCCGGCGGTCGTCGCGCACCGGCAGGGACGCCTCGAAGGCGTCGGCGGCCTTGTCGGACGATCGCTCGACGCCGAAGCGGAAGGTCACCTTGTCCCAGGCGAGCGTGCCATCCTCTTGATAAGGGGGCGTCGGCACGGTCACCGGCACCTCGATGCGCTCCGGCTCGGCGGCGTTCCAGGTGAACGACTGCTTCGCCGATCCCTCGATCTTGACCCCTTCGGCCCGCACCTCGGCGGCTCCGGGGCCTCCCTCGCCCTCGACGATGCGGCCGATCCCGGCGGCCAGGAATCGGTCGCCCGGCCGCACGAAGCGCGGCAAGGACGGCTGGATGATCACCGGCAGGCGGACGGCGATCTGGCTCGTGCCGAAGCCGAAGCGGTCCGGCCCGCTCGCCGCCTTCGCGCGGATCATGAAAACCGTCAAGTCGTCCGGCAGCGCGACCGTCACCCGCGCCGTGCCGTCGGGGCCGACCTGGATGGCCGGGTTGTAGTAGGGCACCGGCTTGAAGTTGCGGCGGACGGTCGCGCGGTCGAGCAGGTTCCCGGGCGCGCCCGCACCGCCGTCGCCGCCGGGGTTCTCGGCGAAGGGGAGGAAGCCGAAGACGAGATTCCGCGTGTCGCGCACGATGAGATGCGAGTCCACGCGGGTGATGAAGTCGGGCAGCGGATCGAGCCGCTGCTCCTTGCCGAGCGCGAGGACCGCCTGGTCGACGAGCCAGAGCGTGACCTCGCCCGGCCGCGGCTTCCCCTGCGGATCGCGGAGGTCGATCTGGATCTGGACCTTGTCGCCGGGCCGCGCCTTCTCGGGATGGGTCAGCTTGACGTCGACCCGGTTGTCCACCGGCTCGACCTTGAGCCAGGTGGTGGCCGCGAGCGTCGCGGGCTTGCCGAGGTCGGTCGCGTTCCCCGGCTGCGGCGCGGTGCCGGGCAGGCGGCCGCGCATCAGGATGAAGTGGACCGGCAGGCGGGGCGTCCAGGTCCCCTGAATCGGCAGCTCGAAGGTGGCCGCGCCGCCGTCGACCGCAACCCACTCGTAGCGGTTCCCCTCCGGCGCCTCGATCACGGCGAGGGCCGAGCCCTTCTGGAACGGGCTCTGGAGCACGAGCTTCGCGGTCTCGCCCGGCCGGTACTCCGCCTTGTCGCTCGCCACGGTGAACACCCCGGCCGGCGGCTTGGCCCAGGTCACCGGCTGGTCGCCGCCGGCGTAGAGGTCGACCGAGACCACCTGGGTGCGGCCGAGGCGGTCGCTCGCCTCCAGCTCGACCACGTAGACGCCGGAGCGCGGCAGCGTGAGGGGCACGGCCACCGGAGCGTCGCCGCTCTTCACCTTCGTCTCGGTCACCTTCTCGTCGACCACGTCGGTGATGTAGCGGGCCACGCCGTCGGAGAAGTCGCTGGCGCGCAGGTGCGAGTGCCACTGCCGCTGGAGAAGGCGGACCTTCACCTCGAGGCCGGGGATCGGCTTGTCGTCCGGCCCCACGGCCAGGATCTCGGGGCGGAGGCTCGCGGCCTTCTCCAGATACCTTTGGACTTTGAGGCCGAGCACGAACGGCGGCAGGGCGCGCACTTGGCGGACCGCGGTCACCGTCTGGTCGTCGGCGCCGGTGACGGTCGCCTCGACCACATAGGTGCGCGGCTGCGCGGTGGGCTCGATGGCCGGATTCAAGACCAGGCGGGCGCCCCCTTCGGCGTCGGTCGTGTCCTGCTTCTCCAGGCGCGGCGACGACTGGAAGCTGTCGGTGCGCGAGAAGCGGCCGTCGGACGAATAGAGGAAGCCGGAGCGCCTCTTCGGCGTCCAGGCGTAGGGGAACTGGGTGACGCGCCAGGCCACCGGCCGGCCGCCGACCCGTCCTCCCGCATAGTAGGTGGCGGTCAGGCCGACCGTGAGCTCCTTGTCCAGAGGAACGCTGTCCTCGGAATGGAGGAGGACCTGGAAGCGCGGCAGGCGGTAGGCCTCCATCCGCCAGGAGACGGTGCCCCAGTGGTTCTCCTTCGCATCCTCGAAATACGCGGTGTAGACGCCGGTGGGGAGCTTCTGCTCGGAAAAGGCCTGGTAGAACGAGCCGGCGGCCGTGACCTCGACCGGATAGCGCCAGATCAGGTCGCCCGGCCCCAGGACGACCACCCGGCCGTCCGGGCGCTCCGGGGTGAGCCGGCCCTTCTCGCGGGTGCGCAGATAGCCCTTGATGTGGACCGTCTCCTCGGGGCGGTAGACCGGCCGCTCGGTGAAGATGTGGCAGAGGGTCTCCGCCTGCGGTCCGCGCCCCTCGAGCTCCTCGAAGGCCCAGCCGAGCCAGGTCTCCTGGGACGGCGACCACTGGCCGTCCGCGAAGCCGTCGGGCGCCTGGGCGGGATCGAGCACCAGGGTATCTTGAAGAGAATTGTCACCGCTCTTCGCCACGATCCGCCGGACCGTGATGCTCCGGTCCGGCTGGTTGCCCGGCGGATTCCAGACGACGCGGCCGGCGGCGTCGGTCGTCCCCTCGAAGAGGGTCGTCCAGCGCGGCCCCTCGCCACTGCCGGAGATGGTCTGGCTCCCTTCGACGCGCACGGCGGCGCCGGCCACCGGCTTGCCGGTCGAAAGGGACGTGACGCCGAAGACGATCCGCCGGGGCTCCTCGGCCGCGGTGAGCGAGAGGTCGGTCGCCTGGACGCGCATCCAGGCGCGGGAGCTGGAGCGGTCGAGCCGGCGCAGGCCGACCAGATAGGTGCCGGGCGCGTTCGGACCGGTGAGGCGGTCGAGATAGGGACCGAGATCGAGGCCGAAACGGGCGGAGCTCCCTTCGCGGCGGAGCGGCAGGGTGACGATCGTCGAGACCGGGGGCGAGCCCAGCGCGCTCAGCTCGCGGACCAGCTCGCTCTGGCCGATGGGGCGCTCCGGATTGGTCCACGGCTTCGGCTCCTCGCCCGGACCGGGCGGGCGCTGCGACTCGTCGACCGAGACCGGGCTGTCGGGAAACGGCCAGAACGACCGGTTGAGCGGATCGATGCGGTAGATGCGGAGGTCGACCCGCTCGTCGCCGCGTCCCTCGACGGGGGCCATGCGCGGCCCGAAGCGCTCGACGATCCCCTGGCTGGCGCCCCAGCGCAGGTAGCTGTCGCGCCGCGGAAAGACGAGATGGACCTCGCTCGGGCCGCGCAGGTCGAGCCGGCGGCCGTGGGCGTCGGCGATGGCGCCCGCCGCGCCGGACGCCAGGGTGACCTTATACAAGGTCTCGCGCTCAAAGGGGCCGGAGATCCGCAGGTCGGAGCCGGCCACCTCGAAGGTGAGGCCGGGGACCGCCGGCTCGAAGCGGACCAGGTTGCGCGACTCGATCGGCCCCAAGTCGGCGGGGGGCGCCGAGAAGTGGATCTCCACATGCGTGGCCTCGGGCGGGCAGCGCAGCGGCTGCTCACGGCTGTAGCGGGTGCCGTCCGGAGTGACCGGCAGGCGCGGTCCTTCGCAGCCCACGGTCGTGACGCGGAACGGCTCGGCGGTGTGGAACGAGAGGTCGAGCGACGCCTCGGGCGCGGCCTCGGCGAGCGACAGGCGGAAGTGCAGTGTCGCCTGGCTGCCGAGCTGCACCGGAGAGGCCAGGGTCACGACGTACGACGCCGGATCGCGCCGGGTCTTCCTCTCCAGGGCCTTGACGGTGAAGTCGCGCGCGGTCAGGGTGCGCACCGGGGTATCGGCCGCTCCGGCCCCGCGGGCCAGGCCGGGGAGAGGGCGGACCTCGATGGTCAGCATGCGCGCCAGCGTCTGGGGATCGAGCGGCTCGGGGAACTCCAGGGTCACCGTGCGCACCGGCGCCGCCACTTCCTCTCCTTCGGCGGGCTGGGTGCTCGACGGCGGCGACATCAGGGTGTCGAGGGTCGTGGTGGCGCCGCCGGCCGTCACGGTGAAGCGCTGGAGCGGTGGCCACGGCTCGGCCGGACGGAACTGCAGGGTGCGGGCGTCGAGCCATGTCCAGGCGCCGGGATGAGCCGGGGTCAGGCGGACGAGCCTCTCCGGCTTGTCCTCGGGACCACCGGCGGGACCTGCCGGCTGCGGGAAGAAGACGGTCACCGGGTCCCAGCGGCGCAGGAAGTGGTCGGGGACCACCGTGGGCTGGCCGGGCTTGCCGGCGGGTTTCGCTCCCTGGAGCGGCAGGCAGACAAGGACCACAAGGACAGCAAGGACCGCAGGGACAACGCGACGCCGGAGCGGCGACGGACGGCTCATGATTCCCTCCCGGACCCGCTCTCGGGGGTCGCGGACTCGTCGGACTGGTTTTCGTTCTCGTTCTCGGTTGCACCCGGGGCGGTTTCTTCCTCCCCGGCCTTCTGCAGGTACTGGCGGACGACGTCCTCGGGAGGACCGGTGTCGGGCGGCACCACGCCGGCGAGGGCCGGACGCGCGGTGACCGGCGGACCGTCCGCCGGGGCGCGCAGGGCCAGCAGGTAGTCGCCCGGCTCCAAGTCCACCATCCGCACCACGCCGCCTTCGCGGCCGGCGAGCCGGCGGCCCCCGCGGTCGTAGAGGTCCAGCTCGACCCGGTCGTCGGTGCTCCGCACGCCGGCGCCGATCGGTCCCTTCTGATTCAGGTGGAAGGAGAACCAGCGGGTGGCGCCGGCCGGCAGGAGGACGGCCGGACCCAGGCCTTCAGCGATCGCGGTCACCGGCGTCGTGGTGATCTCGGCCGAGCCGGAGAGCTGGGCTCCGGCCAGGGCGCGCAGGCCGAGCCGCACCTCGCCGCCCGGCACGAAGGTGTCGAGCCGGGCGCCGTCGGATTGGACCTCCACCTCGGGCGCGCCACTTTCTCCCCTCCGCAGCAGGGTGGCCACCGGTACCGCGGTCCGCACGTGGAGCACCCGCGGCGCGCCCGCCGGGATCAGGAGATGGAGGAAGGGACCGGCGAGCGGCACCCGGGCCGGCGGCTCGACGCGGACCGGTTTCTCGTCCGGAGGCACCGGCCAGAGAGCGTTCTGCTCCTCTCCCTCCTGCTCCAGCCAGGCGAGGAGCAGGCCGGTGCCGTGGCGGACGAGCACCGTGCCGCCGGCCGGCAGCGGCAGGTCCATGCCGCGGTCCACGCCGCCGTCGCGGCCGAGGACCTCGGCTTCGGCTCCGGCGCCGCGCACGTGGAGGGTGCGTCCAGCCTTGAGCTGCACCGCACTCACCGGAGCTTCAAGCCGCAGCACGCCGGCGCGGTCGAGCAGGCGCTCCACCGGCTGGCCTGTGCGCAGCGCCAGATCTCCCTCACCGCCGGCCGGCAGGAGCTCCACCGAGAACGGATCGCTGCCCGCGCGCAGATGGAGAAGCGTCAGGTGGGTCGCGGCGCCGTCGTCCGCCAGGAGCTCCTGGAACGGAGCGCCGCCATGCCAGCTGGTGGCGAGGACCTCATCGCCGCGCGAGAGGACCGCCGCCGTGCCCTCGCCCAGGGAGATCCGCAGCGTGCGCGCTCCCTCCGGCAAGGCGAGGCGCCGCGCCGTGAGCCCGTCCAGGTTGCCGTCGCGAACCCCCCAGGAAGCGGTCTCCCTCGCCGCTTCCGGCAGCCGGACCCAGGCCAGGCGCACCTCCTCGACCGGCGCGCCGCTCTCTCCGGCGGCCGACCAGACCCGCGCCACCGGCCGGCGCAGTTCCAGGCTCACCGCGAGAGCCGAGCCCGTGCCCACGGCCATGGTCGCGGCATTGGGCTCCCCGGGCTCACCCCGTCGCCCAAGCCGCACGCCGGGCTGCCCCGAAGGGGCAGTGGCCAGGGCGACCAGTGGGCCCGAGTTTGTCTTCTCATCCGACCGATCGGACCGATCCGACCGATCCGTCAGATCCAGCACCGCACCCTCGGGCGGCAGCGGGAAGCGCACGCCGGCTTCCAGGCCCGGCGCGGCCTCGATCCGCTCGGCCTTGACCACCCGGGTCTTCCCCTCGCGCACCACCCAGGCTCTCTCGCCCGGCGCCGAGAGGATTCCCTCCTGGGCCTCGCCCGGCGCGAGCGGCGCGAGGGGGCGGCCGGGTGCGCCGCCTCCCCGCAGGCCGGGAGCGGCGTCGCTCACCCGGAAGACGCCGGGGCGGTCGAGGGACAGAACCCCGGCGCCCACGGGCGGATCGAAGCCCGGGACTTCGCGGAGCGCGGCGCCGCGGCGCAGATCTCCTTCACTCACCCGCGGCGCCGCGAGATCCGCCACGTGAAGGCGGACCGGCGTCCCCTGACGGTCGAGAGACCAGAGGCGCAAACGGTAGGACCGGCCCTCCTGCCTCTCCAGCGGGATCTCCAGGCGCGGCGCGCGGGCGATCGACGTGCCCAGCGTCCGCCAGCCGTTGCCGTCGCGGACCTCGACGGAGAGGCCGAGGCTGTCCTTGGAACGGGCGGCCACGAGCAGCAGGTCCGACCGGTTCCCGACGGCGAGCGGGCGGAGCAGCACGCTCTCGCCGAGCCGCACGTCGCCGTGGAACGGCAGCGGAAGGGTTGCCTCCTCGGCCTCGGCGGCGGCGCGCATCGTCACCTCGAGGTCCGTCTCGGCGACGCCCACCGGGTCCACCGCCAGCGTGTAATGGCCGGGTGCCAGGCGCTGGAAGAGGAGGAAGTCCCAGCCGTCCGGCCGGTCGTCTCCCTCGGCCACCTCACGTCCCGACTCGTCGAGCAACCGGGCGCGCACGTCGGACGGCGCGACCGAAGCCAGCTCGATCAGCCCATCGGGACCCACCGACACCGGGATCGCCACCGGAGCCTTGACGCTCCGGGAGAGGCCGGCCACCAGCTCCCTGGAGCTCACGTCGACCGTATAGGAGACCAGGTTGTTGCGGCGCGAGCATTGGGCGGCGATCTGATAGGCGCCGGGCTCCAGCTCGCCGGTCCACGAACGCCCCGGCGGCACACGGCCGATTTCGGAGCCCTCACCCCCGGCCCCTCTCCCACGAGTGGGAGAGGGGTGTGGGTTAGAGGGTTCAGCGGGCTCCGAATTGTCTTTGGCTAACCTGCTCCCCTCTCCCGCTTGCGGGAGAGGGGCCGGGGGTGAGGGTATCTTCGAAACAACTCCCTCCATCTCCTCGGTCAGCGAGACCGTGGCGGTCAGCCGCGCCGGCACCGTGAAGCGCCAGACGTCGGGCTGGCGCGGCGCCTCCCCTTCAGGCTCCACCCACTGGTGCTCGACGGCCGTCTCCAGCGGCAGGTCGTGCGGGCCGTGGCCGGTGAAGTGGAGGGGCTCCGCCTCGCGCTCCAGCTGGATCAGCGCGCGCGTGTCGACCGGTTGGGGCAGGAGGACGAGCCGGTAGGTCCCTGCCGCGTACGTCCGGGAGAAGTCGAGCTCCCGGTTCGGCGGCTCGATCGGCCAGCCGTCTGCATCCTCGACCCGGCCATGGAACAACACCTGGAGGCCTTCGGCGCGCAGCGTGTAGGTCCCCTCCCGCGGGATCGTGAACCGCCAGACCGCGGCGCGCCCGGCGGGCAGCGTCCAGCGGGCGGGAAACTCCGGCCGCAGCTCGCCGGCATCGTCCACCGGCGTGGCGGCGATCTCCACCCCGAGGTGGCCGCGGCTCTTGCCGGTCGCGCTCACCGTCGTCTGGTAGTCCCCCTCGCGCAGGTACTGCTGGAGCAGGAAGTTCCTCCCGACTCCGTTCTCCTCCTCCCCGCGCAGCTCGGGCACGGTGCGGGTACGCAGGGTGCCGGAGGTCGAGAGGAGCCCGGTCGAGCGGATCTCGTAGAGGGCCGGCTTGTCCGCCTGCAGGAAGAAAGTCGCGCCGGCGTTGCGCTTGAGATCGAGGAACTGCGGTGCGCCGGTCCGCAGCACCGGGAACTTCGGCAGGGCGGCCAGAGCCGCGTCCGGCAGGGGAGGCAGCGGCATCGTGCCCTGGACGGCGAGCGGCTCGACCGCGACCGACAACAGAACCGTCTTCGCAAGCTCGTTGCGCAGCGTGAGCTCGTGGTCGCCCGGCTCGACCGAGGCCTCCGCGATCGAGGGGACGCCGTCCACCGAAACCGGCAGGCGCGAGCCGTCCTCGGCGTCCGCGCGCAGGATGCCCGCCTCGGCCACCTTGAAGGCGATCTTCAGCTCCTCCCCCGGCTGCAAAGCCACGGGCAGGGCATGGGACAGATCGACCGGCCAGGGGCGGGCCACCAGACCCGAGGTCACGCCGGGCTGGTCGTTCATATAAAGCCGGTAGGCATTCGCCACGTCGAGCTGGACCGGGGCGAAGTGGACGGCCGCGCGCACGGGCTGCTCTTGCGCCTTCCCGTCCTGGATGGCGGGCCGGATGCGTACGTCGACGATTCCCTGGCGCTCCGGCTCCAGGGTCAGGACATAGAAGCCGGGATCGAGATTCCAGACCGAATCGCTCCCCTGGAACGCCGGCGGCTCGTAATGCTCGGGCCGGGTGAGCAGGAACGGCTCGACCCGGACGCGGGCCGGAGTCTCGGTTGCGACGACCCGGTAGCGCCCCTGTGCCCGGACCTCCAGGAAGAGGGTCGCCGTCTCCAGCAGGTTGAAGCGTCGCCCCCAGGTGGTCTGCGCGTCCAGGGGGATCGCCCGCGAGTCCAGGAGCCTCTCGTTCTCGGAGGGAGCCTGGACGGTCAGCAAGCCGGTGGCGTCGATCGAGTCGACGGCGGCGCCGGCGTGCACGCTCGACACCCAGTAGGGGCCGGAGAGGTTCTGCAGCGAATAGACGTCCTTCCGCTCGAAATACTGGAGGACGTACGCCTGGCCCGGAGCGGCGGAGACGGAGAGCCAGAGCTGCCAGACCGGCAGCTCCGCCGGTGCCGCGGCCGGCGCCTCGTCGCCCTCGTCCTCTTCGGTCTCCTCGCCTTCGGCAGTCTCCTCCCCGGCAGGCTCCTCCTCTTCGCCGGAGCTCTCCTCGTAGGTCGCCTCCTGGTCCCCGGTGCTCTCCTCCTCGGAGCTCTCGTCCTCGACGGACTGCTCTTCCTCCTCCCCCTCCTGCGTCGCCTCCACGTCCTCCTCGTCATCCGCGGGCCTGGAATCGGCGGAGATCTCGGCAGCCGGGGGGACCGACTCCTTGGTGATCGCGCCCGACACCGTGTGGCCGCCGGACAGCTGCCGGCCGGTGCGCACCCAGTGGAATTGCACGCCGGCCGGGAGCGCCTCGGGGAGCTCCAGACGGGCGAAGTTGACGCTGTCGGAGACGTGGAACCAGTCCTCGCCGAACGGGCTCACGACCAGCCGCCGGCGCCCCGCCTCGCCGAGATCGGGAGCGCCCCAGCGCAGCCAGAGGGGATGCTCGTCCGAGCCTTCTGCCCACGGCTGCGGCGGGCCGCCGTAGGCGACCAGCAGATACAGGCCGGGATCGAGGACCGCGGCGAGCCGGCAGCGCAGCAGCGGCTGGCCGGTGACCGGCTGGACCGTCGCGCACTCCGGCTCTGCCCCTTCGAGCCAGCTCCCGCCGCGCCAGAGCCGCAGATCGCTCAGATGGCGGCCGGCCGCTTCGGCGCGCACCTCGCGGCGCTCGGAGACCTCCAGCCAGTACGAGAGCTGCTCCAGGTCTTCCAGCGTCTCCTGGACCAGCCGATTCTCTGGAACACTGGGCAGCCGCGGCAAAGCCGTTCCCGGCGTGCCGCGGTCGTGGAAGGCGGCAGCCTGCACCTTCGCCGTCCCTTTCCCCTTCTCATGGCTCTCCAGGACCAGCTTGTAGGTGCCGCGGTCGAGGATCAGGTCGAGCCGTCCGTTCTCGCGTCCCGGCTCGCCCGAGCGGCCGAGAGAGCCGGCCATCCGGTCGATCAGCTCGATCGACGTCCCCTGCGCGCTCTCGACGCGGACCGAATAGCGGCCGAAACGGTCCACCGTGAGGATCGCCTCCTGCCTCCCCTTGGCGGGCACCTCCTGCACGCTCAGCGACACCCGAGGCCCTGGCGGAGCCGCCGGAGCATCGGATCGCGCCGGGGAGACGACGAACAACAGCCCGCAGATAAAGGATACAAGAGCACGGACTACCGTCCTGGAGTGGAACATAGGGTTCCTTCGATGTGGGGGAAGAGAGCTCGGTTCAGGGCGACCGTCGGCCAGCGGATCCACTCTCCCGGGCTGGGGGGAAGAGAGAGAGGGATCGAGGCGTGAGGATGACTACGTGACGGTCGCCTCCTTGGGCCGCCGGGGCCAGGAACTGCGAGAGGGCGCAGCCCCCTCTTTTTCCAAAATACGCCTGGCCCGAACCGATTGCAAGACCCCGCAGTAGACTCTCCTCGCCATGGCCGCGAAGCCCAGCCGCCTCGTCTACTCCACCGATTCCGCCAAGACCTGCCCCAGGTGCGGCTGGCCGGTTCGCGACTGCCGCTGTGGCGCCAAGCTCGACGAGCCCTTGCCGGCCAGGATCGTCGCCAAGCTGAGGATCGAGAAATCAGGCCGCGGCGGCAAGACGGTCACCGTCGTCGACGGCCTGCCCAGGAACCGGGAGCTGCTGAAACAGCTGGCGAGCGAGCTCAAACAGACCTGCGGAACCGGCGGCACCACCGGCGAGACCCAGGTCGAGATCCAGGGGGACCAGCGGGAGGCGATCCGGGCCCGGCTGACTGCGAAAGGCTGGACGGTCAAGGGCTGAGGCCGGCTTCCGAGCTCACCAGAGACAAAAAGCGCCGGAGAGCCTCGACGCCACCGCGGTACTCCTCGTGAGCCAGGCGCTGGCCCGCGCCACCTTTCTGGACACGACGTCAACCTTGACCATCAGCCACCCTCTCGCGCAGGCGCCGGATGACCCCCGCGGCGATCATCCGGTGCGTCGGCGCCCAGTCCCACCAGTCCACCATGGCCTTGGCCTTGAAGCCGGTCCACAGGCCATCCTCACGCTCGAAGAGGAGCACCCCGTCGCGGGCGATCTCGAAACGGAGCAGCGGCGGCGCGTCATCGAGAAGGACGACATCCACCGGGCAACCCGCGGCCCTGCCGAGCTCCGCTTCGACCCGGAATCGAAGCTCCGGGCTGTACGGATCGAGGAGGACACCCAGGTCGGCATCGCTTCTCGGGCGGGCTTCGCCGCGGGCCATTGAGCCGAAGAGCACCGCCAGCTTGAGCTCCGGCCATGCCTGCGCCTGCCGTTTGAGCCGCTCCAACATCTCCATGGGAAGAATCCTACCCCGCCCCTACAGCTTGACCGTCGCCTCCTTCGGTCCGCACGCGCCCACCTCGGCGACCACCCGCACCTTCTTCCCTTTCTGGAGGCCGAGCACGGAGAGGGGGATGGTGGTCTGCAGGACCCCGCTCTCGTTCGCCGCCTCAGGGCTGTAGTCGCCGAGGGCGTCCGGCGGGATCGGCTCGCCCAGCTTCGTGAGGTCCGCGCTGAGGACGTTCGCGTACACCGGCTTCGTCAGCTCCTCGTCGTTGGCGCCGCGGTAGCTCAAGGACACGCTCGTGCCGTACTCCATGTACTCCAGCGAGTACTCGCTCCCCTCGACCCCCTTGTCCAACGGCTCGGCTTTGCGCCCCGTCCTGCGGTTGTTGTCGACGTCGAAGTGGTACGCCGGCGCCGCCGAGCCCTGATAGGTGTACTTCACGGCGCTGTCCGCACGGTTGGTGTTGCCGCCCCCCAGGTAGTAGTTGAGCGGCTTGGGGTAGGTCGTCGTCACCACCAGCTTGTCCTCGTGCACCTCGAACGACGCCTGGACGTCGCCGCCGAGCGCCGGGCAGGGGATCGCGACCTTGGTTCCACCGGCCTTCGGCCGGTCCCACGGACCGCCGAGCAGCGCGACGATCTCGGCGTGCTGGCTCTGCTTCGCCCGGTCGAGAGCCGTCTTCCCTTCCTTGTCCTTGAGATCGGGATCGATGCCGGCGCGCAGCAGCTCCATGGCGATCTGGGGATAGCCGTTGTTGGCCGCGAGCTCCAGGGAGCTCCAGCCATCGTCGTCGCGCGCCCCGAGGTCCGGCTTCGTGGCGAGAACGAGCCGGACGCTCTGGAGATCCCCGCCATAGACCGCATGGACCAGCGGCGCGAGACCGTTGACCGGGGTGGAGGGGATCGCGGCGCCCGCCCCGATCAGCTTCTCGGCAGCGCCGCCGCGCCCCTCGGACAGGGAGAGCATCAGGGGATCCCAGACGCCCTTGGAGTCCTTCGCCTTGGGGTCGGCTTTGGCCTTGAGCAAGGTGTCGACGACGAAGGTCTGGCCGTTGTAGGCCGCGAACATGAGCGGCGTCCAGCCGTCCGCGTCGCGCAGATCGACCTTGGCCCCGCGGGCGAGCAGCGCCTTGACGTTGTCGTCCCTCCCCTCCCGCGCGGCGAGCATGAGCGCCGTCTGGCCGCCCTTGTTCCTGGCGTCGATCGGCACCTTGGCCTTGAGGAGCGCATCGATCACCTTTCCCTCTTCGTCGCCGAAGAAGTTGCCCATCATGGCCAGCATGAGGACGGTGTTGCCGTCCTCGTCCTTGACCAGGGGGTCCGCGCCCTTGGCGAGGGCTGCGAGAATGTCGTCGGCTTCGGCGTCCGCGGCGGCGGCGAGCAGGGCTTTGGTGGCCTCGGGGTCGTGCTTCTTCCCCTTCGGTGCAGCCGGCAGGACGGAGGCGGTGAGCAGAGAGAGCGCGAGCGCGACGAGCACCACTCGATCCGGTTTCATGAGACCCCCTCTCGGAGAGATGGCCAGGCGGTCCGTTCCGGGCCAACAGTACCACCAGGCGGTGAGAGCGTTAAAATCCCCTCGGGAGTCGAAGCTTCTGCCATGAACGAGCCGCGCCGGATCACCGAGCGATATCGCCTCGACAAGCGGATCAGCTCCCAGGGATCGACCATCGTGCTCCGGGCGGCCGATACGCTCACCGGCCAGAACGTCGCGGTCAAGCTGATCCAGGCCGAAGACTCCGCGGCGAGCCGCGAAGCCTTCAGAGCCTGCCTGACCGCGCTCCAGGAGATCCGCCATCCGGCCCTGCCGCGCATCCTGGACTTCGGCCGCACCACCGACGGCAGCTTCTTCCTGGCGACCGAATACCTGGACGGCGACGACCTCGGCGACCTGGTGGAGATCGCTCCGGCGCGCGCCCTCGCCCTCCTGCTGCAGCTCGTCGAGGGTCTCGCGGCCGTGGCGGCCCGCGGGCTCTCCCTGCGCAATCTGAGGCCCGACAACCTGCGGATCGTCCAAGGCCCCGAGGGAGAGCAGGTCAAGATCCTCGGCCTGGGGAGCGCGGCCTTCCTGCCCGCCGGGAGCGATCTGCGCGCCTTTTCCCAGCTGACCGTCCGGATCCTCGGACTGTCGCTCCGTATGGAGGAGGGAGCGCCCTCGGTCGACCTGCCTCTGCAGGTTGCGGGCTCCCTCGCCGAGCCGGAGAGGCTCCGCGAGCTCCTGGAAGCCGGCCTGCGGGATGGTCCCGCGGCACCGCCCCCTGAGTGGAAGGAGGTCCGGCAGGCTCTCCGCGCCGCCCTCCTTGGAAGTGGGGAGCATCCGGCTCGGGTACGGCGCCCCGATGACTTCGTTACGCGCGTCATCCGGCCCGAGGAGCTGACCCGTCCGACTCCGATCCCCGTCCCGCCTCCTCTCCCTCCAAGCGAGCGCTCCGCGGAAGCTCCTCCTCCCCTCGCCCTGCCTCCTCCGCCCGCGGCGCCGCAGCTCCCGTCCGGCAAGGGCCTCCGTTTCTTGCTTCTCGCCGGAGTACCGGCCGTCGCCGTCCTGCTCGCGACCGCCGGCATCGTCGCATGGATCTCGCACCGGCCGGCTCAGCCGGAGCGGCAGCTCTCCCGGACGCCCGCGGGACCGCAATCCGCTCCGCAGCCCATGCCCCGGCAAGCGCCTCCGGTGCAGCCCCAACCGCAGGTCCTTGCCGTCAGCCAGGCACAGCAGAGGCAGATCTGGGACAGTAGACTGGCGCGCGGCCTGCGGAACGGCGACCTGCAGCTCCTGCGGGCCGTCATCGCCTCCCCGCCCGAGGCGGCGACGCTCACTCCCGAGCAGAAGAAGGGCTTGGCGCGCGCCCGCAAGATCCTCGACCTCGACAAGCGGTTGACCCGGGCGCAGCGGGAGAAGAACCGGCCCGCGATCCTCCAGGAAGCCGCTCTCCTGCTGGCCGAGCTGCCGGACAACGCCCGGGGCCAGAAGGCGCGGACCGAGGCCGCCGACGCCTTGCTCGCCGCGGCCGATGCCCACGCCGCCAAAGGCGAGCTCGACGCGGCCCTCGCCGTTCTGGGGCCGCTGCGGGAGAGCTGGAGCGATCACCCTGGTCTCGCGGAGCGCCTGGAGCGGCTCCGCGGCCAGCAGAGCGTCGACGAGCAGATGAAGGACGCGCTGGCCGCGGCCGCGCGGGCCGAGCAGGCCGGGCATCCGCGGGAGGGACTGGAGGCCCTCGACCAGATGCATCCGACCGAGCGCTGGGCCGAGCGGTTCCAGCAGGCCCGCGAGCGCCTGGAGGCCCAGCTCGCGCAGCTCGACCGCAATCCGCCCCAGGTCTCCCTGACCGGCTCAGCCGAGCCGAGCTACGAGAAGGGGGCCACCGTCACCGTCCGGCTGCGCATCACGGACGATCAGAGCGTCGAAGCGGTCGAAGCCTGGGCGCGTCCCGAGGGGGGCCGCTTCACCAAGGTCGACGTCCACGCTCTGGGCGGCTCCGGCTATCAGATCGAGATCGCGCCGGACCTCCACCAGAACAGGAACATCGACTTCTACGTCACGGCCACGGACCCGTCCGGCCACTCGGGCTCCCTCGGCAGCGCCGAGCGCCCGCAGAAGATCAAACGGAAGAAGTGGTTCTCGAAGATCCTGGGGGAGAAGGACGGGGGATAGGATGTCGATCGCCGCCATGAGCCAGCCCGTGATTCCCGAACCGACCCACACCACCCGCCTCCCCCTGGCCGAGCGCCCGATGCGCCGGCTGTTCCGCTATCTCCGGTCGTACCGCCGCCAGTTTCTCTTCGCCTGCGGCTCCAGCATCAGCAACAAGATCCTCGACCTCATGCCGCCGCTCCTGGTGGGCTGGGTCATCGACTCGCTGCGCGGCGCGCCGCCCGGATGGATCTCGGGCCTCGCCGGTACCCGCGATCCGTGGAGCATGGCGATCGTCCTCGCCGGCCTCTCGGTCGCCATCTTCTTCTTCGAGAGCCTCTTCGAGTGGCTCTACCAGGGCGCCTTCCGCAACCTGGCGCAGACCGTCCAGCACGACCTGCGGATGGACGCCTACCGGCGCATCCAGTCGCGCGAGATCGCCTTCTTCGAGGAGCACCGCCTGGGCGAGATCCTCTCCATGCTCAACGACGACGTGAACCAGCTCGAGCGGTTCCTCAACACCGGCTTCAACGAGATGCTCCAGGTCTGCGTGCTCTTCGTCTTCTCGATGGCGGTCATGGTCCCCATCTCCTGGCAGCTCTCGCTCGTCGCCCTCTTCCCGATCCCCTTCATCCTCTGGGGCGGCATCACTTACCAGCGCCTGATCGCGCCGCGCTACAACAAGGTGCGCGAGGGGGTCGGCGGCCTCGCCAGCCGGCTGGAGAACAACATCGCCGGGATCCACGTGATCAAGAGCTTCACCGCCGAGGCGTTCGAGACCGAGCGCGTCCGCCGGGTCTCCGCCGACTACCGCCGGGCCAACCTGGACGCGATCCGCTTCTCCTCGGCCTACACGCCGGTCATCCGCATGGCGATCGTGGTCGGCTTCGCGGGCGTCCTCTTGGTGGGGAGCTACTGGGTGCTCAACGGCTCGGGTGTGATCAGCGTGGGCGAGCTCGTGCTCTTCGCGATGATGACCGAGCGGCTGCTGTGGCCGATCACCCGGCTCGGCACGACGCTCGACGACTACGAGCGGGCCAAGGCGAGCTCGCGGCGGATCTTCGGCCTGCTCGACACCCCCGCGGGGATCGTCGAGCCGGCGCAACCGATCCCCCTGGGCCGCGCCCGCGGCGAGATCGTCTTCGACGACGTGGAGTTCCGCTA